>NZ_JCALCL010000006.1:0-326857 GCF_059812325.1 Mycobacterium sp. NGS61
CCGGTAATCGGAGTATCCGTAGTCGTCCAGCGGCACCGCGGCGCCGGTGGCCTGGCCGAAGTCCGGGCTGTAGTACTGATCCTCGTAGGACGGGATCGTGTACGCCGCAGCCCGGGCCTCCTCGGTGGGCTGCACCTGGATGTTGCGGTACCGGTTGATGCCGGTACCGGCCGGGATCAGCTTTCCGATGATCACGTTCTCCTTCAGACCCTGCAGCTTGTCGCTGCGGCAGTTGATCGCCGCATCGGTCAGCACGCGGGTGGTCTCCTGGAACGACGCCGCCGACAGCCACGAGTCGGTGGCCAGCGACGCCTTCGTGATACCCATCAGCACCGGACGCCCGGCGGCGGGCTCGCCGCCCTCGGCCACCACCCGGCGGTTGGACGCCTCGAACTCGGCACGATCGATCAGCGAACCCGGCAGGAACTCCGTCGAGCCCGAGTCGATGATGGTGACGCGGCGCAGCATCTGCCGCACGATCACCTCGATGTGCTTGTCGTGGATCGACACACCCTGCGCCCGGTAGACCTCCTGGGTCTCCCGGACGAGGTGGATCTGCACCTCACGCGGGCCCTGCACGCGCAGTACCTCGTGCGGGTCGGCCGAGCCTTCCATCAGCTGCTGGCCGACCTCGACGTGGTCGCCGTCGGACAACACGCGCTCGGAACCGTCCTCGTGCTTGAACACCCGCAGACGTTGCCGCTTGGAGAGCTTGTCGTAGACCACTTCCTCGCCGCCGTCGTCGGGCACGATGGTGATCTTGTAGAAGCGCTCACCCTCCTCGAGGCGCACCCGGCCGGTGACGTCGGCGATGGGCGCCTTACCGCGCGGGATGCGGGCCTCGAACAGCTCCTGGACCCGCGGCAGACCGCCGGTGATGTCCTCACCCACACCACCTTGGTGGAAGGTACGCATGGTCAGCTGCGTGCCCGGCTCACCGATGGACTGCGCAGCCACGATACCGACGGCTTCACCGATGTCGACCAGCTTGCCGGTCGCCATGGACCGTCCGTAGCAGGTCGCGCAGACGCCGGTGCCGGTGGTGCAGGTCAGCACCGAACGCACCTTGATCTGCGTGATCCCCGCGGCCAGCAGCGCGTCGATCGACGGGTCGCCCAGGTCCTCACCGCGCGCGACCACGACGTTGCCGGCCTCGTCCACCGCGTCGGCGCCCAGCGTCCGTGCGTACGCCGAGGTCTCGATGTACGGGTCGCGGATCAGGGTGCCGTCCGGCTGACGCTCGGCCAGCTCGACGAGGATGCCACGCTCGGTCTGGCAGTCGTGTTCGCGGACGATGACGTCCTGGCTCACGTCCACCAGACGACGGGTCAGGTAACCGGAGTCGGCGGTACGCAACGCGGTGTCCGCCAAGCCCTTTCGAGCACCGTGGGTGTTGATGAAGTACTCCAGCACGGTCAGGCCCTCGCGGAACGAGGACTTGATCGGACGCGGGATGAACTCACCCTTCGGGTTGGTCACCAGCCCCTTCATGCCGGCCAGCGTCCGGGTCTGGGTGAAGTTACCGGTGGCGCCGGACTCGACGATGGTGATGATCGGGTTGTCCGGCGGATAGTGCTCGCGGAGCGCCTGACCGACCTCGTCGGTGGCCTCCTTCCAGATCTCCACCAGTGCCTCGTTGCGCTCGTCGTGGTTCAGAGCGCCACGCTGGAACTGCTTTTCGACCTTCTCCGCACGTTCCTCGTAGTTGTCGAGGATCTCCTTCTTCCGCGGCGGCACCAGCACGTCGGCCATCGAGACCGTCACACCGCTGCGGGTCGCCCAGTAGAAACCGGCGTCCTTGAGCTTGTCGACGGTCTGCGCGACCACGATCATCGGGTAACGCTCGGCCAGATCGTTGATGATCGCCGCCTGCACCTTCTTGTGCATCTGCTTGTTCACGAACGAATAGCCCAACGGCAGCAACTCGTTGAACAGCACCCGACCCAGCGTGGTCTCGGCCACCCAGGCGTCGCCGGGGCGCCATCCGTTGGCCCCGAACCGCTCCGCCTCGATGTCGGCCGGCGGCCGCAGCTGGGTCAGCCGCACCTTGATCTTGGCCCGCACCGAGAGCACGCCGCGGTCGGCGGCCATGATCGCCTCGGCGGGCGAGGAGTAGACGCCCGACTCGGGGCTGTCGCCGTTGGCCGGCCGGTACTCGCCCTTGCCGCCCTCGACCTCGGTGGTCAGGTAGTACAACCCGGTCACCATGTCCAGTCGCGGCATCGCCAGCGGGCGGCCGGACGCCGGGGACAGGATGTTGTTCGACGACAGCATCAGGATGCGGGCCTCGGCCTGTGCCTCCGCCGAGAGCGGCAGGTGCACGGCCATCTGGTCACCGTCGAAGTCGGCGTTGAACGCCTCACACACCAACGGGTGCAGCTGAATTGCCTTGCCTTCCACCAACATCGGCTCGAAGGCCTGGATGCCCAACCGGTGCAGGGTGGGTGCGCGGTTCAGCAGCACCGGGTGCTCGGCGATGACCTCTTCCAGGACATCCCACACCTGCGGACGCTGCCGCTCCACCATCCGCTTGGCGCTCTTGATGTTCTGCGCGTGGTTGAGGTCGACCAGTCGCTTCATCACGAACGGCTTGAACAGCTCCAGCGCCATCAGCTTGGGCAGGCCGCACTGGTGCAGCTTGAGCTGCGGACCGACCACGATGACCGAACGGCCCGAGTAGTCGACGCGCTTGCCGAGCAGGTTTTGCCGGAACCGGCCCTGCTTGCCCTTGAGCAGATCGCTCAACGACTTCAGCGGGCGGTTGCCCGGCCCGGTGACCGGACGGCCACGACGGCCGTTGTCGAACAACGCGTCGACGGACTCCTGCAGCATCCGCTTCTCGTTGTTGACGATGATCTCTGGCGCACCCAGGTCGATCAGTCGCTTCAACCGGTTGTTGCGGTTGATCACGCGGCGGTATAGGTCGTTGAGGTCCGACGTGGCGAACCGGCCACCGTCGAGCTGCACCATCGGGCGAAGTTCCGGCGGGATGACCGGGACGGCGTCGAGCACCATGCCCATCGGCGAGTTGCCCGACTGCTGGAAGGCGGCAACCACCTTCAGCCGCTTGAGGGCACGAAGCTTCTTCTGCCCCTTGCCGTTTCGGATCACGTCCCGCAGGATGTCGGCCTCGGCGTCGATGTCGAAGTTCTCGATCAGCTTCTGGATCGACTCCGCGCCCATGGCGCCGGTGAAGTATTCGCCGTAGCGGTCCTGCAGCTCGCGGTAGAGGTTCTCGTCGACGATCAGCTGCTTGGGAGCCAGCTTGGTGAACGTCGACCAGATGTCCTCGAGCCGGTCCAGCTCACGCTGGGCGCGGTCGCGCAGCTGACGCATCTCACGCTCGCCGCCGTCCCGGACCTTGCGCTTGGCGTCGGCTTTGGCGCCCTCGGCCTCCAGTTCGGCCAGGTCGGCCTCGAGCTTCTGCGCCCGGGCCTCGAGGTCGGCGTCGCGCTGGTCCTCGACGGCCTTGCGCTCCACCACCATCTCGGCTTCGAGCGTGGACAGCTCGTTGTGCCGCATCTCGTCGTCGACCGCGGTGATCACGTAGGCCGCGAAGTAGATGATCTTCTCGAGATCCTTGGGCGCCAGGTCCAGCAGGTACCCCAGGCGCGAGGGCACGCCCTTGAAGTACCAGATGTGGGTGACCGGCGCGGCCAGCTCGATGTGGCCCATCCGCTCCCGGCGCACCTTGGCACGGGTCACCTCGACGCCGCAGCGCTCACAGATGATGCCCTTGAAGCGCACCCGCTTGTACTTGCCGCAGTAGCACTCCCAGTCGCGAGTCGGTCCGAAGATCTTCTCGCAGAACAGGCCGTCCTTCTCCGGCTTGAGCGTGCGGTAGTTGATGGTCTCCGGCTTCTTGACCTCGCCGTAGGACCACTGACGGATGTCTTCCGCGGTGGCCAGGCCGATGCGGAGTTCATCGAAGAAGTTGACGTCTAACACGTAACTCCCTTTCCCCTTGCGGGTGTTGAAACTGATAGTTAGGCGAGGTCCTCGACGGAGGCAGATTCGTTGCGCGACAAGTTGATTCCCAGGTTGGCCGCAGCCCGCTCGAGATCTTCGTCCTCGCCTTCGCGCAGCTCGATGGCCGCACCGTCCGACGACAGCACCTCGACATTGAGGCACAGCGACTGCAGTTCCTTGAGCAGCACCTTGAACGACTCGGGAATGCCCGGCTCGGGGATGTTCTCGCCCTTGACGATCGCCTCGTAGACCTTGACCCGGCCGACGGTGTCGTCGGACTTGATGGTCAACAGCTCCTGCAGCGTGTACGCCGCGCCGTAGGCCTGCATGGCCCAGCACTCCATCTCACCGAACCGCTGACCACCGAACTGCGCCTTACCACCCAGCGGCTGCTGGGTGATCATCGAGTACGGACCGGTGGAGCGGGCGTGGATCTTGTCGTCCACCAGGTGGTGCAGCTTCATGATGTACATGTAGCCGACGGTCACCGGGTACGGGAACGGCTCACCGCTGCGCCCGTCGAAGAGCACCGCCTTGCCGTCCTCGTTGACCAGCACCTCGCCGTCGCGGTTGGGCAGCGTCGCCGAGAGCAAGCCCTGCAGCTCCTCTTCCTTGGCGCCGTCGAACACCGGGGTGGACACGATCTGGTTCGGTTGGGCGTGCCGCAGCTCCTCGGGCAGATTCGCCGCCCAGTCCGGGGCACCCTCGATGTTCCAGCCGGCCTTGGCCACCCACCCCAGGTGAGTCTCCAGAATCTGGCCGATGTTCATCCGTCGCGGCACACCGTGCGTGTTCAGGATGATGTCGACCGGAGTGCCGTCCGGCAGGAACGGCATGTCTTCCACCGGCAGGATCTTGCCGATGACGCCCTTGTTGCCGTGCCGTCCGGCCAGCTTGTCGCCGTCGGAGATCTTGCGCTTCTGAGCCACATACACCCGGACCAGCTCGTTGACGCCGGCGGGCAGTTCGTCGTCGTCCTCGCGGGAGAACACCCGGATGCCGATGACCTTGCCGGACTCACCGTGCGGCACCTTCAGGGAGGTGTCGCGAACCTCGCGGGCCTTCTCGCCGAAGATCGCGCGCAGCAGCCGCTCTTCCGGGGTCAGCTCGGTCTCACCCTTGGGCGTGACCTTGCCGACCAGGATGTCGCCGTCGCGCACCTCGGCACCGATACGCACGATGCCGCGCTCGTCCAGGTCGGCCAGCACCTCGTCGGAGACGTTCGGGATGTCCCGGGTGATCTCCTCGGCGCCCAGCTTGGTGTCGCGGGCGTCGATCTCGTGCTCTTCGATGTGGATCGAGGTCAGCACGTCCTCTTCGACGAGGCGGTTAGACAGGATGATGGCGTCCTCGTAGTTGTGACCCTCCCACGGCATGACCGCCACCAGCAGGTTCTTGCCCAGAGCCATCTCACCGTTCTCGGTGCAGGGCCCGTCGGCGATCACCTGGCCGGCCTCCACCCGGTCGCCGGCGTCGACGATCGGGGACTGGTTGGCACAGGTGCCGTGGTTGGAGCGGGCGAACTTGCGCATCCGGTAGGTGCGCCGGGTGCCGTCGTCGTGCATGACGGTGATGTAGTCCGCCGAGACCTCCTCGATGGCGCCCGCCTTCTCGGCCACCACGACGTCTCCGGCGTCGATGGCCGCGCGCAACTCCATTCCGGTACCCACCAGGGGCGCCTCGCTGCGCACCAGCGGGACCGCCTGGCGCTGCATGTTGGCGCCCATCAGGGCCCGGTTGGCGTCGTCGTGCTCGAGGAACGGGATCATCGCGGTCGCGACCGACACCATCTGGCGCGGCGAGACGTCCATGTAGTCCACCTCGGAGGACGGCACGTACTCGACCTCGCCGGCCTTTCGACGGACCAGGACGCGCGGCTCGATGAATCGGCCGCCCTCGTCGATCGGCGAGTTGGCCTGCGCCACCACGTGGCGGTCCTCCTCGTCCGCGGTCAGGTAGTGGATCTCGTCGGACACCACACCGTCGACCACCTTGCGATAAGGCGTCTCGATGAACCCGAACGGGTTGACCCGCGCGTACACCGACAGCGACCCGATCAGGCCGATGTTGGGCCCTTCCGGGGTCTCGATCGGGCACATGCGGCCGTAGTGCGACGGGTGCACGTCCCGGACTTCCAGACCGGCCCGTTCCCGCGACAGACCACCCGGCCCCAGCGCCGACAGACGACGCTTGTGGGTCAGACCCGACAACGGGTTGTTCTGGTCCATGAACTGCGAGAGCTGGCTGGTGCCGAAGAACTCCTTGATCGCAGCGACGACCGGACGGATGTTGATCAGGGTCTGCGGCGTGATGGCCTCGACGTCCTGAGTGGTCATCCGCTCGCGCACGACGCGCTCCATGCGGGACATGCCGACCCGGATCTGGTTCTGGATCAGCTCGCCGACCGTACGCAACCGGCGGTTGCCGAAGTGGTCGATGTCGTCGGTTTCCACCGGCACCTCGGTGCCGCCGGGCACCGTCATCTCGTGCTGGCCTTCGTGCAGCCGGACCAGATATTCGATGGTGGCGACGATGTCCTCTTCGGTCAGCGTCGAACTGGTGATCGGCGCACCGACATTCAGCCCGAGCTTCTTGTTGACCTTGTAGCGGCCGACGCGGGCCAGGTCGTAACGCTTCTCCTTGAAGAACAGGTTCTCCAACAGCGTCTGCGCGGACTCCTTGGTCGGCGGTTCGCCCGGGCGCAACTTGCGGTAGATGTCCAGCAGCGCCTCGTCGGTGCCCGCGGTGTTGTCCTTCTCCAGCGTCCCCATCATGATCTCGGAGAAGCCGAACCGCTCGTGGATCTGCTCGTTGGTCCAGCCGAGCGCCTTGAGCAGAACGGTGACCGGCTGACGCCGCTTGCGGTCGATGCGCACGCCGACGGTGTCGCGCTTGTCAACATCGAACTCCAGCCACGCACCGCGGCTCGGGATCACCTTGACGCTGTGCAGCATCTTCTCGGTGGACTTGTCGATGGTCTCGTCGAAGTACACGCCCGGCGAGCGCACCAGCTGGCTCACCACGACACGCTCGGTGCCGTTGATGATGAAGGTGCCCTTCTCGGTCATCATCGGGAAGTCACCCATGAACACCGTCTGGCTCTTGATCTCGCCGGTGTTGTTGTTGATGAACTCGGCGGTGACGAACAGCGGCGCCGCGTACGTCATGTCCTTGTCTTTGCACTCGTCGACCGGTGCCTTGACGTCGTCAAAGCGCGGGTCGGAGAAAGACAGCGACATCGAGCCGGAGAAGTCCTCGATCGGCGAAAGCTCGTAGAGAACCTCTTCGAGACCGCCCATCTGGTTGACGTCGCCGCGCTTGGCGGCGGTCTCACGCCAGCGCTGCGAGCCGATCAGCCACTCGAATGAATCGGTCTGAACGTCGAGCAATCCCGGGACCTCGAGCGGTTCACGCAGCTTGGCGAAAGAAACCCGGTTGGGAGCCCCGGGTACGGAGCTGTTCGAAGAACTCTGTGGGCGACCTGTGTTGCTCTGGCGGAAATCAGCCAAGATGCGTCCTTCCAGCACCTCGTGCGACTATGAGAGCCCTGAGGAGACGCCACCGGGTCTGTTCGCCGCAGATGTTTATCGGTTCGGCTGGCGGACGAACTGTCCGGATCTCACGCACGCAACTGAATAGCTGAGCCGCAGAAAAGGGCTCAGGCTAAGACCACGGTGTCAAGTGGCGGGTGTGAGGTGGGCAGGAAGTAGCCAGCGCAACGTCCAACAATAGCGCAGGACAGTACATTCCTCAAATGCGCACCACTACACACGGTCGCACGCGGTCCGTGGAAGACCGGCGCTGGCTGGCACCTGCGATATCCCGCGTACACATGCTGCCCAACAGATTGACCCGTTTGGGCTGTTCCGTCAAGAGGTGGGCACGGCAAGTTGTGCAGAGGTGTGGAGAAATTTTCCGCGATGCCCGCTGGTGGGGGCATCGCCGACGACCGGCGGGCGCGCGGCGGCACGCCGGAATCCTGCGCAGCAGAACTCGGCAGCGACCGGTCGGATCAGTACTCGTGCGAGGTGTACTTGTGGGTGCCTTCGAGGTCGTCCAGGATCGCTTCCTGAGCGTTCTTCGGCAGGGTGTGCAGCATGGCGCGCACCCGGGCCTGCCGGCGGGCGACGCCTTTGCGCTCCGGCATCCCGGGCGACGCCTGGATCTGCGGCGGCACTCCCTCGATGTCCTCGACACCACCGGCGTGCTGGCCCGCGTCGAGCGCGGCCTGCTCCTCGGCCATGGTGGCCTCGTCCTTTTCCTCCGACATACCGATCGGCCCGATACGCCGACCGTTGAGGAACTGCCGCACCACCGGCTCGTCGCTGGTCAGCAGCACCTCGCGGGGTCCGAACATGACCAGGTGCTTCCGGAACAACATGCCCATGTTGTCCGGCACAGTGCGGGCGATGTTGATGTTGTGGGTCACGATCAGGATGGTGGCGTCGATCTGGGCGTTGATGTCCATGATCAGCTGGCTCAGGTAGGCGGTACGGACCGGGTCCAGACCCGAGTCCGGCTCGTCGCACAGAATGATCTGCGGGTCGAGCACCAGGGCCCGCGCCAGGCCGGCACGCTTGCGCATACCGCCGGAGATCTCACCCGGGAACTTCTTCTCGTCACCGCCGAGACCCACCATCGTCAGTTTCTCCATGACGATGTCGCGGATCTCTTTTTCCTTCTTCTTGGTGTGCTCCCGCAGCGGGAAAGCGGTGTTGTCGAACAGGTTCATCGAGCCGAACAGCGCGCCGTCCTGGAACAGCACCCCGAACAGGGTGCGGATCTCGTAGAGCTCTTTGGCCGAGCACTCGATGATGTCGGTGCCGTCGATGAGGATCGAGCCGCGCTCCGGCTTCAGCAGGCCGATCAATGACTTCAGGAACACCGACTTGCCGGTACCCGACGGGCCCAGCAGCACGCTGACCTCTCCGGCGGGGACGGTGAGCGTGACGTCTTCCCAAATCCTCGAGGATCCGAACGACTTGGTAAGCCCGTTTACCTCGATCGCGACACCCATGGGAGACCCTTCCGTCGACGCGCGGTTCAGCCACCAGCCCCGTGTGGCTTGAGTCACTGTAGCGCACGGCCGGTCTACGCATCAGGGTTGGATCAATAACAATCCGCCCAGCACACCCTATTCAAAAGGTGCCCAATTGCCGTGGAAGCCCATGGGGACCCGCTGCGGAAGTTCCACGGTGGCCCTCGTTTCCAGGGTCTGCGCATCCAGCAGCAACAGCACGCCGGTGTCGGTGTCGCGGCGGCTGCCCAGACCCATCAGGACGCCGTCATCCTCGACCCGGCTTGCCGGGGACGTGGCCGGGTTGGGCACGAAGGACATCTCCCCCATCAACAGGTCCGGATCGAGGGCGGCGACTTCGCGGGCGCCAGTTGCGTAGTCGTGCTTGTACACCGCCGTCGACATGTCGCGGGCGCCGCCGGAGAGATAGCCGCCGTCGACACCGAGGGTGTAGCCGAACCGGTGCTTGGCGCCCAGCAAGGTCTCGTTGATCCGGGGAAACTCCTGCGGGCGGTCGTCGCGGCGCTCGGTGCTGACTGCGCCGGTGGTCAGGTTGATCGTCCAGCGGTCCAGGGTGGGCTTGCTGTCGCCGGGACCGCGCAGGTCGTGATCGAACATCCGCGCATAGCGCACCACGTCCAGGACCAGCACCTCGTTGCCGCCGCGGTCTTCGCTGTAGGCGTTGAGCGGGTGATAGACGTAGCACGGCTCGACGTCGAACCACCGGACGTCTCGGCCGGTGCCCTCGCGGGGCAGAACGCCGATGCGCGCCGGATAGTCGGCGTTCCAGCGGTACGGCATCTTGTGCACGGGCTGCCGGTTCCGGTTGATCATCGCCGCGACGGGGTTGGGTACCCGTACGCGACCCAGCAGCGACTCCGCCACCAGGCGAGCCGGCCTGGTCAGTCTGCGCGGCACCCGCACCGGCAGGACCTGGATCGGGTCGAACGTTACGGGCAGGTCGTAGATCACGACGTACTTCTCGGTCAGCGAGAAGTCGTGCATCATCGGCGACCCGCCCACTCGGACGTCCACCGTGCGACGGGCACGTCCGTTGGTGTCGATCACCGAGTACTGCACGGTGCGTCCGCGGGTGAAGGAGTAGGACAGGGCATGCAATTCCCCGGTCGCCGGATCGCGGTGCGGGTGGGCGGTGTAGCCGCCGAAGAGGGTTCCGTCGAAGTCGCAGGGCGCGACCGTGTCCAGCTCGTCGGTCAACTCGTAGTTGGCGCCGCCACCCTCGACCAGGGCTAGCGTCCGGCCGGCGTGACTCAACGCGTTGGTGTTGGGCCCCACCGACAGCATGCCGGCCCGCGGGTCCAGCCCCGCGGGCTGCGGCTCGCCCAATGCGGCGCACACCGCAGGGGTGCGCACCCAGCGGTTGCGGTACCAGGTGGCCTTGCCGTCGCGCAGCGCGACCCCGTGCACCATCGCGTCCCCGCTGAACCAGTGGTAGGTAGTCGGGTCGACCTCGGCGACCGGGTTGGGACCGTTGCGCAGATAGCGTCCGCTGAGGTGCTCGGGAATGTGGCCGGTGACCTCGAGGTCGGTTGCGGTCAGTTCGGCCCGCACCGGTGCCAGAAAACCGCTCAGGTACGGGTTGCCGGCTTGGGCGGTCTGCGTGGCCGTCATCGCTGAACTCCTATAACGTTGTTATTACGCTGTTATTGGGACGGTACGCCGCCGCCGAGGAGATGGCAATATTGTTTGGCGAGATGACTTCGACCCAGCGCAGCGTTCGCGACCAGATGGTGCAGGCCGCGGTGGACTTGCTCGACGAGCACGGTCCCGATGCGCTGCAGACCCGCAAGGTGGCCGGTGCCGCCGGCACCTCGACGATGGCCGTGTACACCCATTTCGGCGGGATGCGCGAACTCATCGCCGCGGTCGCCGAGGAGGGTCTACGCCAGTTCGACGCCGCCTTGGCGGTGCCGGAGACCGACGACCCGGTGGCCGATCTGATGTCCGTCGGAGCCGCCTACCGGCGGTATGCGATCGAGCGCCCGCACATGTACCGGCTGATGTTCGGCAGCACCAGTGCGCACGGCATCAACGCGCCGACCGGCGACGTCCTGACGCTGTCGCTCGACGAGATCGAGCAGCACGAACCCAGCTTCGCCCACGTGGTGCGCGCGGTGCACCGGTGCATTCTCGCCGGCCGGATCACGGCGTGCCCGGCGGACGACGATGCGTCCGTGGTGGCCACGGCAGCCCAATTCTGGGCGCTCATCCACGGTTACGTGATGCTCGAGCTGGCCGGGTTTTACGGCGCCGACGGCTCGGCACTGGTCCCCGTGCTGGCCGCAATGACCACGAATCTGCTGGTCGCCCTAGGCGATTCAGCTGAGCGGGTACAGCGCTCGCAGCTGGCTGCACTGCGCTGATAAACGCGGAAGCCCCCGGGACCCCGTTGCCGGGATGCCCGAGGGCTGCGCGGATGGAACTACTTGACGGTGACGCTGGCGCCGGCGGCCTCGAGCTTGGCCTTGGCCTCGTCGGCGGCCTCCTTGGCGACCTTCTCCAGCAGCGGCTTGGGCGCGCCGTCGACCAGGTCCTTGGCCTCCTTGAGGCCCAGGCCGGAGACGATCTCGCGGACCACCTTGATGACACCGATCTTCTTCTCACCGGCGGCCTCGAGGATCACGTCGAACTCGGTCTGCTCCTCGGCGGCCTCAGCGGCTGCGCCGCCACCGGCCGGGCCGGCCGCGGCGACGGCGACCGGGGCGGCCGCGGTGACCTCGAAGGTCTCCTCGAACTTCTTGACGAAGTCGGAGAGCTCCAACAGGGTCATTTCCTTGAAGGCGTCGAGCAGGTCGTCGCTGGACAGTTTTGCCATGGTGTGGGTCCTTTCTGAACTTTGTGCGTTTGGTCGGAGTTATTCGGCGGATGCCGCTTCGGCGGGTGCCTCGGCAGCTGCGGGCGTCTCCGCAGCTGCGGCTGCGGGGGCTTCGGAGTCCTTCTTCTCTTGCAGAGCGGCCAGCAGGCGGGCCATCTGCGACGCGGGCGCATTGAACAGCCCGGCAGCCTTGGCGAGGTTGCCCTTCATCGCACCGGCCAGCTTGGCCAGCAGCACCTCGCGGGATTCCAGGTCGGCGATGCGCTCGACCTCGGAGACGGACAGCGCGTGTCCGTCCATGTAGCCGCCCTTGATGACCAGCGCCTTGTGCTCCTTGGCGAAGGTCTTCAGTGCCTTGGCGGCATCCACCGGCTCACCGGTGACGAATGCGATCGCCGTCGGACCGGCGAACAGCTCGTCGAGCCCTTCGATGCCGGCCTCGGAGGCAGCGCGCTTGATGAGGGTGTTCTTGGCCACCGCGTAGGTGGTTCCCTCCCCCAGCGATCGGCGCAGCTCGGCGAGGTTGGCCACCGACAGACCGCGGTACTCGGTGATGACGGTCGCGCTCGAACTCTTGAAGTGCTCGGCGATGTCGGCGACGGCGGTGGCTTTGTCAGCCCTGGCCATGCATGCCTCCTGTACGTGTGTGGACTCGGCGTCTCGTTCCACCGCAGACGACTAACGCCCCGGCGCAGGCTGCGGCCGGGGCGTTGGGATTCACCGGCGCGTAGGCCGGCGGTCTTGCCTCGTCCTCCTGCGTGGGCCGCCGGGATGTTCCCGGACCTTCAACCGATTGCTCGGTGACCGACGGTCTTCGGTGGATCGGCACCCACCATAGCCTGGCCTGGTCCGAACAGCCAATTCGCACCCACGCGCGACCCACGACGCTGCCGCGGCGCGCCGCTCGCTACAGCCCGGCCAGGCGCGCCGCGCCCACCAGCCCGGCATTTCCGCCGAGTTCGGCGGGCAGCACCCGCAGACCGGTCAGGAAGTCCAATCGGGCATATTCGGCCAGCGCCGCACGCAGCGGGTCGAACAGCAGGGGCCCGGAGCGGGCCACTCCCCCGCCGATAACCACCAGGTCCAGGTCGCATACCGCGCCGACGGAGGCGATCATCGCGGCCAGCGCGGCGGCTCCCCGCTGAAATGCCGCAAGCGCCAGCGGATCTCCGGTGGCGGCCGCGTCGGCCAACTCCTTGGCGCTCGCCGCCGGCGGCGCTGACCAGCCGTTTTCCCGAGCCCAACGCACCATCGACGGACCGGACGCGACGGTCTCGACGCAGCCGCGCCCACCGCAGGCACACCCCCGACCGTTCGGGTCGACCACCACATGACCGACGTGACCGGCATTACCGGTGCGGCCGTCATAGGGCAACCCTTCGAGCACCAGGCCCCCGCCCACCCCGGTGGACACCACCATGCCCAGCAGGAAGCCGGCACCGCGTCCCGCGCCCTGCCAGTGCTCACCGAGTGCCATGCACACGCCGTCACCGCCCAGCCGTACCCGCACCCCGGGCACGACGGCTGAAACCCGTTGCTGCAGTGGGAAACCGCGCCAGGCCGGGATATTGATCGGGCTGACCGTGCCGCCGGCCAGGTCCACCGGACCGGCCGACGCGATCCCGACGCCGGCCACCACCCCGCCCGCCGCGTGCAGTCCGTCGCGTATCAGGGCCTCGACCGCGGCCCAGATCTGTTCTTCATCGACACCGGCCGGCGTCGGGCAGGTAGCGGTGTGCACCAGCGCGCCGACGTCGTCAACGAGACCGGCTGCGATCTTGGTGCCGCCGATGTCCAGGCAGAGGGTCAGCATCAGTGTCGGTGGGTGTTGTCAGGCTGGCGGGGATCGCCAGGATGCTCGTAACCGGGGGCCAGCTGCACCAGTTCGGCGCGACGCACGTCCAGCCAGACCCGGAACGCGCGCCGCCGAGCAGCCCCCAGCAGATGCCCGGCGACCGCCTGCCGCACCTGATCGAGCGGCGGGGCGACCAGCGTCGGCGTCCGCCATCCGAGTCCGGCGGGGCGGGCCGGCGCGAACCGCATCGGGTTGCGCCGGTGATAGTCGGCGACATCGTCGTCGCTGACGTCGACACCCGCGGTGACATCGGCGAACAACGCGCGCGCCGGCGGGTCGGCCAGCGCCGCGGCGGCGATGCTGCCGATCTCCAGCCGGGCGGTGACGTCGGGCAGCAGGTCAGCCTCGGGTGGGGCATCGAGGGCGGACAGGCCACGGGCGGTCGCTTCGGCGGCAACCACCCGCTCGGTCACGATCAGCTGCGTGAGCCAGCGCCGCAACTGGCGGCCCTCGCTGGTGCCGACAGCCGGCAACGGGGCAGCACGAGGTCCGTTGCGCAACCGCGCCTCGCGCGCGTCGACTTCGGCTTCCTCGACCTCGGCGCCGCCGACCGTCGCCACCACGTGATGGGTCATGTCACCGTCACCTTGACCGCCGGCGAATAGACCAACCGGCCCGCACAGCCGACCCGGACCAGCGCCCACCACTGCCCGGGATCCTGCCAGCGGGGCGGTGCCACATCGAAGGTCAGCTCGACGGCGCCGCCGGCCGGTAGGACGGCCCCGACCGCGGCCGGCCCGATCCACTCCCACGTCCCCCACGGGCTGATCAGGTGTGCCTCGAGCGCCAGATCGGCCCGGGCCCGGCTGCCGATCGTGACGGTCAGCCGCGTCGCTTGTCCCGCGGAAAGCACGATGTCGGTCGGACCGTCCCGCAGATGGAGGAGTTCGTCGTCGTCGGTTCCCACGGCCAGGACGGTGACGTCCTCGACCACCTGCCGCCACGACGGCACGTCGGAGATCAGGCGCAACTGCGCCCGGACCGGATATAACCCTGCCGGCGCGTGCGCCGGGATGGTGAGCACGATGTCGGTTTCCAGGTGCGCACCGACGCCCAGGGTGAAGGGCAATTCGGCCGGTTGGGCGGACCAACCGTCGGGACACCGCACCTCGACGGTGCCGCCCACTTCGGCATCGGTGCAGTCGCTGGCAGCGGTGAGACGAAGTGTCACCGTGTCGCCCGCCTCGGCGCTGAGCTGCTGCGGATGCAGGTGGGCGACGGCCGGTAGTCCGCCCAGCGGTGCCGGGCCGCGATTGTGCAACCAGTAGCGGGCGTAGAGCGGCTGGGCCACCTCGGCCGGCGGAGCCAGCTCAGTAGGTTCGACAGGTAGGGCAGGCACGTCGAGGTGACCTCGAACAGTTGCGACCTGGTAGCCGTGCAGCCGGATGGCGCTGGTGCGGCGCTGCGCCACTTCCAGCAGATTCGCGTGCCGGATCGCGCTCAGCTCACCGAGTTCCGAGCTGACCTCGACCCGAGTCGCCGCACCGGTCGATTCGACCAGCCGCAGGGCCACGTCACTCGATGTGACGGGTTCGGCGCGGCCGGAGGTCAGCGGGTTCCCGGCGGCCTTGAGCGCCCCCAGCGTTACCGACTCGGGCTCGACCCGCAGCAGCGACCCAACCGGCGGCAACGCCCCGTGCTGGTCGCGGGGAGCCACCGCAATCAGCGGGTTGGTGAACTGGGCGCTGCGGACCGGCACCCCGGCGCGCCGCCAATCACCGCGGCCGCAGACCAGCGCGTAGTCGAAATCATGGGTCCAGTGCTGCAGTTGGAAGTTCGAACCGTCCGGCGCGGTGCGGCGTGGCTCGTCGATCCAGATGCCCGACGGCCAGCCCGTGCAGGACCGCATCAGCGCCGTGTGCAGGGTGCCTTCGGTGTCCACCGCGAAGCTGGGCACCCCGCGGTTCAGTACAGCGACGGTGTAGTCCTCGAACGTCGCGGCGTCGACCGGGCAGCGCTGGCGGACGACGATCTCGGCGTCGGCCAGGTCGCGAATCACCGAGGCGATCGCGGCGGCCAAGCTCTTGTCGTCGCGTCCGGCGATCACCAGCACCGGCAGCGCGCGGCGGGCCCGCAGGTCGGCGTCAGGCACCCAGACCGCGGTCAGGTCCGTCGCCGCCGGCACCCATATCCGCGCCTTGCCGGTCTTGGTGAGTTGCCGTTCGAGTTCGTCGGCATAGGCCGGATCGGCCTCGGCCAGCAGCGCCGCGGTGAATACGTTGCCAGCCGGCCCACCCAGCACGATCCGGGCGTCAGGCAGGTTGGAGTCGACGTCGAGGTGGCCGTAGCGGGGTCGGTCGGCGCCGCTGCAGGTGGCCGTCACACCGGCGCGCACCAGCGCCACCATCAGGTCGCGAGCCAACGGACCCGACACGGTTTCCGACGGCGCGATCACCTCGGCCACCGAGATTGCCCGCGTGGCGCTCCCGATCCGCACGCGAACCACTGACGACAACCCGAACCAGCCGTAGGCCGGATTGTCCAGCGTCCACAGGTGCTGCGCGGTGTCCACCGAACGGTCCCCGTCATGTAACAACGCGAATCCGCGCCCGACGACGGCGTCCCCGACTTCACTGACCGGCGTCGCGCCAGGCACCGGACACGGCCAGCGCAGCCGCAACAACCTGTCCTCGCCGATGAAGTCGTGGATGGTGGTGCGGCAGTCCAGACGGTCGACCTGGTGCCACAGCGTCAGGGTCTGGGTGTACCGCAACAGGGTGCCGATGCCACCCTGGACGACCAGCCGCTGGCCCAGTGGCCCGCGATAGGCCTGCACGGTCGCGGGTTCTCCCGCGGACCCGACCACCGGGCCCATGGGCAGCAGGTGCCAGGGACCTTCGCCCTGGGTCGGGTGCGCGGGGTATTCGTCGTAGACGGCGAGCTCGTTGCCGACTTCGCCGACGGCGATCAGTTCGCGGCCCTGGTGTACCAGCGAGGTCACCGCCCCGCCGCGTTGCGGGTCGACGGTCAGGCGGTAATGCTCGTTGGCGATCTCCCGGCCCGCCTTCGGGACCCAGCCCGCGGCGTCGCCGGGAACCAGCCGGTACGTGCGCCAGCCCAGCGACGGCAGATCCCGGGCGAGCCAGCTGACCGAGCACGCGTCGTCGTCAACCTGCGCGGGCACCTCGATCCCGTCGGAGTCCAGCACCCGCACCCCGGCAGCCGGCGCGTCCAACCGCAGGGTCACGACGTCGCTGCGCTGCTGCGTCAACGGGTTCCACACCACCACCGAGTCGCGCTCGCGGGCCACCGCGCCGGACAGCAGCTGCAGCGAGTTGTCCCGCGCGGTGCCGCCCAGCTCCCAGGCGTCGCGCCAGCCGGTCAGCAGGTCCAGGTAGACCTGGTCGGATTCCGATCCGGTGATCGCGTCGTGGTGGGCGCCGTAGGCCAGCTGCACCCATGCCTTCGACAACGCTGCCTGCGGGTACTCGGCACCGGTCATCAGCCCGGCGAACACCGCGAAGCGCTCAGCGTCCAGGACGATGTTCTCCGCCGCACGGTTGGCTTGTTTGGTGTCGATGTAGGACACGTCCTTGCCGGTGTAGATGGGGTTCATGTCGCGGGTCTGAGGCGAGGCCACTGCGCCCCGCTCGCCGAGTTCGGCGCGCACCGCGGCGAAGAATTCGCGCGGCAGCCCGCACACGAAGCGCGGCCAGGTGTAGCGGGCAGCCCAGTCGCGATGAATCTCGGTGACCCACTTGTTGGGCGGGGTGTAGTCGGTGCCTACCGGCAATAACACGTTGCGGGTCAGCGCGACCTTCTTGAGCCGGTCGAACAGCGCGTAGGTGGCTTCCTCGGCCTCCTGCACCGTGGTCGACGAGTCCATCCACCAGCCCGCCGAATAGTGGGCCGGCATGTAGTGGGTGAGCAGACCGTTGCCCGACGGCGAGATCCACTCGAATTCGCTGGAGAACTGCATGCGCTGCATGCCGTCCTGCCCCGGACCCCACTGATGGTGCGGTCCACGCGCCCACGAGCTCGAGGTCAGCCCGGCGTCGGCAGCCATTCCCGGGAACTGCGGATCGTGGCCGAAGACATCGAGTTGCCAGGCGGTGGCCGGGTCCGCGCCCAGCACATCGCGCTGAAACCCGATGCCGTGCACGAAGTTTCGGATGGTCGTCTCCGGACTGGTGAGGTTGGTGTTCGGCTCGTTGTAGGTGCCGCCCATCACCTCGACCCGGCCGTCGGCGAGGAACCGGCGCAGGTCGGCGCGATCCTGCGGCCGGGTGTCCCAGTACGGCTTGAGGTAGTCGACCTCGGCCAGCACGAACTTGTAGTCAGGATCGCGACGGGCCATCTCCAGATGCGCGTGCACCAACTCGAAACCATTGGTCTGCCGGGCGCGTCCGGGCGGGTCTTCGGTCCATTCGCTGGTGTAGGCACCCTGGGTGTTCCACCACACCGGGTCGTAGTGGAAATGGCTGATCATGAACATCGTCCAACCGGGCTCGGCCACCACGAACTCGAAGGGCATGTCGGCGTCGCCCGCCCGCACGCGTGCCGCCCGTCGCTGTCCGACGACGGGGCGGCGCACCTTGACCGGGATCTCGAGCAAGAGTTGTCCGGGTTCGGCCACCATCGACCCACTCAGGCCGTCGCCGTCGACGTAGACCGTCGTCGGTCCGGTGACGGCAACCCCGACCTGCACGAGCTGCAACGGCGCCTGGGACGGACCGACGAACAGTTCGGTCGAACCGACCGAAATCACCTGCATTCCCGCACCTTACGGCGACCGGCAGCCGTCGTGGATGGAAAACTCGGTGGACATGGCAGACCTGACCGCACAGCTGGCCGATCAACTGGACGTGCACTGGCGCACCCAACTGCGTCCCCGCCTGGCGGGTCTGACCGACGACGAGTACTTCTGGCAGCCGGTACCCGACTGCTGGACCGTCCACGCGGACGGCTCGATCGACTTCGCCTACCCGACACCGGATCCGGTTCCGTTCACCACCATCGCCTGGCGGCTGGCCCACGTGATCGTCGGTGTTTTCGCGATGCGCAACCACAACCATTTCGGCGGGCCGCCGGCCGACTATCACCATTGGACCTATGCCACCGACGCCGGCACCGCGCTGCACCAACTCGACGAGACCTATGCGGGCTGGATCGCCGGCGTGCGTTCGCTGTCCGCAACCGACCTGAACCGCCCCTGCGGCCCCGCCGAAGGTCCCTATGCCGAGTACGCGCTGATCGAACTCGTCCTGCACATCAATCGGGAAGCGATCCATCACGGCGCCGAAATCGCCTGCCTGCGCGACCTCTACCTACACAAGGAGTGATACATGCCTGCACTTGCCGCACCAGTAGCCGACGAACGCAGCGCGCTGCGTGAATACCTCGCCTACCACCAGAGCGCGTACTTCGCCGTCTGCTACGGACTCACCGACGAACAGGCGCGCTCGACGCCGTCGGCCAGCGCGCTGTCAATTGGCGGCCTGGTCAAACACGCCACCGGCATGCAGCGCAGCTGGATGGCGCGGGTCGCCGCCGCACCCGGCGAGCCGGAGCGGGACACCCGACCGTTCGAGGTGCGAGCCGCGCAGTTCCACGCCGAGTACGTGATGGGACCGGACGAGACACTGGCCGGGCTGCTGCGGGCCTTCACCGAGCAGAATGCCCGGACCCTGCGGCTGGCCGAGACCGCCGACCTCGATGCCCGGGTACCGGTGCCGCGGGACGCCCCGTGGTTCCCGACAGACATCGACGCCTGGTCGGTGCGCTGGGTCCTGTTGCACGTGATCAACGAGCTGGCCCGGCACTCCGGGCAAGCCGACATCATCCGGGAATCCATCGACGGCGCCACTATGTACGAACTCATCGCCGGGTTGGAGAATTGGGAACCGAAGCCGTGGATCACGCCGTGGCGCAGACCGGCCAGTCCGGCGTAAAGCACGTGAGCGGGGTCACGCAAATTTAGAGTTGACCATCCAGGTTTGGCACACTGCTCAAATGAGTTCCACCAAGCATCGCGATGTGGCCAAGCTGGACCGGGTGCCCTTGCCGGTCGAAGCGGCCCGGGTAGCTGTCACCGGTTGGCAGGTCACCCGCACCGCTGCGCGCGTGGTCACCAGCCTGCCCGGCAAAGGGTCGTGGCAACAGAAGGTCATCAAGCAGATTCCGCAGACGTTCGCCGACCTGGGTCCGACGTACGTGAAGTTCGGCCAGATCATCGCGTCGAGCCCGGGGGCGTTCGGCGAGTCGCTGTCCCGCGAGTTCCGCAGCCTGCTGGACCGGGTGCCGCCCGCCGACACCGACGAGGTGCACAAACTATTCGTCGAGGAACTCGGCGACGAGCCCGCCAACCTGTTCGCCCACTTCGAAGAAGAACCGTTCGCGTCCGCCTCGATCGCCCAGGTGCACTACGCGACGTTGCAGAGCGGCGAAGAGGTAGTGGTCAAGATCCAGCGGCCGGGCATCCGCCGCCGGGTGGCCGCCGACCTGCAGATCCTGCAGCGCTTCGCCCAAGCCGTCGAACTGGCCAAGCTGGGCCGTCGGCTCTCGGCGCAGGACGTGGTCGCCGACTTCTCCGACAACCTGGCCGAAGAGCTGGACTTTCGGCTGGAAGCCCAGTCCATGGACGCCTGGGTGTCGCATCTGCACGCGTCGCCGCTGGGCAAGAACATCCGGGTGCCGCAGGTGCATTGGAACTTCACCAGCCAACGCGTGTTGACGATGGAACGGGTGCACGGGATCCGCATCGACAACGTCGCGGCGATCCGCAAGGCCGGCTTCGACGGCACCGAGCTGGTCAAAGCCCTGCTGTTCAGCCTGTTCGAGGGCGGGCTGCGGCACGGGTTGTTCCACGGCGACCTGCATGCGGGCAACCTCTACGTCGACGATGAGGGCCGCATCGTGTTCTTCGACTTCGGGATCATGGGCCGCATCGACCCGCGCACCCGCTGGCTGCTGCGCGAACTGGTGTACGCGCTGCTGGTCAAGAAGGACCACGCCGCTGCGGGCAAGATCGTCGTGCTGATGGGCGCCGTCGGCACGGTGAAACCTGAGGCGCAGGCCGCCAAGGACCTGGAGAAGTTCGCCACCCCGCTGACCATGCAGTCACTGGGCGACATGTCCTACGCCGACATCGGCCGCCAACTGTCCGCCCTGGCCGACGCCTACGACGTGAAGTTGCCGCGCGAGCTGGTGTTGATCGGTAAGCAGTTCCTCTACGTCGAGCGGTACATGAAGCTGCTGGCGCCGAGGTGGCAGATGATGTCCGATCCGCAGCTGACCGGGTACTTCGCCAACTTCATGGTCGAGGTCAGCCGCGAGCATTCCGCGGACGTCGAGGTCTAGCGCCGTGGACGTTCGTAGCGGCACCGCCGTCTCCGGGGATGTGAAGCTCTACTACGAGGACATGGGCGAGCTGGACCATCCCCCGGTGCTGCTCATCATGGGCCTGGGCGCCCAAATGTTGTTGTGGCGGACCGGATTCTGCGAACGCCTGGTCAACCAGGGCCTGCGCGTCATCCGCTTCGACAACCGCGACGTCGGCCTGTCCACCAAGTCGGAACGGCAATCCGCCCAGCAGCCCCTGCCGGTGCGGCTGGTCCGGTCGTTTCTCGGTCTGCCCAGCCAGGCGGCCTACCGGCTGGAAGACATGGCCGACGACGCCGCCGCCTTGTTGGACCATCTGGACATCGAGCAGGCGCACATCGTCGGCGCCTCGATGGGCGGGATGATCGCTCAGGTGTTCGCGGCGCGGTACGCGCAGCGCACCAAGACGTTGGGCATCATCTTCTCCAGCAACAACCAGCGGGCGCTGCCGCCGCCGGGGCCGCGGCAGCTGTTGGCACTGCTGAAAGGACCGGACCCGAAGTCTCCGCGCGAGGTCATCATCGACAACACGGTTCGAGTCGGCAAGATCATCGGCAGTCCCAAGTATCCGACGCCCGACGACGAAGCCCGCGCCGATGCCGCAGAAAGCTACGACCGCAATTACCACCCCTGGGGTCTCGCTCAGCAGTTCAGCGCCATCCTGGGCAGCGGCAGCCTGCTGCACTATGACCGGCGCATCACTGCGCCGACCGTGGTGATCCATGGCCGGGCCGACAAGTTGATGCGCCCGGCGGGCGGCCGGGCCATCACGCGGGCGATCAACGGTGCCCGATTGGTGTTAGTCGACGGGATGGGACATGATTTGCCGAAGCAGTTGTGGGATCGAGTGATCGGTGAACTCACGAGCAATTTCGCCGCCGCCGACACGGTCAAGGGTTAGTTCGATGAATTCCTTCTCCGTGTCTTGTGTCGCGTGCGAGGTTGTTACCGTTGGAACAGGAGGTTGTCTGACATGGCCGAACTAAAGCCGTATTACGAAGAGTCCCAAGCGACCTACGACATCTCCGACGACTTCTTCCGGCTTTTCCTCGACCCCAACATGGTCTACACGTGCGCGTACTTCGAGCGTGACGACATGACGCTCGAGGAGGCGCAACTCGCCAAGTTGGACTTGGCATTGGACAAGCTCAACCTCGAACCCGGGATGACGCTGCTGGACGTCGGTTGCGGTTGGGGCGGTGCGGTGGTCCGTGCGGTCGAGAAGTACGACGTCAACGTCATCGGCATCACCTTGAGCCGGCACCACGCCGCGCTGAGCCAGAAAAGGCTGGCCGCGATCCCGACTGAGCGACGCGCCGAGGCACGCCTGCAGGGGTGGGAAGAGTTCCACGAGAAAGTCGATCGAATCGTCAGCTTCGAAGCCTTCGACGCGTTCAAGAAGGAGCGCTGGCCGGCGTTTTTCGATCGCTCTTACGAGATCATGCCCGACGACGGCCGCATGCTGCTGCACAGCATCTTCACCCACGAGCAGACGTACTGGCGTGATCACGGCATCACCGTGACCATGAGCGATCTGCGGTTCTTCCGCTTCCTGGCGACGGAAATCTTCCCCGGCGGCGGAATGTGCGGCGAAGTCGACATCATCGACAATGCCAAGAACAGTGGATTCGCGGTCGACGAGATTCAATACCTGCAGCCGCATTACGCGCGAACGCTTGATATGTGGGCCGCGAATTTGGAAGCCAATCGCGAGCAGGCGATCGCTATCCAGTCGCAAGAGGTCTACGACCGCTTCATGCGTTATCTCACCGGCTGCGCGGGCCTGTTCCGCAAAGGCCTGTCGAATGTAGCTCAATACACCCTGGTCAAATAGCGCCGCCGTTCGCGCTGGTCGGACGCGTCACAATTTAGCGATGCAGCGCTGCATCGGATAGCATGCATTTCGCATGTTCGGGGGTTGCACATTCAATTTCGCATGCAACCGGGGACCCGATGTGGTCCGGAAAGGCACACCAAAACATGGCTCAACAGCTGAAGCCGCACTTCGATGACGTGCAGGCGCATTACGACTTGTCCGACGATTTTTTCCGGCTGTTCCTCGATCCAACCCAGACCTACAGCTGCGCCTACTTCGAGCGCGACGACATGACGCTGGAACAGGCTCAGATCGCCAAGATCGACCTGGCACTGGGCAAGCTGGGCCTGCGGCCCGGAATGACCCTGCTGGACGTCGGTTGCGGCTGGGGCGCCACCATGCGCCGTGCGATCGAAAACTACGACGTCAATGTCGTGGGCCTGACGCTGTCCAAGAACCAGGCGGCGCACGTGCAGCAGTCCTTCGACGCGATGGACACCACCCGCGAGCAGCGGGTGCTGCTGGCGGGCTGGGAACAGTTCGACGAACCCGTCGACCGCATTGTGTCGATCGGTGCATTCGAGCATTTCGGCCACGACCGCTACGACGACTTCTTCGCGCTGGCCCACAAACTGCTCCCCGACGACGGCGTGCTGCTGCTGCACTCGATCACCGCACTGACCGGACCGCAGATGATTGAGCGTGGCATGCCGCTGACGTTCGAGATGGCCCGGTTCAGCAAATTCATCATGACCGAGATCTTCCCGGGCGGACGGTTGCCGTCGATCGAGAAGGTCGAAGACCACTCCTCGCGCGCGGGTTTCACGCTGACCCGCCGCCAGTCGCTGCAACAGCACTACGCAAAGACCCTGGACCTGTGGGCCGCGGCGCTGCAGTCGCGCCGGGACGAAGCGATCGAGATCCAGTCCGAAGAGGTCTACGACCGGTACATGAAATACCTGACCGGTTGCGCCGACTCGTTCCGGGTCGGCTATATCGACGTCAACCAGTTCACGCTGGAAAAGTAGTGACGCGGGCGGCCAGAGCGATGCCTGGCCGCCCCCGATTTCGATGAAAAGGCCCTCGCGGCGACGTCAGATACATAGGATGTGCCCCCGCCCGTGTAGGGTCCGGTGGATGGCCACCTCGTGGGGGGGTGGGCATGTCCTACGGGAGGACATATGGCGGATACGTACACCCGCGCCGGAAGTCTGCGGTCCAATTCTGACGACGTTCAGGCGCATTACGACTTGTCCGACGAGTTTTTCGCACTCTTCGTGGATCCGACACGCACCTACAGCTGTGCGTACTTCGAGCGCGAGGACATGGACCTGCAGGAAGCCCAGCTCGCCAAGATCGACCTGGCGCTGGACAAGCTGGGCCTCGAGCCGGGTATGACGCTGCTGGACGTCGGTTGCGGCTGGGGTCCGGTGCTCAAGCGAGCGCTGGAGAAATACGACGTCAACGTCGTCGGTCTCACGCTCTCCAAGAATCAGCACAACTACTGCCAGCAGCTGCTCGACCAGGTCGACACCAATCGCACACACCGGGTCCTGCTCAGCGACTGGGCCGACTTCGACGAGTCAGTGGACCGGATCGTCACAATCGAGGCGGTGGAACACTTTGGTTTTCACCGCTACGACGACTTCTTCAAGTTCGTCTACCAGGCCCTGCCCACCGACGGCGTCATGCTGCTCCACGTGATCACCGGACTGCATCCCCGGGACATCATCGCGCGTGGCATGCCGTTGACGATGGAGTGGGCGAAGTTCATGAAGTTCATCACCACCGACATCTTCCCGGGCGGCCGGCTGCCGACGATCGAGAAGGTCGAGGAGCACGCGACCAAGGTCGGCTTCAACGTCGCTCAGATCCAGTCGCTGCAGCTGGACTTCGCCCGGACCCTGGACTTCTGGGGTGAGGCCCTGCAGGCCCGCCGGGACGAGGCCATCGAGATCCAGTCCGAAGAGGTCTACGACCGGTACATGAGATATCTGACCGGCTGCGCCAAGGCATTTCGCATTGGCTATATCGACTGCAACCACTTCACCCTGGCGAAGTAGACTTCGTACCACGACGGGCTCGCACGGTTGGCATTTCAGCCCGAGGCCCCGCATGTGCGGCTACCGATGATCCAGGAGAAGAAAGACCAGAATGGCCGAGAACCCGCTTAGCCCGACGAAGACGCGCGAACGCAACTTCCAGGACATCCAGGCGCACTACGACGTCTCCGACGACTTCTTCGGCCTGTTCCAGGACCCGACCCGCACCTACAGTTGCGCCTACTTCGAGCCGCCGGACATCTCGCTCGAGGAAGCCCAGATCGCCAAGATCGATCTGAACCTCGACCAGCTGGACCTGAAGCCCGGCATGACGCTGCTGGACATCGGCTGCGGCTGGGGCACCACGATGAAGCGTGCCGTCGAGAAGTACGACGTCAACGTCGTCGGGCTGACGTTGTCCAAGAATCAGCACGCCCGTTCCCAGCAGGTGCTGGAGGCACTCGATACCGACCGTTCCCGGCGGGTGCTCCTGCAGGGTTGGGAGGACTTCAACGAGCCCGTCGACCGGATCGTGTCCATCGAAGCCTTCGAGCACTTCGGTCACGAGAACTACGACGATTTCTTCAAGCGTTGCTTCGACATCATGCCCGAGGATGGCCGGCTGGTCGTCCAGAGCAGCGTCAGCTACCACCCGTACGACATGGCTGCCCGCGGGAAGCGGATCACCTTCGACACGGTGCGCTTCATCAAGTTCATCGTCACCGAGATCTTCCCAGGCGGCCGGCTGCCGTCCACCGGGATGATGGTCGAGCACGGCGAAAAGGCCGGTTTCATTGTCCCCGAGCCTGTTTCGCTGCGGCCGCACTACATCAAGACGCTGCACATCTGGGGCGACACGTTGGAGTCCAACCGCGAGAAGGCCATCGAGGTGACCTCGGTGGAGGTCTACGAGCGGTACATGAAGTATCTGCGGGGCTGTGAGCACTACTTCGACGACGAGATGCTCGACGTCAGCCTGGTGACCTACCTGAAGCCGGGCGCGGTCGCCTAGAGGGCCGTCGGCCCCGCGCCGACTGTGCATCTCGCGACGAGACACGCCGGTGCGGCGTCGCAGGATGCACAGTCGCGAGGAGGAGCTACGCCTCCGCGGCGAAGTTGCGCGTGATCGACGGGTCCACCGGGATACCGGGTCCGGTCGTCGTCGACAACGTGACCTTCTTCAGGTAGCGCCCCTTGGACGACGACGGCTTGTGCCGCAGCACCTCGTCCAGCGCGGCCCCGTAGTTCTCCGCCAGCTTCTTCTCGTCGAACGACGCCTTGCCGATGACGAAGTGCAGGTTGGCCTGCTTGTCCACCCGGAAGTTGATCTTGCCGCCCTTGATGTCGGCGACGGCCTTGGCGACATCGGGGGTCACAGTGCCGGTCTTGGGGTTCGGCATCAGCCCACGGGGTCCGAGGACCCGGGCGATGCGGCCGACCTTCGCCATCTGGTCGGGCGTCGCGATCGCCGCGTCGAAGTCCAGGAAGCCGCCCTGGATCTTCTCGATCAGGTCGTCGCTGCCGACGATGTCCGCTCCCGCCGCCACCGCCGCGTCGGCCTTCTCCCCGACCGCGAACACCGCGACGCGCGCCGTCTTGCCGGTGCCGTGCGGCAGGTTGACCGTGCCGCGGACCATCTGGTCGGCCTTCCGCGGGTCGACGCCGAGCCGGATCGCCACCTCGACGGTCGCGTCCTGCTTGGTCGAGGACGTCTCCTTGGCGAGCTTGGCCGCCTGCAGCGGGGTGTACAGAGTGTTGCGGTCCACCTTTTCAGCGGCCGCGCGGTATGCCTTGCTGGTCTTGCTCATTGTCAATCCAATCTGTGTTGGGTTCGTGGTTGATCGGGCCGAAGCTGGCCCTCCCACGCGTCCTGATGTGTACCTACTCGACCGTGATACCCATCGACCGGGCGGTGCCGGCGATGATCTTGGCCGCGGCGTCGACGTCGTTGGCGTTGAGGTCGGTCTTCTTGGTCTCGGCGATCTCGCGCACCTGGTCCCAGGTGACCTTGGCGACCTTGGTCTTGTGCGGTTCGGCCGAGCCTTTCTGCACGCCGGCGGCCTTGAGCAGCAGCTTGGCGGCGGGCGGCGTCTTCAACGCGAAGGTGAAACTGCGGTCTTCGTAGACCGTGATCTCCACCGGGATCACGTTGCCGCGTTGATTCTCGGTCGCGGCGTTGTACGCCTTGCAGAACTCCATGATGTTGACGCCGTGCTGACCGAGCGCGGGGCCGACCGGGGGTGCGGGATTCGCCTGACCCGCCGTGATCTGCAGCTTGATCAGCCCGACGACTTTCTTCTTCTTCGGGGCCATGAGTTGTCTTCGTTCCTTCCTGAATTGTCTGCCCAGCGGGCTAGATCTTGGAGACCTGGCTGAAGGTCAGTTCCACCGGCGTTTCCCGGCCGAAGATGGAGACCAGCACCTTGAGCTTCTGCTGTTCGGCGTTGACCTCGTTGATGGTGGCCGGCAGCGTGGCGAACGGGCCGTCCATCACTGTCACCGATTCGCCGACTTCGTAGTCGACCTCGACAACGGGACGTTCCAGCCCACCGGTCTCTGTCGCCGCGGCGGTGCTCGCCGCGCCCTTGGCGGCCTTTTTGGCCGACCCCGGCGGCAACAGGAACTTCACCACGTCGTCCAGCGCGAGCGCCGACGGACGCGACGTCGCGCCGACGAACCCGGTCACGCCCGGGGTGTTGCGCACCGCTGCCCACGAGTCGTCGGTCAGATCCATGCGCACCAGGATGTAGCCGGGCAACACTTTGCGGTTGACCTGCTTGCGCTGGCCATTCTTGATCTCGGTGACCTCTTCGGTGGGCACTTCCACCTGGAAGATGTAGTCGCCGACATCGAGGTTCTGCACCCGGGTCTCGAGATTGGCTTTCACCTTGTTCTCGTAGCCCGCGTACGAGTGGATCACGTACCAGTCGCCGGGCTTGGCGCGCAGCTCTTTCTTGAGCGCGGCAGCCGGATCGACGTCTTCCGCAGGAGTCTCTACAACTTCCGGGGCCTCTTGCACGTCGACCGCTTCACCCGCGGACGTGTCACCGTCGAAGGTAGTCACGGTATTGAGTCCTCTCTATTACTTCTCAGCCGAACACCAGCAGCACGAGCTTGCTCAGACCCAGGTCGGTACCGCCTACCAGCGCAACCATGAAGGCCAGGAAGATCAACACCACCGAGGTGTAGGTGATCATCTGCTTGCGATTGGGCCAGATGACCTTTCGCATCTCGGCCACAACCTGCTTGATGTAGTTGTAGACGAACACGAACGGGTTGACCGATGTGGCGGTCTTCGGCTTCTTGGCCTTGGTCTGCTGAGCCGACTTGCCCTTGGCTGTCTTCGACGAGTCTTTCTTGGCCACGTCTTTCTTGGCCGGCTCTTTGGACAGCTCCACTTTGGTCGAGTCGTCGTCGTCGGCCTCCACCGGGCGCACCCGGGACCGCTTGCCCGTGGGCCGCTGTGGCCGCGCCGCGGCCTTGGTCACCACGGCACCACCGTCGCCTGCGGCGTCGTCGGCAACGTCGCCTTCGTCGCTCACCGCGTGCTCCTTCGTTCGTCAACTATTCCGCGCGCCGTACCTGTTCGACGGGTCACTGTTCCAGTGTCCACCATGGCACGGCACACCTGCGGTCCGGCTCCTCGCTCCAGCCGGGCCGGCCTCAGCAGGGGCGACAGGACTTGAACCTGCAACCTGCGGTTTTGGAGACCGCTGCTCTGCCAGTTGAGCTACGCCCCTTTACGGGCTTACACAACTCGCGCGCTCCCCGTGCGGTACTGCGAACCGACGGACAGCGCGCTTGTGATGGGAAAACCCGAGGTCCGAGTGTACATCGACGCAGGTCCCAGATACTAATTACGCGGTCCGGACGACCTGCCCGGTTTCCTTGTCCCACTTGAGCTGGATGGAGTTGTCCCCCTCGTGCCCCATCAGGGTCGTAAACGCCTCCAGCACCAGGTCGCCGTCCTGGTTGTGGCAGAAGTTCTTCGTGACGACGATGTCGGCACCGAAACGTTCGTTGACGGATTCGACGCGCAGGCTGCCGTACAGCTTGTCGCCGACCTTGATCTGCTTGTGGTAGACGAATCTCTGGTCGACCTGCACGATCTGCATCGTCTCAAAACCCACGTCGACGTTGCGGAAGAAATCGTCCTGGATCAGTTTCGCCAGGATCGATACGAAGGTCAGCGGGGCCAGAATCGCGTCGTAGCCGAGCTCGGCGGCCGCGTCCTCGTCGAAATTGGCCCGGGTGTCGCACTTCGTCGACCGTGCGAACTGCCGAACCTGCTCGCGGCCCACCTCGAAGTAGTCGGGGTACTGGAACGTCATCCCACGAATGTCGGTCTTGAGGGCCATCCGCTACGCCAGCTTCGCCGAGGCGATGGCCCGGCCGAAGATCTTCTTGCCACCGGTGGTGGCCGTCAGCGCGATGGTCACCGACTTGCTCTCGGGGTCGACGGACTTCACCCGGCCGCTGAACACCAGCTCAGCGCCCTTGCCGTCGTTGGGAACCGGGACGATGGCGGTGAACCGCACGTTGTACTCGGTAACCGCGCCGGGATCTCCCACCCACGACGTGACGTAACCGCCGCCGATGCCCATCGTCAGCATGCCGTGCGCGATCGCGGTGTCCAACCCGACCATCTTGGCGATCTCGTCGTCCCAGTGAATCGGGTTGAGGTCACCCGAGACACCGGCATAGTTGACCAGATCCTGGCGGGTCAGCGGGTAGATCCGCTCTGGGAGCTGGTCACCCACCTGCACCGAACTGAACTCACGCAGAGCCATCAGAAAATCCCTCTTCTCCGTCCTGACCGGCGCGGCCGGCCAGGGTTGTGTAGGTCTCTTGCACTGTCTCGCCGGCGTCGTTGGTGATGATGTTCTTGGTCACGATGATCTGAGTGCCGTGCGACTCACGCACCGAATCTACGTACACGTCGCAGTACAGCGTGTCGCCCGCCACAATCGGCTTCTGGAATTTCAGGATCTGGTCGATCTGGACGATCTTCTCGTCCGAAATCGCGATGTTGGCGTGGTCAAAGAATGCCGATTGCGCCTTGTATCCAAACACACAGATGAACGTCAGCGGAGCCGCCAGGCCGGAGTAACCCAACTCGGCCGCCGCGTCTTCACCGAAAAACACCGGGTCGTCGTTTTGGACGGCGCTGGCGTATTCGCGAATCTTCTCCCGCTCGACCACGTAATGGTCGGGGTAGCGATAGTGCATCCCGACGATGTCTGCGCTCAAGGGCACGGCTCTTGAACCTACCTAAATCTTCCGGATCAGTGTGAAAATTCCCCGCACGCGTCAACGCGTCTCGCGGTGCCCCTGATGCTTGCCGCAATTCGGGCAGAACTTCTTCAGCTCCAACCGGTCCGGATCGTTACGGCGGTTCTTCTTGGTGATGTAGTTACGGTGCTTGCACACTTCGCACGCCAAAGTGATCTTGGGCCGGACGTCGGTACTGGAAGCCATGACTTTGTTCTCTCAGGTCTCTCTCGAAGTGCCAATGTTGTCTTGTAGCGATGGCCGGACTCGAACCGGCGACCTAACGATTATGAGTCGTTCGCTCTAACCGACTGAGCTACATCGCCTCTGGTACGTGCCGTCCGCCTTGCTCGGCGTCCGCCGAGCCCCCTAACGGAATCGAACCGTTGACCTTTTCCTTACCATGGAAACGCTCTACCGACTGAGCTAAGGGGGCCGTTCACCCGTAGCGACCAGTCGTGCGGTGCGCTCTCAAGGGCCTAAAAGAGGGTACAACCTGGCCCACAGCGTCTCCAAACCGCCGGGCTGCGACAGCGCCGGCCGCGACCCCCGGCCGGGTGCGACCGCCACCGCACTCAGCGCGCTTGCCCGCTCCCCATACTCTGGTGACGTGCCAGATTCGGACCGTCTTTATTTTCGCCAGTTACTCTCCGGTCGCGACTTTGCCGCCGGCGACCCCATCGCGGCTCAGATGCGAAATTTCGCCTACCTGATCGGCGACCGCCAGACGGGCGACTGCGTGGTGGTGGACCCGGCGTATGCCGCCGGCGACCTGGTCGACGCGCTGGAAGCGGACGGCCTGCAGCTGTCCGGTGTCCTGGTGACGCATCACCACCCGGACCACGTCGGCGGCTCCATGATGGGGTTCGAACTCAAAGGGCTGGCGGAGTTACTGGAGCGGGTGAGCGTGCCGGTGCACGTCAACACCCACGAGGCGGTGTGGGTCTCGCGGATCACCGGAATCCCGATGAGCGATCTGACCACGCACGAGCACCGCGACAAGATCAGCGTCGGCGACATCGACATCGAACTGTTGCACACGCCCGGACACACCCCGGGCAGCCAGTGCTTCCTGCTCGACGGACGGCTGGTCGCCGGCGACACGTTGTTCCTGGACGGGTGCGGTCGCACCGACTTCCCCGGCGGCGATTCCGACGAGATGTATCGCAGCCTGCAGCAACTCGCCGGCCTGCCCGGTGACCCGACGGTGTTTCCCGGGCACTGGTACGCGGCCGACCCCAGCGCATCGCTGTCGACGGTCAAGCGCACCAACTACGTGTACCGGCCCGCCAACCTGGATCAATGGCGCATGTTGATGGGCGGCTGAGCGCCGGGCGGCGAACACGGACAATCTTCTGCGCTCGGTCGATACGTCTGGCAGCAATACACAGCAAGCCCCTCTACGATCATCACAGCTACATCCGGTGAGCGAAGGGCGGGTTCCATGGGTTGGGTCCAAGGAAGCTGGCACGGGTTCGAGAACGTGGAGTCCAGTACCTGGTTGGCGTGGGCTGCCTGGGCGGCCCTGGCGCTCGGCGTCGTCGCGCTGATCTTCACCCACCGGCAACTGCAGCGCAATCGCGCGCTGGCCGCCGAAAAGACCCGGCCCTATGTCGCCATGCTGATGGAGCCGCATGTCGCGGACTGGCATGTCATCGAGTTGGTGGTGCGCAACTTCGGGCGCACCGCCGCGTACGACATCCGGTTCAACTTCCCCAACCCGCCCACCGTCGCGGAATACGAGAATGCCTCCGACGGCTACGCCGACGTGGTGGAGCTCCAACTGCCGCGCGAACTGCCTACCCTGGCTCCCGGCCAGGAGTGGCGGATGGTGTGGGATTCAGCGCTCGACCGCGCCGAGATCGGCCATGGTGTCGAATCCCGCTTCGAAGGAACGGTGGTCTACTACGACCGGCCGGAGCAGCCACGTGGCTGGAAGTTCTGGCAGCGCCCGCGTCGCGCGCTGCAGACCAGGGTGGTGCTGGACTGGGACGCCCTGCCGCCGGTGCAGCGCATCGAATTGATGACCACACACGACTTGGCGAAGCGGGAGAAGCAGAAGCTCGAGCTGCTGCGCACCTTGCTGACGTACTTCCACTACGCGAGCAAGGAAACGCGGCCCGAGGTGTTCCGCGGGGAGATCGATCGGATCAACCGCGCCGTGCAGGAGACCCAGGACAGGTGGCGGACCCGGCAGCTCGATGAGCCGACAGACGTCAGCCTGCGCTGGGGTGACGCAGAGAACGAGCTGGGCAAGCACCGCAGTCAACGCGTGTAACAATCGACTCCGTTGCCCCAGCGAAGGAGTCACCCATGAGCGGTCCGGTCGTCTACACCCATGATGAGAGCATCGGGGTCATCCGGATGGACGACGGCAAGGTCAACGCGCTGGGTCCCACCATGCAGCAGGCGCTCAACGACGCGATCGACCAGGCCGACAGCGACAACGTCAAAGCCCTGGTGATCACCGGCAACGAGCGGGTGTTCAGCGGCGGTTTCGACCTGAAGGTGCTGACCTCCGGCGAGGCGCAGCCAGCGATCGACATGCTGCGCGGCGGCTTCGAATTGTCGTATCGGCTGTTGTCCTATCCCAAGCCGGTGGTGATGGCGTGCACCGGTCCGGCGATCGCGATGGGCGCATTTCTGCTGTGCTCCGGTGACCACCGCATCGCCGCGCACGCGTACAACATTCAGGCCAATGAGGTCGCTATCGGCATGGTGATCCCCTGGGCGGCCCTGGAGGTCCTGCAGCTTCGGTTGACCCGGTCGGCTTACCAGCAGGCCACCGGCCTGGCCAAGACGTTCTTCGGGGAGACGGCCCTGGCCGCCGGGTTCATCGACGAGATCGCGTTGCCGGACATGGTGGTCGCGCGTGCCGAGGAAGCCGCGCACGAGTTCGCCCACTTGCACCAGTCGGCGCACGCCGCGACCAAGTTGCGCGCGCGGGCCGACGCGCTCAAGGCGATCCGGGCCGGCATCGACGGGATCGAGAAGGAATTCGGCCTGTAGGTCGCCCGTTACTGGTACTGCCGGAATTTTTCGAGGTATTCCACCCAGTTCCACGTGGACAGGAACGTCTCGGACGCCTGATATCCCTTGTCGTACAACGCTTCAGCGTCCTGGCGTGAGATGCCTAAGTCCAGGAAGTTGACCGCGGTCGAGTCGACGCGGATCGCGCGGGCGCTGACCCAGGGCTGGTTCAGATAGGTCTGGTCATGACCGACGAACATGGTGGTGATCAACTGCTCGAGCAACACCGACGGTGGTCCCAGTAGACGCAACGCGCTCACGCCCGGAATCATCTGGTCGTTGCCTTCGGGCAGATTGGGCACCACCGTGACGCCGAAGGTGGGCCAGCGCGGGGCCTTGCAGTCGAGCCGGTCGAAAGAGTCGATCGGAAAGTTCGACAGCACACCGCCGTCCACCAGGGTCGAGGTGACTCCGGCAGCGCTCGTCAGCGTGACCGGGCGGAAGTAGAACGGAATCGACATCGACGCACGCACCGCGTCGGCGACCAGTTGCTCGTCGGGATCCAGTCCGTACAGCCGTTCGTAGTCCCAGGGCAGCCGCACCAACTGCCCGGTGGTGATGTCGGTGACGGTCACGACCAGTCGGTAGCGGCGCTCGGCACTGATCTGCCGGTCGGTCAAGGCGAGGTCGCCGAACGTCGTCACACCCAGGTTCTTCAGCTCGCTGCGGATCCACTGATGCGCGAAATCGCCGCGATACAAACCACTTTCGCGTAGCAATCCCCAGGCCTGACCGACCACCGGCAGATGCCCGACCGGCCCGCTGTCGCGGAATTTCTGATACGGCAGAGTGAGTGCGATCTCCTTGAGCTGGTCGGTGGTCAGTGTGTCGCCGACGGACGAAGCGGCCAGGATCGATCCGACCAGCGAACCGGCGGAGACGCCGGAGACCCGTTTGACCGCGTATCCGGCGTCCATCAGGGCGACCACGGCCCCGACCAGTCCGACGCCTTTGACGCCGCCACCGGACAACACCAGGTCGACGGGCTTGCGACGCGCCGCCTTGGGCCGCTGCTCGGCCACCTTCTCGTTGGCCATGTCAGTCGTGGGCCGAAGTCCATTGGTAGGGAAGGAATTTCCCATCGAACGTCACCACCACCCGGTCACCTGACGGGTGCGGCTTCTTCTGCAGGTCGACACTGAAGTTGATCGCGCTCATGATGCCGTCGCCGAACTGCTCGTGAATGATCTCTTTCAGCGCGCCGCCGTAGACCTGAAGCGCTTCGTAGAAGCGGTAGATGGTGGGATCGGTCGGCACGGCGGTGGGCAGTCCGCCGCGCATCGGGGGTGCCGCCAGCACCGGTATGGCCGACGCGTCCAGTCCCAGCAACTCGACCAGGATTTTGCCCAGTTCGGCCGGGACGGGGTGCTGACCGAGCAGCGCCGACGTGGTCCACAGCAGCGGTCTGTCGATGGCGTCGGCCAGCTGCTGCCAGCTCACCCCTTTGGCCAGGCGGGCAATCACGATCTGCTCGGTGATCTCGTTTCGGTCCATGGCCCCAGCATGCCCGTATCGATGTCCGGTCGTGGGACCGGTCAGTGCAAAATTTTCAGCGACATCAGGTAAACGCCGCCCAGCGCCAGCAATCCGAGCAGCGGCCAGACCACCACGATCTTGCCCCGGATCGACTGCACCAGCATGACCACCAGCGTGAGCAGTAGTGCGACGGGAACTCCGATCCACATGGTCAGCATCGCCGGGTACACGTGGTAGCTGGCGTCGCAGGCAGAATCGTGGCAGCCGTCGGTGGCCATAGCGAAGAACAGTGAGATCCAGACGGCTACCAGGCCGGCGGCCACCATCGCGGCGTAGAGCAGATAACCGATGACGTTCCAGACGGTCGTGCTGCGCGACCGAGTCCGCGGCTGCGGGTCCGTCGCCTCACCAGCGGCCACGATGGACAACCTCGTCGAACGGCCGTCGGTCCGGTTTGCGGATGGGCCGCAGCGGCCGGTCGGCGGGGTATCCGATGCCGAGCATGAACGCCACGAGGTGATCGTCCGGAACGCCCAGGATCGCCCGCGCTTTGTCCTGGTCCCCCACCGATGAATGCCCGGTGCCGATACCCAGGTCGGTAGCCGCGAGCATCATCGCCATGGTCGCCTGGCCCACGTCGTACTGGTCGATGACTTTTCTGCGCTCGTCCGGCGGAACCGGCACCACGAGCACGATGGCGGCCGCGGCCGATGCGATGTGACCGGCACCCATCCACACGGTCGAAAGTTCTTGCAGCACAGCGCGTTCGGTGACGATGACGAAGTCCCACGGCTGCCGGTTCTTAGCCGACGGCGCCCGCCACCCGGCCTCGGCGATGCGGTCCAGGTCGGTGTCGGACAACGACTCGTTCGTGTACTGACGAACATTTCGCCGCGCGCAGATGGCGTCCCAGGTCTCCATGACCTCATGCTGCCACGCGAGCCGCCCCCAGCGATCGCAAGCGCGGCGAAGCCGCGCGCAGCGGGTCGCGACCAGGCAGTGTCGCAGCGGCGGTCTATGGTGGCCCGCGATGGCGCTTCATCTTCACCGGGCTGAACGGACCGATCTGCTTGCTGACGGTCTCGGCACCCTGCTGACTGTGCCGCCGCCGGACCCGTTCGCCCAGGACCTGGTGTTGGTACCGGCCCGCGGCGTCGAACGCTGGTTGAGTCAGCGTCTGTCCCACCGGTTGGGCGCGGGGCCGGATCGCGGCGACGGCGTGTGCGCCGGGGTCGCTTTCCGCAGCCCGGCTTCACTGATCGCTGAACTCACCGGCACCACCGACGACGACCCGTGGTCGCCGGAGGCCATGACCTGGCCGCTCCTGCAGGTGATCGACTGCTCGCTGGACCAGCCGTGGTGTCGCACTCTGGCAAAGCATCTGGGTCACTTCGACGTTGGCGACGAGGCCGAGTTGCGCCGGGGGCGCCGGTACGCGGTCGCCCGCCGGCTGGCCGGGCTTTTCGCGTCCTACGCCCGGCAACGTCCCGGTCTGCTCGTCGACTGGCTGGACGGCGATGTGGGTGACCTCGAGAATGATCTGTCCTGGCAGCCCGAACTGTGGCGGGCCCTGGTGGCGATCATTCCCGCCGATCCGCCGCACGTCCGGCACGCCACAACGCTTGCTCGCCTGCACGGCGGTCCCGCCGGTCTACCAGCCCGGTTGTCTCTGTTCGGGCACACCCGGCTGGCGTGCACCGACATCGAACTGTTGGAGGCGGTCGCCACCCATCACGAGCTGCACCTGTGGCTGCCACACCCCAGCGATGAGCTGTGGCGGTCCCTCGCCGGCCGGCACGGTGCGATACCGCGGCGCGCGGACACCAGCCACCGCACGGTCGGCCACCCGTTGCTGGCGACCTTGGGTCGGGATCAGCGCGAGCTGCAACGCGGGCTGCCTGACCACCCCGCCACCGACGAGGCGCTGAGCGGTCCCGACCGGCCGGCCACGCTGCTCGGTTGGCTACAGGCCGATCTGGCCGCCAATGCTGTCCGGCCGGCAGGTCGCACGCTGGCCGACGACGACCGCTCGGTTCAGGTGCACAGCTGCCACGGCCCGGCCCGCCAGATCGACGTGTTGCGCGAGGTGCTGCTCGGGCTGCTCGCTGAGGACCCGACGCTGGAGCCGCGCGACATCCTGGTGATGTGTCCTGACATCGAGACCTACGCGCCGTTGATCGTGGCCGATTTCGGCCTCGGTGACGTGGTCGACAATCTGCATCCCGCGCACCGCCTGCGGGTGCGTCTCGCCGACCGCTCTCTGCTGCAGACGAATCCGCTGCTCGGCGTCGCATCGGAATTGCTGTCGTTGGCCGGGGGCCGGGCCACCGCCAGCGAGGTCCTCAATCTCGCCCAGGCCGCTCCGGTGCGCGCCCGGTTCGGGTTCGGCGACGACGATCTGGAGGACATCACCGGCTGGGTGCGGCAGTCCAACATCCGGTGGGGTTTCGATCAGGAGCATCGCCGACCGTTCGGCGTCGACTTCGTGCACAACACTTGGCGGTTCGGCGTCGACCGGATCCTGGCTGGTGTCGCGATGTCCGAGGCTTCGCGCGCCTGGATCGATTCGACGCTGCCGCTGGACGATGTCGGCAGCAACCGCACCGAACTGGTCGGCAAGTTCGCCGAGTTCATCGATCGGTTGCAGCGCGTGGTCGACTCGCTGACCGGCACCCGGCCACTGCGGGAGTGGTTGGCCGCCCTGTCCGGCGGCATAGCGTTGCTGACCCGCACCGAGGATGCTGACGCCTGGCAGACCAACCAGATGCAGAGCGAATTCGCCGACGTGCTTCGCACCGCGGGCGACCGGTCGGAGACCTCGCTGCAACTCACCGACATCCGCGCACTGCTGCAGCGTCACCTGGCCGGGCGTCCCACCCGCGCCAACTTCCGGACCGGCACCCTGACCGTGTGCACCATGGTGCCGATGCGTTCGGTCCCCCACCGGGTGATCTGCCTGGTCGGTCTGGATGACGGCGTGTTCCCCCGACTCGGTGTCGTAGACGGCGACGACGTCCTGGCTCGCCGCCCGTTGACCGGCGAACGCGACATCCGTTCCGAGGACCGTCAACTGCTGCTCGATGCCATCGGCGCGGCGACCAGCCATCTGGTCATCACCTACACCGGCGCCAACGAACACTCGGGTCAACGCCGACCGCCCGCGGTGCCGCTGGCAGAACTGCTCGACACCCTGGATATGACGACCAGCGCGCAGGTCCGCTCTCGGATAGTGGTCGAACATCCTCTGCAGCCCTTCGATGTCCGCAATGTGCAACCGGGCCGACTGGTGGCCGGGGTGCCGTTCAGCTTCGATCCGACCGTGCTGCGGGCGGCCCGGTCGGCCGCCGGAATACGGGGCCCGCAACCGAAGTTCATCGACGGACCGCTGCCCCAACCCCCACCCGCTGACGTCGTCCTGGCCGATCTGGTCGACTTCTTCAAAGATCCGGTCAAAGGATTTTTCCGCGCGCTCGTGTACACGCTGCCGTGGGACGTCGACGGCGTCCAGGACGCGATGCCGGTCGATATCGACGATCTCGAGGCATGGACGGTCGGCGACCGGATGCTGAACGACATCCTGGGCGGCATGGAACCGGACGAGGCGCGCAATGCGGAGTGGCGTCGCGGCACCCTGCCGCCCGGGCAGCTCGGCTGGCGCAAGGTGACCGAGATCCGCGGCCAGGCGGCATTGCTGGCCGATGCAGCACGCGGCTATCGTCGCGGCGACGCGAGGGCCTACGACATCGACGTCGACCTCGGCTCCCGGCGCCTGACCGGCACGGTGCCGCAGGTGTTCGGCGATCGGCTGGTGCCGGTGAGGTATTCCAAAATCGGTGGCAAGCACCTGATCGAGTCGTGGATCCTGTTGTTGGCCCTGCTCGCTCACGCACCGGACCGGGACTGGTCGGCGGTGTGCATCGGCCGGCCGAAGCGCGGGACGACCCCGCGGGAGGAGGGCTTGGGGCGCCCGCAGGAGGTGGCGCCCGTCGAGGTGCTACGGGAGCTGGTCGCGATCTACGATGCCGGGCGCCGGGAGCCTATTCCGTTGCCGGTCAAGACTTCCTACGCGTGGGCGGCGGCCCGTCTCAGTCGCGAAGACCCGGTGACAGCGGCCCGGTACCGGTGGAAGTACGAGGTGGATGAGCCGGCTCAGGTGCAAGCCTGGGGCAGGAACGCGCCGCTGACCCGGCTGATGCAACCGCTGCGGCCCGGTGAGGAATGCGGTGCCGAGGACAACCGCCTGGGCGCCTTCGCCGCTCGCGTGTGGCTGCCCATGCTGCGCGCGGAAAGGCCGCCGGGGTGATGCAGGCATTCGATCTCTTGGGCCCGCTGCCCGCTGAGCGATCCACCACCGTGCTGGAAGCCAGCGCCGGCACCGGCAAGACGTTCGCGCTGGCCGGCTTGGTCACCCGCTATCTGGCCGAGGGCCGGGCCACCCTCGATGAGATGTTGCTTGTCACGTTCGGCCGGGCGGCCAGCCTGGAACTTCGCGAGCGCGTTCGCTGCCAGATCGTTGATGCGCTGCGCGCCTTCGACGATCCGGCGGCCGGCGACAACGAACTGGTGCAACACCTGGTGCAGGGCAGCGAGGAGGAGCGCCGCGAGCGCCAGCAACGGCTGCGCGACGCGCTGGCCGGCTTCGATGCAGCGACCATCGCCACCATCCATCAGTTCTGCCAGCTGGTACTGAAATCGCTCGGGGTAGCCGGCGATACCGATGCGGGTGTCACGCTGGTCGAAGACCTCGACGAACTGGTCACCGAGATAGTCGACGATCTCTACCTGGCGCATTTCGGCCGGGTGCGCAATGCTCCCGCACTGACCTATTCCGACGCACTGCGCATTGCGCGCAACGTGGTCAACAACCCGTGCACGCAGCTTCGCCCGCTCGACCCGCAGCCGGGCACTCCGGCCGCATCGCGGGTGGATTTCGCGAAAGATGTGCTGGCCGAATTGGAGAAGCGCAAACGGCGGCGCGGCATACTCGGCTACGACGACCTGCTCAGCCGGTTGGCCGAGGCGCTGGACGCCGAGGAGTCGCCGGCCCGCGCCCGCATGCACCAACGCTGGCCCATCGTCATGGTTGACGAGTTCCAGGACACCGATCCGGTGCAGTGGCAGGTACTCGAACGTGCATTCAGCGGGCGGTCCACGCTGATCCTGATCGGCGACCCGAAACAGGCGATCTACGCCTTCCGTGGCGGTGACATCGTCACCTATCTTCGTGCGGCACGGACGGCGGGCGACAGACGGACGCTGGCCACCAACTGGCGCAGCGACCGGGCGCTCGTCGATCGCCTGCAGGCCGTGTTGGGTGGTGCCGAACTCGGTGACCCCGCCATCGTGGTCCACGAGGTGCAGGCGTATCACCAGGGCCACCGTCTGGCCGGGGCCCCCAGGAACGATCCGTTCCGGCTTCGGGTCGTACAACGGAACACGCTGGGCCGCAGCGGTGTTCAGAACCTGCCGATCGACGTCCTGCGGGAACACATCGGCCGCGATTTGGCCGCTGACATCGGCGCGCTGTTGGCGAGCGGGGCGACCTATGACGGTCGGCCGATCGCGGCCCGCGACGTCGCGGTGATTGTCGAGACGCACAAGGACGCCCGCGCCTGTCACCGCGCACTGACCGAGGCAGGCATCCAGGCGGTGTACACCGGTGACTCGGACGTGTTCAGCTCGGCGGCCGCCGACGACTGGTTGTCCCTGTTGGAGGCGTTCGATCAGCCGCACCGGCCCGCCGTGGTCCGCGCTGCCGCTGCGACGATGTTCTTCGGTCACACGGCAGCCGATCTCGCTGCCGGTGGTGATGCGCTGACCGACCGGGTGGCCGACACCCTGCGGGAGTGGACGGACCACGCCCGGGAGCGCGGCGTCGCCGCGATCTTCGAGGCCGCGCAGCGCAACGGCATGAGCGACCGCGTGCTGTCGTGGCATGGTGGTGAGCGGCACATGACCGACCTGGCGCACGTGACCCAACTGTTGCAGGAGATTGCCCACCGCGAGCGCTATTCGCTGCCCGCACTGCGGGACTGGCTGCGCGACCAGCGTGACGAGCGGGGTGGTGCCAGCGAACGCAAACGCCGGATCGACAGCGATGCCGCCGCCGTCCAGATCATGACGGTGTGGGTGAGCAAGGGTCTGCAGTACCCGGTGGTGTATCTGCCGTTCGCGTTCAATCGCAATATCCGAGAACGCGACCTGGTGTTGTTCCACGACCAGGGTGTGCGCTGTCTGCATGTCGGTGGCAGGGACAGCCCGGATTTTCCCGTCGTCGAACAGCTGGGCAGCAAGGAAGCTGCCAACGACGACAGCCGGTTGACCTACGTCGCGATGACCCGAGCCCAATCGCAGGTGGTGGCCTGGTGGTCGCCGGCGTTCGACGAACCCAACGGTGGTCTGTCGCGGCTGTTGCGCGGGCGGCGGCCCGGAGAAACGGTGGTTCCGGACCGTTGCACGCCCGCGAAGATCAGCGACGAGGATGCCTGGGCCCGCCTGCAGGAATGGGAGACCGCGGGCGGGCCGGTCGTGGAGGAATCCGTGATCGCCTCGGTCCCAACGATGTCCGAACCGGCGCCGCCGTCGGATCTTGGGATCCGGCACTTTCATCGCCCGATCGACACCGCGTGGCGGCGTACCTCTTACTCGGGGCTCATCCGGGTCACCGAGAAGACGGCAGCCACGGGTGTGAGCAGTGAACCGGAGACCACCGAGCTCGATGACGAAGCCGGTGACATCCCCCTCGTTGCTGCGGCACCCGCATCGGAGGTGCCCTCACCCATGGGTGCGCTGCCCACCGGTGCCAGGTTCGGCACGCTGGTGCACGCGGTCTTGGAAACCACCGATCCGTTGGCGGTCGACCTCGCCGGTGAGCTCGAGGCACAGATCCAGACGCACTCGGTGTGGTGGCCGGTGGAGGTGCCCACCGGTGAATTGGCTGCGGCCCTGGTCCCGATGCATGACACTGCGCTGGGTCCGCTGGCCGACGGTTTGACGCTGCGGCAGATTGGTCTGCCGGATCGGTTGCGAGAGTTGGACTTCGAGTTCCCGCTGGCCGGTGGCGATGGTCGCGGCACCGCGACTGATATCCGGCTCTCCGATGTCGGACTGCTGCTGCGGTCGCATCTTCCTGCCGACGATCCGCTGGCCTCCTATGCCGACAGGCTCAGCGGTGAAGCGCTGGGCGGGCAGTCACTGCGCGGATATCTGAGTGGTTCGATCGATGCCGTGCTGCGCATCCCCGCCGGCGGGGGGCATCGCTACCTGATCGTCGACTATAAAACCAATTGGTTGGGCGATCCAGACCGACCGCTGACCGCCGCGGACTACACGCCGACGCGCATGGCCGCGGCAATGCTGCATTCCGATTACCCGCTGCAGGCATTGCTGTACAGCGTTGTGCTGCACCGGTTTCTGCGCTGGCGGCAACCGCGATACGATCCGCAGCGGCATCTCGGTGGCGTGCTGTATCTGTTTGTGCGCGGGATGTGTGGCCCCGCCACGCCGGTGATGGACGGCCATCCGGCTGGGGTGTTCAGCTGGGCGCCGCCGGTCGCGCTGGTGACGGCGTTGTCCGATCTGCTCGACGCGCGCCGGGAGATGGCATGACGAATCCGTCGGAAATTCTCGACCCCACCGACCGTCGGCAGGCTGTCAGCGCGACCGGCCTGCTGCGCTCCTTCAACTACGCCGGCGTCATCGAATCCGCGGATGTCCATGTGGCGCAACGGCTCACGACGATGTCGGGGGAAACCAATCCGTCCGTCGCGCTGGCGATCGCGTTGGCGGTCCGGGCGCTGCGCGGTGGCTCGGTGTGTGTCGACCTGACGTCGGTCGAAGCCCAGGTGGGCGTCCCCGACCTGCCTTGGCCCAGTGCAGTCGACATGATCGCGGCCGTGCTGGCCAGCCCGCTGACCCAAAGTCCGACGGCGCTACGGGTTTACGACGACCGTCTGTTGTATCTGGACAGATACTGGCGCGAGGAACAGCAGGTCGCCCAGGACTTCACTGCCCTGCTGGCCGCTCGCAGTTCGCAACATCCGCCCGGCATTGAGCGGTTGTTCCCGTCCGGCTACGAAGAACAGCGGGCGGCCGCACGCATTGCCCTCGGGCAGCGCCTCACGGTCCTCACCGGAGGACCGGGGACGGGAAAGACGACCACGGTGGCCCGGTTGCTGGCGCTGTTCGCCGAACAGGCGGAGCGGGACGGCAGGCCGCGGCTGCGCATCGCTCTGTCGGCACCGACGGGCAAGGCGGCCGCCCGGCTCAACGAGGCGGTGCAACTGGAGATCGACAAGTTGGATGCTGCTGACCGGCAACGCGTCTCGGGCCTGCGGGCAACCACCTTGCACCGCCTGTTGGGTAGCCGTCCGGATACATCGTCGCGTTTCCGGCATCACCGCGGCAACCGGTTGCCCCACGATGTGATCGTCGTCGACGAGACCTCGATGGTGTCGCTGACGATGATGGCGCGCCTGCTGGAGTCGGTGCGCCCGCAGGCGCGGCTGCTGCTGGTGGGTGACCCGGATCAGCTGGCTTCGGTGGAAGCCGGTGCGGTACTGGCCGACCTGGTCGACGGGCTCGGCCCGCGCGACCACGCCCTGGCGGCGTTGCAGACCTCGCACCGGTTCGGTGAATCGATCGGCGAGCTGGCGTCGGCGATCCGGTCGGGTGACGCCGACCTCGCCATCGACGTGCTCCGGGCGGGCGGGGATCACATCGAGTGGCTGGCCACCGACGACGCTCCTGAGCGGCTGCGAAATGTGCTGGTGCCACACGCGGTTCGGTTGCGCCAGGCTGCCGTGCTCGGCGATGCACGAGCCGCGCTGGCCACGCTTGACGAACATCGGTTGTTGTGCGCGCACCGGCGCGGGCCGTTCGGGATCGCGCACTGGAACCGTCAGGTCGAACGGTGGCTGGCCGAGGCGACGGGCGAGTCGATCTGGTCGTCGTGGTATCCCGGCCGGCCGGTGCTCGTCACCGCCAATGACTATGGGCTCGGCGTGTACAACGGCGACATCGGGGTGACGGTGCTGAACAGCGAGGGCCAGCTACGGGCCGTCATCGCCGGCGCCGGCGGTTTGCTCGACTTCGCAAGCAGCAGGCTGTCGGACGTCGAGACTCTGCATGCCATGACCATTCACAAGAGCCAGGGTAGCCAGGCCGACGAGGTGACTGTGCTGATGCCGCAGGAGGATTCGCGGCTGCTCACCCGGGAGCTGTTCTACACCGCGGTCACGCGCGCCAAGAAGAAGGTGCGGGTAGTCGGCGGCGAGGCCACGGTTCGTGCCGCCATCGAGCGGCGCGCAGTGCGGGCCAGTGGGTTGGCGCTTCGGCTACGGGCCACTTAGCGGCTACGCAGACACCATGGTCCACAGTGACGAAGTAGTCCCCAACTCGCGTCGCCGCCACATCGTCAAACTGGTGTTGCTGCTCGGTTTCCTATTCGCGATGTTCTACTTGACAGCCATCGCGCGCGTGATCGATATCGACTCGGTGCGGCGGGCGGTCGCGACAACGGGCCCGTTGGCACCGCTGGTGTACGTGCCGGTGTCGGCAATGCTGGGTGCTTTGTTCGTGCCGGGATCGGTGCTGGCCGCCGGCAGCGGGCTGCTGTTCGGTCCGGTGGTCGGCATCTTCGTGACGCTGGGCGCGTCGGTGGGCACTGCGATCGTCGCGAGCCGGATCGGGCGCCGGGCCGGCCGGGACAGCGCCCGCGGGTTGCTGGGTGCCCGCCGGGCCGACCGCATCGACGCGCTGATCGAGCGGCGCGGACTGTGGGCGGTTGTCGGCCAGCGATTCGTTCCGGGCATCTCCGACGCCCTCGCCTCTTACACGTTCGGTGCATTCGGAGTTCCGTTGTGGCAGATGGCGATCGGCTCATTTATCGGATCGGCGCCCCGCGCCTTCGTCTACACCGCGCTCGGTGCCTCGATCCGCGACCGGTCCTCGACGCTGGCCTACGCGGCGATAGGCGTGTGGTGTGTGACCGCCATCATCGGTGCGTTCGCGGCGCGCCGCGGGTACCGGCACTGGCGCGGGCATACCCGCGCCGCTGAGGATCCGCAATGATCCACTCAGCGGCGCTGCGCGGAGACGAACAGGTTCGCCGGATCCTCATTTACGAACTCCGTGGCCGGACCGATGGGTCAAGACAGACCATGCGCACGTCCGCCCTCAATAGCGGCCCGAGCGGGCCCGCAGTCCGGCGCGCTCACTCATTGACACACGGACGCCCCGTCGGCAGCACTCGTCGAACAGATCGTCGGCTCCTCGTAACCGGCATCAGACGCCGCCCGTCGTACCGCCGATGCGACGGCAGTCGTTCGATCCGCCGGCACCAGGGCGATCACGCTTCCCCCGAACCCGCCTCCGGTCATCCTGGCACCCAGCGCGCCGGCAGCCACTGCGGTGTCGGCGAACAGATCGATGTGCCCGGTGGTGATGCCGAAATCGTCGCGCATGGAGGCGTGTGACGCGGTCATGATTCGACCGGCCGCAACCATATCCGAATCTTGCAGCGCGGCAACGAAATCCAGAACCCGTTGATTTTCGGTCAGGACATGCCGGGCGCGGCGGGCGTCGACCGGATCGGCGATCGCACTCAGTGCCGCCGGCCCGCGGTGCTGCGCGTCACGCAACGAGGCAACGCCCAAAGCGGCAGCCGCCCGCTCACAGGAGGTTCGTCGTGTCGCATACTCCCCGCCGGCATGACTGTGTCGGGCCCGTGAATCCAGCAGCAGCAGAACGACATCGGCAGCGTCCGGATCGAAAGGCACCAACTCGACGGTGGTGGTCTGGAAATCGATCAGCAACGCTTTCTTCGTCTTGCCGAACAACGCCGCCAACTGGTCGAGCAAACCCGTTGGCGCACCGACGTATTCGTTCTCGGCACGCTGCGCCATCCTGGCCAGGAGGGTCCGCTCCAGACCGATACCGGCGGCGGCGTCGATGACACCCGCTGCCGCGCACGCCAGCGCCGCAGAGGATGCCAGACCAGATCCGATCTCGACGTCACTGCTGATCGCCATCGTTCCGCCCGGTACCCGGTGGCCGGCCCGACGCAGCGCCCACACCACCCCGGCTACATAGCCCGCCCACCCAGTCACCTCACCCGGCACGGTGTCGAGCCTGATCCGCACCGATTCGTCGGCGCGATCACTGTGCACGGTGATTGCGTCGCTGCGGTCGGATGAGAAGGTGGCGACGGTGCGCTGCGGCAAAGCTATCGGCAGCGCGAAACCCAAGTTGTAGTCGGTGTGTTCGCCGATCAGGTTGACCCGCCCGGGCGCTGCGTAACGGACGCTCACGAACCCAGCTCGCGCATGCGGGCGGCAACCGTTTCGGGGGTGACATCGCTGATGAACGCATCCATCGCCGACTCGGCGGACGCCAGGTACTTCAACTTGGCGGCGCTGCGCCGGATCGACATGAGCTCGACGTGGAAATAGCCGTCCCGCTGGGCATCGGTGTACTGGTGCAGCGCCGACATGTAGGGCAGCGGTGACGAATACATCCGATCGAACCTGCGCAACACGTCACGATACGTCACCGCGAACTCGTCCAGTTCCGCACCGGTCAGCTCAGTGATGTTGCGCACCAACCGATTCGGATAAATGTGTACCTCCACCGGCCAGCGCGCAGCGAACGGCACGAAAACGGTGAACAACTCCCCGTGCGAGATGACCCGGGCGCCGTCGGCAACCTCACGGGCCAGCAGGTCGGCAAACAGGTTGGAGCCGTGGCGGGCCCGGTGCCGACGAGCCTGCTGCAGCATCAAGGCGGTGCGCGGGGTGACATACGGATACGCGTAGATCTGGCCGTGCGGATGGCTCAGCGTCACACCGATCTCCTCGCCGCGGTTCTCGAAGCAGAACACCTGCGCAACGCCGGGCCGGGTCAGCAGGTCGGCGGTGCGGTGCCGCCATGCCTCGACCACCAGGCGGGCGTGCCCGATGTCCAGACCCGCGAAGGAGCCGGTGTGGTCGGCCGAGAAGCAGATCACTTCGCATCGCCCGGCGGGTGCGGCGGACACGAAGGCGTCGTCGCCGGGGTCGCTGATGATGCCGGTACCGGCCAGGCTGGGAAACCGGTTCTCGAAGACGACGACGTCGTATCCGGGGGCGGGCACCTCACTGGTCATTCCCGTCGGCCCCGGACACAGCGGACACTGCGTGGCCGGCGGCCGGTAGGTCCGATCCTGGCGATGCGCAGCGATGATCACCCATTGCCCGGTGGTCCGGTCATACCGCAGCTCCGAGGGCGCCGGGTCGCGCTCGGGTAGCGGCCGGCGATCCGGAACCGGCGCGGGGACGTGGCCGGGCATCGCGAAGAAGAGCAGCTCACGACCGTCGGCCAGCGCCCACCGCGTCGCTGCGAATTGGCCGCTGAACAGCGGATGCTCGCTCACACTCCAGACTTCCCGCAGTCGATGGACACCACCGCCGACCCTAGAACAAAAGGGGGATCGGAACGGCTGCGGCGCACGGCGCAGGCTAAGTTGTCGTAGAACACGGCAGCCGGAACCGATCCCAAGGACCTCGAAGGACGACCCGTGCACATGCGAGTCGACGGGCGCGACATCACGGTGTCCGGCAGCTTGCTGCAACCACTGACCCGGCGCACCAACGACATCATCCGGCTGGGGTTGGCGACCCTCGCGCTCGTCGGGGTGATCACCAGTTCGCTGATCACCCGCCCCCGCTGGATAGCGCTGGAGAAATCCATCTCCGAGATCGTCGGGGTGCTGACGCAGACCCAATCCGATCTGGTGTACCTCGCGTACGGCATCGCCATCCTGGCGTTGCCGTTCATCATCCTGATCGGGCTGATCGTGTCGCGGCAGTGGAAGTTGCTCGGCGCGTACGGGGCCGCCGCGCTGCTGGCCGTACTGCCGCTGTCGATCAGCAGCAACCGCATCGCCGCGCCGAACTGGCACTTCGACCTCACCGACAAGCTGAGCACGCTGCCGTCGCAGTTCCTCGACGACCCGCGCTGGATCGCAATGCTTGCGGCGGTACTGACCGTGTCCGGGCCGTGGCTGCCCGCCCGTTGGCGGCGCTGGTGGTGGACGCTGCTGCTGGCTTTCGTGCCGATCCACCTCGTCATCAGCGCCATCATCCCCGCGCGTGCAGTGGTCGGGCTGTCGGTCGGCTGGTTCGTCGGCGCGTTCGTGGTCCTGGTCGTCGGGACCCCCGCGCTGGAGGTCCCGCTGGACGGCGCCGTCCGCGCGATGGCCAAACGCGGATTTCTTGCGTCCCGGCTGCTGGTGGTCCGACCCGGCGGTCCGGGGCCGCTGGTGTTGTCGGCCGAAGCCACCGAGCCTGCGGCACGTGCCGCGGTCGAACTGTACGGGCCGCATCAGCGCAGTGGCGGTGCCCTGCGTCAACTGTGGTGGAAATTGCGGCTGCGCGGGTCGGAGACCGCACCACTGCAGACCTCGCTGCGACGCGCTGTCGAGCATCGCGCCCTGATGGCGATCGCCATCAGTGACATCGGCGTGGCGAACACCGCGACGATCGCGCTGGCCGCTCTGGACCGCGGCTGGACGATGTATGCCCACGAGCCCGTTCGGGGGGTGCCGCTCGCGGAATGCGCCGGCCGGACACCGGTCGGCAGCATCTGGGAATCCTTGCGCATCCTCAACGACCATCAGATCTCGCACGGGGACCTGCGCTGCAATGAGATCACGGTCGCCGACGGCAAGGCATTGTTCGGGGGGTTCGGCGCCGCCGAGTACGGCGCGACCGATGCCCAACTGCAGTCCGACATCGCCCACCTGCTGGTGACGACGACGGCGTTGTACGACGCCCGCTCAGCGGTGGCCGCCGCCATCGATACGTTCGGTAACGAGACCATCCTCACCGCGTCCCGGCGCTTGACGAAATCAGCTGTGCCGAAACGTATCCGGCGTTCCGTGGCTAACGCGAAGACGGTCATTGCCGAGGCCCGAGCGGAGGTGCAGCGCCAAACAGGTGCCGATCAGATCAAAGACGAGACGATCACCAGGTTCAGCCGTAGCCAGGTCATTCAACTGGTGCTGATCGGCGCCCTGGTCTATGTGGCGTATCCCTTCATCAGCACGGTGCCGACGTTCTTCTCGGAATTGAGACACGCGAACTGGTCGTGGGCGCTGCTCGGCCTGGCGGTCTCGGCGTTGACCTACGTGGGCGCGGCCGGTGCGTTGTGGGCTTGCGCGGACGGTGCCGTCAGCTTCCGGAATTTGTCAATCATGCAGGTGGCCAACACTTTCGCGGCTACCACCACCCCGGCCGGTGTCGGTGGCCTGGCGCTGAGCACCCGATTCCTGCAGAAGGGCGGCCTGACTGCATTGCGGGCCACCGCGGCGGTGGCGCTGCAGCAGTCGGTGCAGGTCATCGTCCACGTCGCGCTGCTGATCTTGTTCAGCGCCGTTGCCGGAACATCGACCGACCTCTCGCATTTCGTTCCGACCGCCACGGTGCTCTACCTGATCGCCGGGGTCGCGCTGGGTATCCTCGGCACCTTCCTGCTGGTGCCCAACTTGCGGCGGTGGTTGTCCACCGAACTGCGTCCGAAACTCACGGAAGTGACCGGTGACCTCGTCGAGCTGGCCAAGGAGCCGAAGCGGCTGTCGCTGATCGTCTTAGGCAGTGCCGGAACAACTCTCGGCGCTGCGCTGGCGCTGTGGGCGAGCGTCGAGGCGTTCGGCGGCGGCACCACGTTCGTCACCGTCACGGTGGTGACGATGGTCGGGGGCACCCTGGCGTCAGCAGCTCCCACCCCGGGCGGCGTCGGCGCCGTCGAGGCGGCGCTGATCGGAGGCTTGGCCGCCTTCGGCGTGCCTGCCGCTATCGGGGTGCCGTCGGTGTTGCTGTACCGGGTGCTGACCTGTTGGTTGCCGGTTTTCGTGGGGTGGCCGGTAATGCGCTGGCTCACCAAGAATGAAATGGTCTGACGCCGGGTGCTGCGAGTCGCGGCCATACAGATAATCTCAGGCAACGTCACCGGGCACAGACACCGGGGCCCAACTCTGGGAGAACACGTAGATGAAGGATCTCACCGCGGTCGTGGCAACAGTGGCCCTGAGCCTGACGCTGGTCGGCTGCCACTCTGAAACGAAAACGGAAGTCAAGACGTCGACGTCGACAAGCACGTCGACCTCCACCACCACCGTGTCAGCCCCGACCACCAGCCCCACGGCCGGTTCGCAGGCGAATAAGACCATCGCCGACTACATCCGGGAAAAGAACATCAAGGAGACCCCCGTTCACCACGGCGACCCGGGATCCCCGACCATCAACCTGCCGGTCCCCAACGGCTGGCACACGCTGCCGGAGGGCCCCAACGCACCGTACGGCGGGATCGTCTTCGACGCGCCCGCGGACCCCAACGATGCGCCCACCATCGTGGCGATCGTCTCCAGGCTCGACGGTGACGTCGACCCGGCCAAGATCCTCGAATACGCCCCGGGTGAGCTGAAGAACCTGCCGCAATTCGAGGGTGGCAGCGCCAACGGGCGCGAGGGCACACTGGGCGTCGCGCCGGGCGAGACCTTCAAGGCCTGGCAGTTCGGCGGCACGTACGTCAAGAACGACAAGAAGCGGACGGTCGCGCAGAAGACCGTGGTGATCACCGGACCCAACGGGGTGTTCGTGCTGCAACTCGATGCCGACGCGCTGGACTCCGAGCAAGCCCCGTTGATGGCGGCCACCAACGTCATCGATGAGCAGACGACGATCACGACGAGCTGACCAGGCAACTGACGGTACGCCGCGGAGCCAGCCCGCTCCGCGGCGTTTCCGTCGGTCGGGGTATTTCGGTGCCCGACCCCGATTGGACTTACGGTTGGTGACATGACAGATCAGTCGTACGCGGTCGACGTCGGCCATCCACCGTCGGCATTACTCAAAGCCATCAACCCGGTCCTGCGTTTCCTGTTGGGCACACCGTTCGCGGGACCGATAGGCAGACAGCTGATGGTGCTGAAGTTCACCGGCCGCAAGTCGGGCAAACAGTTCTCTGTTCCGGTGAGCGCCCACGTCATCGACAACGAGCTCTATGCGCTGGCCAATGCGAACTGGAAGTACAACTTCAAAGGCGGCGGACCCGCGCAAGTGGTCTACGACGGCAGGACGCGGACGATGCGCGGCGAAGTCGTCGAAGACCCCGCGACGACGTATGACCTGTATCTGCGTTGCGCCCAGTCCTACGGAGTCAAACGAGCCCAGCGGATGATGGGCCTGAAATTCCGCGATGAGCGCATACCGGCCCGGGAGGACTTCGCCGAGGCGATCGACCGGTTGAAGTTGGTAGCGATCAAGTTCACCCCGGACGCGTAACCGTTTTCCTTTGCAGTCGGTCGACGTGATCCCCGCGTTTCTCCAGCGCGCCCGCACCTGGACGGCCGGCACCGATCCCGGGCTGCTGCGGCTGCGGTTGGCCATTCGCGCCACGATCGCGCTGGCGTGTTCGCTGGTGGTGATGTACGTGCTCACCACGGCGACGCGGCAACCGTTGACGGTCGCACTGTTCGGTGCAGTCATCACGATGGTCGCGTCGCGGTCGGTCAACGAACCCGACCCGCGTACGCAACGGATCACCATGGCGCTGTTGCCGATACCGGCCGGCCTGTCGATCACCGCTGCCGCCCTGCTGTCACCCCACCCACTGGTGACCGACGCCGTGTTCGTCGTCGTGGTCTTCGTCGCGGTCTATATCCGCCGATTCGGTGCACGCGGGCAGGCTTTGGGCATGGTGGCGTTCATGGCCTATTTCTTCGCGCTGTATCTGCGGGCCGGTCTGCACGAGTTGCCGTACATGCTCTGCGCGGTTGCGGTGGGCACGCTGAGCACTTTCTTGATGACGACCTATGTACTGCCGGATCGCCCAGAACGCGTGCTGCGGGCCACTATTCGCTCGTTGCGGGCGCGGATGGCGCTCGTGGTCGACACTGCCGCCGAGTTGCTGCGGGCGGACCGTCTCGATGAGCGGCGTCGGCGCCGCATGCGCGCCCGTATCGCGCGACTCAACGACACCGCGCTGATGGTGCAGGATCGCATCGAAGACAAGTCGAACCCGGCCGCCCCGTCCCTCGGGGAACGGTTGGCGCCGTGGCTGTTCGACGCCGAACTGGCGGTCGAATGGGCGGCGATCGCCGCCCAGCGCGCGGCCCTGTCGGCCCAACAGGGATCCCCGTTCCCCGCTGCGCAACGCGACGAACTGATCGGCGCGCTCACCGAACTCAGCCGGGCGATCAGGAACCCCAGTCCGGACGGACTCCGCCGCGCCGCCGACCGCGCACAGCACGTCCTGGACGCTCAGCCCGCCGGTGACATCGCCGTGCGGCGACTGGCCATGGCGATAATCGGCGCTGCCACCGCCACTTCGGAGGTGCGGACACTGATCGACAGCGTCGTCGGCGGCGACTTCGAACCATCGATGCCGGAGGACGATGCCGCGGAACCCGACGGCGACACCGATGCCGAGCAGTCGCCCGCCGGCCTGCTGCCGACGACCCGGCAGGCGATCCAGGCGAGCGTGGCGGCCGCGCTGGCCATCGTCGTCGGCGACCGGGTATCGCCGGATCGCTGGTATTGGGCGGTGATCGCGGCGTTCGTGGTCTTCGCCGGCACCAACACCTGGGGTGACACCCTCACCAAGGGCTGGCAGCGACTGTTGGGTACGGCGCTGGGCGTCCCGTGCGGCATGCTGGTCGCCACCCTGTTCGCCGGAAACACGGTCGGCTCGGTGGCGATGGTCTTTGCGTGCCTGTTCTGCACCTTCTATTTCATGCAGGTCACCCAGAGCCTGATGGCGTTCTGGATCACTACGATGCTGGCCCTGTTGTACGGACTGATGGGCCAGTTCAGTGTCGATGTTCTGGTGGTGCGGATCGAGGAGACAGCGGTCGGTGCGGTGATCGGTGTCGCCGTCGCAATTCTGGTGCTACCCACCAATATCGGCACCACTATCCGCAACGACACCCGCGAGTTCTTGACGGCGCTGTGCACCCTGATCGAAACCTCGGTCGCGACGATGTTCGACGACGACGCCGCAGTGAGCCCGACCGAACAGGCGCGACAACTCGATCGCAAGTTGCAGCAGTACCGGGCCACTGCCAAACCGCTGGTCGCCGGGGTTACCGGCCTGGCCGGTCGCCGCAACATGCAGCGCGAACTCAGGTTGTTCGCTGCCTGCGACCGGTATGCCCGCGTCCTGGCCCGCCGCAGCGAGCGGTACGAAAGCCCTGACTCCTCCGGTGAACTCGCGGCAGCGGTGTCCGACGCCGCCGCGCAGGTCCAGCGGAACATCGCCGCGCTGGTCGAGACCCTCGACGGTACACAGCCGGCGGCCATCGTCTCGGCGGCAGATGCGCTGGACGCGGCCGAGGAACTGGCCCGCCGCCATGACAGCCGACCCATATCGGATCTACAGCTTTCGGTGCTACATCCGCTACGCCAGATAGACCGGGTGATCATCGCCGCGGCAACCCACCTCGATGCGGATGCAGTACTCGGTCCGATTGGTCCAAAGGCGGCATAACTCTTGCGTTCCCCGGCCGGCGCCTGGCTACGATCATCTCGATCACACCTCGCCGAGGAGGATGTCGGATGGCCGCTCCCAACCTGCCGCCGGGCTTCGACTTCACCGACCCCGACATCTACGCGCACCGGCTGCCGGTGGCCGAGTTCGCCGAACTGCGCGCGACAGCCCCGGTCTGGTGGAATGAGCAGCCGCCCGACACAGGCGGTTTCGGCGACGGCGGCTACTGGGTGGTGAGCAAGCACCGCGACGTTCGTGACGTTTCGTTGCGCAGCGACGTGTTCTCGTCGGCCGAGAAGTCGATCGTGCCGCGCTACCGGGATGACTTGGCGCAGGGCCAGATTGAGGCCGGACGGACATCGATGATCATGATGGACGACCCGGAACACACCCGATTACGTAAGATTGTGGCGCGCGGTTTCACGCCCCGCGCCATCGAGCGGCTGCGAGCCGACCTTTCCGAACGGGCGGGGAAGATCGCCGCCCGGGCCGCGGCCGAAGGTAGCGGAGACTTCGTCCGACAGGTGGCCGCCGAATTGCCGTTGCAGGCGATCGCCGGGCTGCTCGGAGTGCCGGTGGCGGATCGTGAAAAGCTTTTCGACTGGTCCAACCAGATGATCGGCAGCGACGATCCCGAGTTCGCCGACCATGACGCGCTGACCTCGGCGGGCGAAATGATGTGGTACGCCATGCAATTGGCAGCCCGCAAGGCCGACAATCCCGGACCGGACATCGTGTCGACGCTGGTGCGTGCTGACAACGACGGCAGCTTGTCCGACGCCGAGTTCGGCATGTTCGTGGTGACCCTGGCCATCGCGGGCAACGAGACCACCCGCAATTCGATCACGCACGGCATGATGGCCTTCGCCGACTGTCCCGAGCAATGGGAGCTGTTCAAGTCGCAACGCCCGAAGACCGCGGCCGACGAGATCATCCGCTGGGCCACACCGATCACCGCCTTCCAGCGCACCGCACTGATCGACACCGAACTCGGCGGCGTTGCGATCAGGAAGGGCCAGCGGGTGGTCATGTTCTACCGGTCAGCCAATTTCGACGAGGACGTCTTCGACGACGCGTACTCCTTCAACATCTTGCGCAGCCCCAATCCGCACGTCGGATTCGGCGGCACCGGAGCGCATTACTGCATCGGCGCCAATCTGGCCCGCATGACGATCGACCTGATGTTCAACGCGATTGCCGACACCATGCCCGACCTGCAGTCGCTGGGCGAACCCGAGCGACTGCGATCGCCGTTCATCACCGGGATCAAACACTGGCAGGTCGATTACGGGAGTAAGTAAAGTGTGCCGTCGGTTTCGGTGCGGGTGTTGCGGCCGGGCAGGGACACCCACCGACAAGTGCTCAGTTCTTCACGCGGACAACGTAATCCCGTCCACGCTCCGCCCGTTCCCACAACGTGCCGTCCCCGGCGGAAACACCCGCCTCGATCAGTTTCCGCTTGAGGATCTTGTTGGTCGCGGTCCGGGGCAGGGCCGCATTGATCCGGACGTAACGCGGCCACGCCTTCGGCGACAGGTCGGGTTGGCCGGCGAGAAAGTCACCGAACTGCTTGGGCGTCAATGTCGCTGCATTGTTCAGCACCAGTGCCGCCATCACCTGATCGCCGACGTGCGCGTCGGGAACCGCGTACACCGCGACATGGTTGACTTCGGGAATCCGCTGCAGGATGCGCTCAATCGGACCGGCCGCAAGGTTCTCCCCGTCTACCCGCATCCAGTCCGCAGTGCGCCCGGCCAGGTAAATCCACCCGTCGGCGTCGCGGTAGGCGAGGTCACCTGACCAGTACATCCCGTCGCGCATCCGTTCGTCGGTCGCCGCGGAATCGTTGTAGTAGCCGGTGAATCCACCCGCCCCGTAGGTGTTGACCAATTCGCCGACCGCTTCGTCGACGTTGACGAGTGCGCCGTACTGATCGAATACGGCAGGCGCACATTCGGTGCGGGTCTCCGAGTGGTACACACTGACACCGGGATATCCCCTGCCGATCGAACCCGGCGGCGTACCGTCTTCACGCATCACGACCACGGCGAATTCGCTGGAGCCGAAGCTGTCCACCACTCGACACCCGAATCGCCTTGCGAAATCCGCGATATCGCGTTCGGTGGCCTCGTTGCCGAACGCTGCGCGCAGCGGGTTGTCGGCGTCGTCGGGCTGTTCCGGTGTGGCCAGTACCAGCGCCAGCGGCTTACCCACGTAATTCAGGTACGTGACCCCGTACCGCCGGACATCGGTGAGGAACCGTGCCGGGGAGAACTTGGCCGGAACCATGGCGGCACCGGCGCTCACCGCAACCGACCAGCCTGCGGCCACACCGTTGGAATGGAACAGGGGCATTGCCAGGTAACACACATCGGTGCCGGTGAGCGCGAACCGCTCGACCAGACTCGCCCCGCACATGACCGCCATCGCGTGAGCGAACCGCACCGCCTTAGGGTCACCACTGGTGCCGGAGGTGAAGATCATCATCACCGGATCCGCACCGCCGACTTCACGGGCCAGCAACGGAGCCGCACCCGTCACTGCGTCGCGGTACTCGGCGCCGTTGACGTTCAGAACAACCACACCCGGTAGGTCCAGCCCGTCGAGCAGCGACAGATGATCGTCGTCGACGAGCACCAGCTGGCAGTCCGACCTTGTGATGTCCGCCACCAAGCCGGCTCCGCGGCGGGTGGTGTTGATCCCGCACAGCACATACCCACCGAGTGCGGCCGCAGCCATCGACCGCAGCATCGCCGGCGAATTGCCCAGCAGCGCAGCGACATGACTGGGACGCCCCGCGGCGAGGCGGGCCAGGACGACAGAGGCTTCGGCGGACGCCTCGGCGAGATGCTCACGCCAGGTCCAGGTTCGCTCGCCATGGCGCACCGCGACGGAGTCGTCGTCGATCCGGGAACGCAGCAGCTGCTGCATCGTCTCAAACATCGGCAGGCCGGTACCGCAATAACGTGATGCCGTCACCGTCACAGAACACCGGCACCACCCGCATGCCGATGCGGATATCGTCCGGTTCGACGTCGACGAGTTCGGTGCTGACCCGCGGCCCGACATCCCATTCGACGACAGCGAGCAACTGCGGCAGACGTTCCGCCCACGGCGGGCCGGTGGGGCGCCGCGCCACGGTGTAGGTGTACAGCGTTCCGGCACCGTCGATTTCACGCCATTCCAGGTCGTCGGTCAGCGTGCCGGGCGCCAACGTACGCGGGTAGAACACATACCTTTCCGCCGACGGTGAGTATTGGATCAGAATCCTGTGCTCGCGCAACGCATCCCAGAACGGTGCGGAAACGGGCGTCGGCTCGGGCAGCGGCAGCGCACCGGTCATGTCAGTCGCCGCCCAGCACGAGGGCCACCTGCTCGCTCATGATGCCGCCGTTGCCGGTGACGAATGCGGTGTTGCAGTCAGGCACCTGCGCCGCACCGGAACGGCCCATCAGCTGACGCGCGCCGTCGACCACATGATGCATCCCACCCGCCATGCCGGCCTGACCGAACGACAACTGGCCCCCGGCGGTGTTGACCGGGAAATCACCGCGGTAAGTGAGGTCGTGCTCGGTCAGCCACAGCATCCCCTCGCCCTTGCCGCAGAACCCGGCGTCCTCCAGCGTCATCAGCACGGTGATCGTGTAGCAGTCATAGATCGAGGCGACGTCGATGTCATCGCGGCCCAATCCGGCCATGGCGAAGGCCTTGTCGGCGGCACGGGCAATCGGCGTGTGCATCAGGTCGTCGGCGTAGGTGGGTGTCTTGAACCTGATGTGTTCGCCGAAACCCTTGATCCAGACCGGCCGGTGCCGGCTGCTGCGCGCGACATCGGCGTTGGCCACCAGTACGCCGGCGCCGCCTTGGACCCGCATCACGGTCTCCAGCATGTGAATCGGGTCGGCGATCACCGGACTGTTCAGCACGTCATCGACTGTGAGTGGTTTGCCGTGGAACACCGCGCCGGGGTGTGCACAGGCATTGGTCCGCTGGTGCACCGCGATCCTCGCCAAAGCCGGTGCATCGTAACCGTATTCGGCTGCATACCGCTGGGCGATCTGTGCGTAGGGTCCGTTCTGGCCGACATTGCCGTACGGAATTTCGAACTCGGCCTGCGGCGAGCCGTAGTTGTTGCTCGACGCCCCGTACCAGCCCAGCGTCCGGGCAGGCCGACGCTCGGACCGCGGCATCTCCAGCGACCCGGGCACCACCGCCAGCACCGCATCGCACACCCCCAGTTCGACCGCCGCCGCCGCCCGCCACACCATTGCCGCCGCGGTTGCGCCACCCAGGTCCACCCGATCACCGAAATCCAGGGGGATGCCGAGATACTCCGACAGGGTCGCGGGCGCGAACATGTCCGACTCGGCGATGCCGTGACACGACAGACCGTTCACCACACCGGGATCGACGCCGGCATCCTCGATGACCCTCTTGGCCAGCACCGCGTACTGGTCCAAAGTGAACAGTGCCGGCCGGGTCTGGCGCCGCTCGGCCGGCAATTCGGCGATCCCGACGATGGCCGCCTCGCCCCGCAGGCCGCTCATCGCCTGTTCCGGCGCGGCAACGCGACGCTCGCGGTGCCGGGCATCAGCACCTCCTCGCCGCGCCGGCAATAAATGTCCAGGTCCACCAGTGCACCGGACTCCGACTTGCCCGTCACGTGGCCGCCGAAGGCCAACTCCTGCCCCGGATAGGCAATCGCGCGGTTCTGCACCGCGAACAGCACCAGCCGTCCGGCCCCGCCGATCCAGTCGGTCAGGGCGCGTGACAACAGCGCCGCTTGCAGCGGGCCCTGGACGAGCACGTCGTCGTAACCCTCCACGTCACGCGCCCACGTCTTGTCGTAGTGAATACGGTGGCCGTTGTAGGTGGCGGCGCTGAAGAAGAACATCTGCGTCTCGGTCACCGTAACCGTCAACGGCGTGACCTGATGCCCGATTTCGATATCCTCGTAATGCAGCTGACCGGTCATGCGGGTCTCGCGATCATCGAGGTCGTAGCCTCGGCGAGGAGTTCGCGGTGCTCATTGCGGTATTCACCACGCCAGGTCACCAGCACGAAACGACCTGAGCGCCCCTCTTTTTCGACGATCGATTCGATAGTGCGCACCAACTCGATCTGGTCACGGTGGTAGGCGGGCCGGTGGAAGGTGGTGCTTTCACCACCGGCCATGCGCCGCGGGGCCCTGGGAAAGGCCAGGCTGCCGGTCGTCGCACCGGATGATCCGTCGGGCCGCAGCGAAGCTAGCGCTGTCACACCGAGGACGGCGTACTGCAGGAACAGCGGCGGGCAGATGACGTCCCGATACCCTTGTGCGCGCGCGTATTCGGCGTCGAACCACAGCCGATTATGGTCGTCGACTGCGGCGGCCCAACGTTGCCAGTCACGCCGGTTCACTTCGCCGGTCGCGGTCGCGACCACACTGCCGACCCGCGCAGCGGAGGCGGCATCGATCAGGGTCTCAGTCAATTCTATTCTCCCAGTTCATCTCTGCCTCCAACCATTTCGCAGCGATGTCAGCACCGCCTCCGAGTGTCGCGAGCACGCGGGCACGTTCGGAGTACAGGTGTAGATCGGTGTCGACGACATACCCCATCCCGCCGTGCAGCTGGTGGGCATCCAACGTGATCTGCTTGATGCGACTGGCGTGCATGCGCGCGATGGCGGTCTCGCGGGTGGCGGGGATCCCGCGGCCGATCCAGAACACCGCCGAGTGCGCCGCCAACCGAGCCGCTGCCAGCGCGATGTGCATGTCGGCCACCAGATGCTGGGCGGCCTGAAACGATGCGATCGGCCGGCCGAACTGTGCACGCATCTTGGTGTGGTCGACCGTGCGTTGCAGCACCGCCTCGGCCACGCCGACCAGATCCAGACACAGCAGCGCCAGCCTGGCGTTGGCGACCCTCCGCAGGTCTGATCCGGCCAACTCACCGAGTGCCCGCCTGGGTTCGTCGATCAGCACGCTCTCGAATCGCACTGTCGCCGCGCGATGTCCGCCCATCATCGTCAGCGGTTCGAGGGTGATCCCGGGTGAGGTAGCGTCGACGACGAATCCCATTGTGCCACTGCCGGTATCGGCGGCGACGACCATCAGGTCGGCCAGATCGGCGTCAGCCACGAAGTCGGCAACGCCGCTCAACCACCAGTGGCCATCGACATGCTGCCGGGCGTGCAAACCAGAAGCCAGGTCGGCGGCATTGCGCGGGCTGCACAATGCGGTGGTGCCGCGTGCCGCACCGGAGGCCAGGGTGGGCAGCCAGGCGGCCCGCGCCTCGGCACCGCCCAACCAGTCCACGGCGAGCGCGGCGTGCACGGTGCTGTGCACAACCATGGGGCACAACGCTCGTCCGGCCTCGACGCAGAAGATGCCGAGTTCGGGCAGCCCACCGCCGGCCCCGCCGAACGTCTCCTCGATTGCCAGACCGAGCAGGCCCACCCCGGCGAGCGCTTTCCACAGGCCCGGGGTGATGCGTTCCCCGTCCGGGCGGTGCAGTGCCCGCGCCAGCGTCGTCGGGCATTCGGCTGCCAGCAACTGCCGGCACATCGCGGCCAGGTCACGTTCATCCTGATCGGGGATCAGCCGCATGCGATCACCGGCCGTAGGAGGGCATGCCGTGGCCGCGCTGGGCGATGACATCGCGCAACACCTCGTTGGTTCCGCCACCGAAACGCATCAACGGCGACACCCGGTAGAGGCGCTCGAAGAAGCCGTCCTGCGGCGCTGCAAGGCTGCGGTGCACCAGCAGGCCGTCGGGCCCCAGCAGATCGATCGCCAGATCCGCTATCCGCTGGCGTAATTCGCTGGTGAAGATCTTCTCGACGCTGACCTCGACGCTGGGGATGGTTCCGGAGTCGAGCATGGATGCCGCCTGGTATCCCATCAACTGCGCGACTTCGACATCGGCCTCGGCCTCGGCGAGGCGGCGACGAAAGGCCGGGTCCCGGGCGGGCACCGACCCGTCGCGCCGCGCGGTCCCGGCCAGTGCCAGCAGGTCGTCGAGGGCGCGCCGCAGGTCCCCGGCGTTGGTCAACGCACCGCGCTCCAGGTCGAGCGCTCCGGTGATGTAGGTCCAGCCCCGGTTGACCTCACCGATCAGATTGGTGACCGGCACCCGCACGTCGCGGAAGAACGTCTCGTTGGTGCGATAGCCCGACCACGCGTACAGCGGGCGGACCTCGACGCCCGCAGCGTCGATGGGCACCATGAGCACCGAGATGCCCCGATGGCGGGGCGCATCGGGGTCGGTGCGCACACACAGCCACTCATGTGTGCAGCGTTGGGCGCCGCTGTTCCAGATCTTGGATCCGTTGATCACCCATTCGTCACCGTCCCGTACCGCACGGGTTTTCAGGCTGGCCAGGTCAGTCCCTGCATTTGGCTCGGAATAGCCGACAGCGCAGACGATTTCACCCTTCGCGATCGGAGGAAGAAATTGCGTCTTGTTCTGCTCGGTGCCGTGACGCATGATCATCGGCGCGACCGAGGTGACGGTGAGATCCGGTCCGGGGACTCCCCAGTACTCGAACTCGCTCATCAGCAGGTGCTGGTGCATGGCGGTGAGGCCGAGCCCGCCGTACTCGCGGGGCCAATTCAGCCCGAACCAGCCGCGCTCCCCGATCTTGCGACGGAACGCCGACAGCTCGCCACCGCGGAATTCCAGGTCGTGCTCAGCCATCTCGGCGCGCAGCGCGGCAGTGACGTTCTCCCGGAGAAACTCGCGCACCTCGACCAGCCACGCCCGCTGCTCGTCGTCGAGCTCGAAGTCCACACCGGCGACAGTAGTCCGCCCGCTGGCGGCGGCCAACGGCCCCGATACCCGTCAAGCGATAACGGGTCGCTGCGCTGCCCACGGATGTGCGGATTCCAGTTGAGCGGCAACGCGAATCAGGATGTCCTCCCGCCCGTACGCCGCGGCGAGCTGCACGCCGATCGGCAGACCGTCTGCGTTGCGGTGCAGCGGAAGGCTGATCGCCGGCTGCCCGCTCATATTGAACGGCGGTGTGAAGGCAGCGAATTCCCCGCCGCGGCGCATCGGCGCGGTGGGTCGCCCCGGATCGTTCTCGAATTCCGTCAGCGCCGGCGGCGGCTCGGCGACCGTCGGGGTGAGCAGCAGGTCCCAGCCGTCGGCCCACCACTGCTGCAACGCACGTCGGAATGCATACACCGCCTCCTGGGCGACGGCGTAGTCGACGGCGGTCACGTGTTTGGCCCGCTCGATCAGCTCCCAGTTCACCGGCTCGATGTCCGCGGCAGTCATCTCCCGCCCCACGATGGCGCCGAATCCCCTTGCTGCCATTGCCATCTGCGTTGCCCACAGCGCCATGAACTTCTGTTGCAGTGTGGTATCGGCAAGAGGCGACGGCCACGCGGGTTCGACGTGGTGACCGAGGCCTGCCAGCATCGACGCCGCGGCTCGCACCGCGGACACGCAGTCCTGGTGCAGGAAACCACCGCGCGGATGGATGTCCAGCAATCCGATCCGCAGCCGGCCGGGCTCGACCCTCAGTTCCTCGACATAAGGCCGTTGTGGCGCCGGGGCGATCACAATGTCGCCGACACCCGGGCCCCGCACCGCATCGAGCAGGCGCGCGGTGTCCCGCACGGTGCGACTGACACCGAGCTCGACGCCCAAGCCCACCTCGGAGCGCCTCGGCCCGACGGTGATCCGGCCCTGGCTCGGTTTGAGTCCCACCAATCCGCAGCACGAGGCTGGGATGCGGATGCTGCCACCGCCATCCGAGGCGTTGGCGAACGGCACCATCCCGACTGCCACCGCCGCTGCAGCACCACCGCTGGACCCGCCGGGCGTGCGATCCAGGGCCCACGGGTTGCGGGTGGCACCCCACGCCAGCGGCTGGGTGGTCGGCAGGCTGCCCATCTCGGGGCTGTTCGTGCGTCCGGCGATCACCAACCCGGCCGCCTTGAACCGGGACACCAGCGTCGTATCGGCGGTGTCGATCTTGCCGGCCGCCTTCAGCGCCGCATTGCCGTTGGACAACGTCTGACCCGCGAAGCTGGTGTAGAGGTCTTTGAGCAGAAACGGCACCCCGCGAAACGGACCGCCGGGCAGGTGCGGGTCGGCAGCCACCGAGCGCGCGTGGTCGAACCACTCGATCACCACGGCATTCAGCGCCGGGTTGGACTGCTCGATACGTTCGATCGCTGCCTCCAGCAATTCGCTGGGCGTCACTTCGCCGCTAGCGACCAGCGCCGCTTGGTCCGTGGCGTCCATCCATCGGGTGTCTTCGGCGAGACCGCTCATGGATATCGGTCTATCACGCGTGGCGCGCTGCCTCCTGCGCGAGTTGGACGCGAGAAGTCAGGCCCAGTTTGGTGTACACGTGGGTGAGGTGACTCTCGACGGTGCGCAACGAGATGAAAAGCCTTCCGGCGACGGCCTTGTTGCCCAGTCCCTCGCTGACCAGGTCGACGACGGCGCGTTCGGTCGGGGTGAGCGACGCCCATCCGCTGCTCGGGCGCTTGCGTTGGCCACGTCCCCGCTGCGCGTAGGCAATTGCCTCCTCGGTCGCCATCGCTGCGCCCTCGGCATAAGCGTCGTCAAACTCGTTGTCGCCGAAGCCCGCACGCAACTGGTCGATCGCCTCGGCATGCGAGGACTCGTAGACCTGGAATCGCACCGAACCCATCCGCTGCCGTAGCGCATCGGCCGCGCCGAACAGCCGCGCGGCTTCGGGGAAGCGCCCGGCGTCGATCGCCAGGGTCGCCACCAACTCGAAGAGATCCGGTACCCCGAGCAGCGCCCCCAACGCGGCCGCCAGCGACAGGCCGTCATATGCGTCACGTTCCGCTTGTTCGGTGTCCCCCTGCGCGATCGCCACGCGACTGCGGGTTGTCAGAGCCAGCACCCGGTGCCAACAGCTGGCAACCGAGACGGCTCCGTCGGCCCACCGGCGCGCCTGCGCGATGTCGTTGCCCAGCAACGCGCCCTCGGCCCGCAGATAGACATATGACTTTTGATGGAACTGGTTGACATACAACCGTTCCCAGGCTTCAGCACTGGTCCGCACGACGTCCGATGTCTCTCCGGCAGCCAGGTGCGCGACAGCGTGCATGCCGTTTGCGTTGCCCAGCCAGAGGTCGCCGAGGTCGGTGATGACCTGCATGGGTTTGTTGAGAGCCAGCTGAGCGGATTCCGTGTCACCCCGGTAGGCGAGGGCCAGGCCGAGATAAGTGTTGGCCAATGCCCACGGGAGTGCGTCCTGAGCGGCTGCCGCGTCAATTTCCAGATCGCGCAGGCGGGTAACGCTGCCGGCCAGGTCTCCGACCACAACCTGCGCCCAACCGAGCCACACGGTGCACAGTCGGAGGGTGAACCGATCGCCGACTTCGGTCGCCACCCGATGTCCCTCTTCGGCCGCTGTGCGGGCCGCGATCGGTTCGCCGGCAAGATATTCGAAACTCGCCTGCCAGGCCAATACCTGACCCAGCGTCCACTTGTCGCCGAGGGAGCGCGCCGAGCCGATGGCCTCGTCGAAATGCTCCTGTTTGGCTTCACCCCGACTGGCGGCCATCACCGCGCGGGCGGTCAGTGCACGCGCCACCAGCGCCTGGTCGCCGGTCTCGCGTGCCATCTCCACAGCGTGCTCAGCCCACTCGTCACCACAGCTTCCGACCGCCCACGTGTGCAGCACGGCTTTGTCCGCGAACGCACGTGACACCACCGCCGGTGATGCTGCCCCGGGACGGCGGTCACTTTCGGCCAGAGCGGCGTCAAACCAGCCCACGATGGCCTCCTGGATACGGCCGCGGATCACCCAGAGCGGAGCCAACGCGGTGGCCAACCGCAGCGCGGTTTCAGGATCGCCCCGGTCAAGGCTCCACGCGAACGCGGCCCGTAGATTGTCGATCTCGCTCTCGACCCGCCCGATCTGCTGCTGATCACTTGCCGCGCCCGGGTCGTCGAGAACCCGCGCAACGTCGAGGTAGTGGTCACGGTGCCGGGCCCGTACGTCGTCGCCCTCGCCCGATTCGGCGAGTTTTTCCAGCGCGTACTGGCGCACTGTCTCCAGCATGCGGTAACGTGTTGTGCCACAGGCACTTTCAGCGCTCACCAGAGACTTGTCCACCAGCAGAGTGATCTGGTCGAGTGCTTGGTAGCGCTCGACCTCATTGTCGCCGGCCACTGTCCGGGCGGCAGCCAGATCAAAGCCGCCGACACATACCGCCAGCCGGCGGAAAACACCCGCTCCGCGTCGGTCAACAACGCATGCGACCAGTCGACAGAAGCCCGCAGCGTCTGCTGGCGGCGCACCGCCGTCCGGGAGGTGCCGGTCAGCAGACGAAAACGGTCCTGCAGACTTTCGCGGATCTCCTCGACCGCCAACGCCCGCACCCGCGCCGCCGCCAACTCGATCGCCAGCGGCATGCCGTCGAGGCGCCGACAGATCTCGGATACCGCGGCGCTCTGATCGGCCAGCGAGAAATCCGGGCGGGCCAATCTCGCCCGATCGACGAACAACTCGATCGCCTCCCCGTCCAGCGACAGCGACGGCACCCGCCACGTCACCTCGCCAGCGACCCCGATCGGCTCGCGGCTCGTCACCAACAACCGCAGGCCGGCACCGGCGTTGAGCAGCGCCTCGATCATTTGCGCCGTCGCATCGAGCAGGTGTTCACAATTGTCCAGCACCAAGAGCAGCTGGCGCTCGCCGATGAACCCCAGCAGCGTCTCAATCGTCGAGCGACCCGGCTGGTCGGGCAGACCAAGGGCCCGGGCGGTGGCGATCGCCACGAGGTCGGGATCCGCGATCGGCGCCAAGTCGACGAACCACACGCCCGCGTCCAGCTCGTCGGACAGCGAGCTCGCCACCTCGATGGCGAGGCGGGTCTTGCCCACCCCGCCGGCTCCGGTAAGCGTCACCAACCTGCTCGTATCCAATGAGCGCCGCACCTGCACCAGCTGCTCACCGCGACCCACAAAGCTGGTCAAGTGCGCTGGAAGATTATGCAGTGCAACGGTTTCCGCGGTCCGGGGCGGGGCGAAGTCGTTGTTCAGGTCGCGATGGCATAACTGCACCACCCGTTCCGGGCGCGGCAGATCGCGTAGTTGATAGGTGCCGAGGTCGAGCAGCCACGCACCGGGCGGCAGGCTGTCCAAGACCATCGCCTCGGTCGCACCCGACAGCACCGTTTGGCCGCCGTGGGCCAGGTCGCGTAGCCGGCCGGTCCGGTTGATGGCCGGTCCGATGTAGTTGTTCTCGTCCCGGAGCTGGACGTCGCCGGTATGCAGCGCGATGCGCAGGCGGATTGGAGCCAAGGGAGCCAGTTGCAGGGCGAGGGCGCAGGCCACCGCGTCGGCGGCCCGGTTGAACGCGATGACGAAGCTGTCGCCTTCACCTTGATCGACCGGGCGGACACCGTTATGGACGGCCACCAGATCACCCAATGCGCGATCCAACCGGGCGATCGCGGCCGCCATCTCCTCGGGCTGGCTGTCCCAGAGCCGAGTCGAACCTTCCATGTCGGCGAGCAGCAACGTCACCGTGCCGCTCGGCAGCTCGTGCACGCCCAGGTCGCTCCAAGTCACTGTGTCCACGCGTAGGCCGGTGCCGCTCATGCTAGCGAGCCTGTCGGACCTCGCACAGCAAAACATCCGTGCAAACTCGTAGACCGCCCCGATTCGCCGGATACCGGCGCCGGCCCTAGGCTCGAGAAAACCGGGACTTGGCGGGGGAACGCTGATGAGGGTGTCTAACAGGCTGTTCACGTCCGGACGCATGCGTGCGTTGGTCGTGTCGTTTGCCTGCTTGGCCACGGCATCCTGCGCCACTTCAGCGACGGTCAGCCCGCCCGCCGGCCAGTCGGCGAGCAGTGCGGCACCGACGTCCAAAGTTGCCGCCAACACCGTTGCGCCGCCCCCGCCGCACATCAGTCCGCTGGCCAAGGATTGGAAAACATACGGCGGAACGGTCTACTTCGGTTGCCCCACCGAATTCACGCTCAGCAAATCCGCTCTGGACGACATCCGGCCGAAAGTCCTGGATACCAAGACCGCCGAATTGATCATGCCCGCGGTGCCGGTCGTCGCTGCCGGGGAAACCGTCACCGGCGCCATGTGTGCGCTGTCGAACACCGAACGCGACACCAAGGTCGTCTACGTGGTCACCACGACCAAACCCGCCCAGGGCGGCGACGTCACCAAGACCACCGGCTACATGTTCGACCTGAAGTCGAGTCAGCCGCTGGCGACCAAGGAACTGCAACCGCCGACCCCTGACCTGAAACTGGCCGCGGCCAAGGAATGGCGGCTGGCCCCGACCGTGCCCGGGGTGGCGTGGTTGAACGCCTACACCGACGGCCGCGGCGCAGCGGCACCGCCGAGGACGGTCGTCCTGTCCAACGCTGACCTGTCGACGCTGTGGGATGATCCGCAGCCGGGTCGGATCTGGCAGGACGTCCTGGCCTTTCAACGCAGTACGGTGGCCGGCAGCACGCTGGGCGCCGAATTACGGTTACCCACCGGTGAACCCGTCTTCCGGAATGACGAGATCGCCAGCGTGGACAGCGAATTGTCCGACGGGCCAGACAAACTCGTGCAGATCACGCAGTGGGAGTCGCACAATCCGCCGACCCAGTCCACCATGTTCTTCGACCTCACGACTCGGGCTCCCATCAAGGTCGGTGACGCCGACCGGATCGCGGGTGGTGGGTTGTCCGCCACCCTGTCGGACGGAAAACTCTTCGTCGACGGCCGTGGTTCGGCCACTTCACAATTCGGGTACGGCGTGTGGAATCTGCGCACCCAGCACTGGGATCTGCTCAAGAGCCGCGACGAAGCCAAGACGATTGCCAAGATCGCGTTCTTCAGCGATCACCTGTACGTGACCAACTCCGACAACACCTATTCGGTGTTCGCGCTACCCGACGCCAACCCGGTGGCGTCCGCGTGGACGGGCCGCCCGTTCGGCCGGATCGTGGGCTGGACGCTGGTGTGCCAGGGCGAGACCGCCGCGCCACCGAGCGGCGAGTGCCGCCAGATCGTGTTGGTGCGCGATACCGACGGCCGCTACCCGGGCCCCTGGTTTTAGGGTCGATGCTGTGGCGGACGCCGAACAAGTTATCCGCGAGGTGATGGACCGCTGGAAAGCGGGTATTGATGCACACGAACCCCACCGGGTGGCCGAGCTGTTCGCAGCGGACGGCATCTTTCAGGGGTTGCGGCCCTACAGCGTTGGGCGACAAGGCGTTACCGCCTACTACGACTCCCAACCCGTGGGGCTCACCGTCGTCTACCGCATTCTCGAGACCCGCAACATCGCACCGGACGCGGTCCTTGGTTATCTGCGGGCCGACTTCACGTTTCCCGACGGATCCGTCATCAACGTCAACCTCGGCGTGCTGATCGTAAACACCGGTGACGGCTGGCGAGTCCAGTACTACCAGGCGTCCCGGGTCACTTGACCGGACGACGTCGGGTGATCGACGCCCAGTCCCAGGTCGCGGCGCCCTGCATGCGCTCCTCGTTGCCCACCGCCCCCTTGGTGATGGCGAGCGCGATCATGATGTCGGCGTAGGTGATGAACAGTCCCGCCCAAAACGCCCACCGCAGCTGCGGGTCCGGTTGCGAGGCGAAAAACAAGATCAGAAATATCGGCCCGACGATGCCGAACACGAACATCATCGCCTGGATCACCAGGTACCGCTTGAACGTTGCCAACTCGCGCTGCTCCTCAGTTCTCCTGCGCCCGCCTGGCCCGGGCCCGGCGTTTCCCCTCGTGCATGGCGGCCACCCGTGCCACCGGGATGGTGCGCCCGTGCTCGATCAAATCATTCGGCAGCCGCTGGGGCGGCGGCAACGACGCCCAGGGGTCCTGACCGGGCAGCGCATCGATCGCCGTGTGCACGGTGAAATCTGTCGGACTGACCCGGTCGAGGTCCGACCAGTCCAGCGGGAATGACACCGGCGTACCCGCCCGCAGCCGCGGACTGTAGGCGGCGGCGACCGTAGCACCCCCGGCGCGGGTCGCGTCGACGAACACCTTTCCGGCCCGGTCTTCGACGATGAAAGCCGTTGTCGCCGTAGTGGGATCGAGCGCTTCGGCGCGAGCGGCCAGCGCCCGGGTGGCGGCCGCGACGTCGTCAACGGGCGCGTGATCGTCGATCGGTACGAATACGTGCACGCCCTTGGCGCCGCTGGTCTTGACCCCGCCGGCCAGACCGCTGTCGGCCAGTGCCTGCCGCACCAGGTGGGCCACCTGCACCACGGCCGTGAAGTCGGCGTCGGGCGGCGGGTCGAGATCGAGCACCAGATGCGTGGGCCGGTAGATGTCGTCGGCCAACCCCAGGGCGGGGTGGTACTCGACAGCCCGTTGATTCGCCAGCCAGAGCAGGGTGCGCAGGTCATCGCAGACCGGGTAATGCACCTCGCGGTGCGAGGCCTCGGCCCAGATCCCGACCGTGCGCACCCAGCCCGGGGTGTACTTGGGAACGTTCTTCTGCATGAACGGCGCCCGTCCCCGCAACACCCGCAGCACGGTGAGCGGACGCCCGACGAGTCCGGGCAACATGCGGTCGGCCACGGCCTCCAGGTAGTCCACCAGGTTCCGCTTGGTGGCGCCGGCGTCGGGACTGAGCGGTTGATCCAGATTGGTGAGATCGATTCCTGCGCGCTGCTCGTCGACGCTCATTTGCAAACCCTATGCAGTTGCCGGTCGGACAACGAACTGGGCTGGCGCGGCAACGAGGTCTATCGTCGTAACCGGGCGCAAGTGAGGGTCGAGGTCCACCACAGATGATCGCAGTTAAAGCATTCAGTGGGGTGTTGCTGGCGGCGTCGGCGATGCTCGCGGGCCCGGCGCCGGCACAAGCCGAAGAACCGCCATGTGCCGCCGGCGAATGTGAGCAAGCGCCCCGGCCCGCCCAATCCATCTATCCACGCCACAACTACGCGTGCATGCGGGGCGTCTGCGTCCCGTTGCCGGCCCCCCGGCCGAAGCACTGAGTGGCTGAACACCGCCCGCCGCAACCTGTTTCGGGGTCAGCGGTACCGTGACCTTTCATGGCTGCATTAGACGGACGGGTCGCATTGATCACCGGCGGGGCCCGAGGTCAGGGTCGCGCGCATGCGTTGGCGCTGGCCGCCGAGGGCGCCGACATCGTCGCGGTCGATGCGCCCGGGCCGATGCAGGAGCTGACCTATCCGCTGGGCACCGAGGACGATTTGCGGACGACAACCAAGCTGGTCGAGGAACTGGGCCGGCGTTGTGTGCCGCTGTCGGTCGATGTGCGCGACTCGGGTCAGGTCAACGTCGCCGTCGAGCAGACGGTCGCCGACCTGGGCAGCCTCGACATCGTGGTGGCCAACGCGGGCATCGTCAGCACGGGTCCGTTGACCGAAGTGAGCGATCAGATGTGGCGGCAACTGGTCGACACCAACCTCAGCGGTGTCTTCCACACCTTACGGGCGATCATTCCGGTGATGCGCCAGCAGCGCTTCGGCCGGATCGTGGTGACCTCCTCGATGGGCGGGCGGATGGGCATCCCGGATCTGGCGGCTTACAACGCCACAAAGTGGGGCATCATCGGGCTCGCCAAATCGGTGGCGCTGGAGGTCGCCAAGGAGGGCATCACGGTCAACGTCGTCTGCCCCACCACCACCCGCACGCCGATGGTCCAACCCGAGGGTGACGAGTCCGTTCCCGACGAATTGGTGCGCAGGATGATGAAGGCCAACCCGATACCGCAACCCTGGATCGAACCGGAGGACGTCAGCCGCGCGGTCGTGTACCTGGTCACCGATCCCGGGGTGATTACGGGCAGCGTCTTGGAGGTCGGACTCGGCGGGAGCGCCCGGATTCACTGATATTGACCAGGATGAGAGGCTCAAGTCATGTCGACTCCACCTGATCCCCGCTTGCTCGACGACCGCCTGGCCTATTGGGCCGAGACCAAGCCCGACGACGAGGCGATGGACTATCTGGACCGGCAGTGGACCTGGTCGCAGTGGAACGACCGGGTACGCCGGCTGGCCGGTGCGCTCACCGAGTTCGGTGTCGGGCGCGGTGACGTGGTGGCGTTCCTGGACAAGAATCATCCGGCTTGTGTGGAGCTGACATTCGCCGCCGCATCCCTGGGTGCGGCCAACGCGATCATCAACTTCAGGTTGGCCGCCGACGAACTCGACTACGTGCTCAACGATTCCGGCGCGAAGGTGCTCATCGTCGGCACCGAACTAAAACCCAATATCGACAAGATCCGCGGCGACCTGAACAGCATCGAACACGTCATTGAAGTGACGCCCGAAGGTGGCGACGGCGATGAATACGAGGCTCTGCTGGCCGGCGCGACACCGGTCGGCAGAGCCGACGACGTCGAGCCCGACGACGTGTGCATCATCATGTACTCCTCCGGTACCACCGGGCGCCCCAAGGGGGTGCAGCTGACGCAGGCGAACCTCATCGCGCACACGATCAACGCGCACGAGGGTTTCGAATTCGATCCGGGCGACAAGAGCATGGTCTCGATGCCGCTGTTCCATGTCGGTGGATCGTCCTACGTGCAGTTCGGGATTCACGACGGGGTTCCCAGCGTGATGACGCGCGACGCCGACGGCAAGACGCTGGCCGGCGCGATCCTCAAGGGCGCCAACCGGACATTCCTGGTCCCCGCGGTGTTGGCGAAGGTGCTGGAATCCGGCGAGGACGCGGTGAAACTGTTCGGCGCGCTCAAAACGTATTCCTATGGCGCGTCGCCGATGCCGCTGCCGCTGCTGCGCGCGGCGTTGAAAGCGTGGCCGGACACCGACTTCATCCAGGCGTACGGCCTGACCGAAGTCTGCGGCGTGATCAGCCACCTGCTGCCCGAAGCACACCGCGCCGAAGACCACCCGGAGCGGCTCAGCAGCGCCGGGACGTTGGTGCCCAACGCCGAGGTGCGGGTCGTCGATCCGTACACGCTCGAGGACGTGCCGACCGGCGAGCAGGGCGAATTGTGGTTCCGCACACCGCAGTTGATGAAGGGTTATCACAATCAGCCGGAGGCGACCGCGGAGGCGATCACCGAAGACGGTTGGTTCCGCAGCGGCGATATCGGCCGGGTTGACGACGGAGGCTACGTCTTCGTCGAGGACCGTTTGAAGGACATGATCATCTCCGGCGGCGAGAACATCTACTCGATCGAGGTGGAGCGGGTACTGGCCGAACACCCGGCGGTGGTTGAGGTCGCGGTGATCGGAGTGCCCGACGAACGATGGGGCGAAGTGGTCAAAGCCGTTGTCGCCCTAGAGGGAGAGGCTACCGAGAAAGAACTCATCTCGTTTGCCCGCGAGCGTCTGGCCGCCTACAAGTGCCCGAAGACGGTCGACATCACCGACGAATTACCGCGCAATCCGACCGGCAAGATCCTCAAGAAGGAGCTGCGCAAGCCGTACCTGGAAGGCAACTGACGTGAGCCGCTCCCTGCAGTGTCGAGTGTTCGTCGAGCCGCAACAGGGCGCGACCTACGCCGACCAGCTCGCCGTCGCGCAAACCGCCGAACAAGCCGGCTTCGACGCCTTCTTCCGCTCCGACCACTACCGCGCGATGAGCGGCGACGGCCTGCCCGGCCCGACCGACTCGTGGGTGACGCTGGGCGCGATCGCGCGGGAAACCTCGACCATCCGGCTGGGCACCCTGGTCACCTCAGCGACCTTCCGTCACCCCGGACCGCTCGCGATTGCGGTGGCACAGGTGGATGAAATGAGCGGTGGACGAGTCGAATTCGGCCTGGGCAGTGGCTGGTTCGAAAGCGAACATCATGCTTACGGGATTCCGTTTCCCTCGGTACGGGAACGCTTCGACCGATTGAGCGAACAATTGGCCATTATCACCGGGTTGTGGACGACGGCGCCGGGCGAGACCTTCGAGCACGCCGGCGAGTACTACACCGTCACCGACTCACCGGCGCTGCCCAAACCGGTCCAGACCCCGCACCCGCCGATTGTGATCGGGGGTACCGGCGCCAAACGCACGCCGGCACTTGCCGCCCGGTACGCCGCGGAATTCAACCTTCCGTTCGTGCCGATGGATGTCGCGGAGAAGCAGATTCACCGGGTCCGCGATGCCGTAGCCGCCGCCGAGCGGCCCGCGGACTCGATGGTCTACTCCGCTGCCTTCGTGCTGTGTGCCGGCCGCGACGACGCCGAGGTCGCCCGCCGGGCCGGGGTGATCGGCCGCGAGGTGGACGAGATGCGGTCCAACAGTCCGCTGGTCGGCACGCCCGCCGAGATCGTCGACAAGCTGGGCCCGTGGGCCGAGCTTGGCGTGCAACGGGTGTACGCGCAGACGCTGGACATGTCCGACCTGGCGCATCTCGAACTGGTCGCCGGCGAGGTGCTGCCCCAACTGCGTTGACCGAACCGGTAAGCTCGGTCGGTATCACAAGTAGTTGATACTTGCCTCGGCGACGGAGGATGCAGCGTGCCCGATGACGTGACGACGATCCGCGAACACGAGACCGACTTCGCCCAGCCGTGGGCGCCGCACCGGCTGAAAATCTACAAACTCACCGCGGTGTTCACCTTCGCCGTCTTCCTGTTGGTCACCATCGGCGTGGGCATCGGCATCATCAAACCGACGTTCACCACCGATGTCGTGGTCAACCTGATCTTCGGCATCCCGGTGCTGCTGCTGCCCTTCGTCATCCTGTGGAATGCACCGGGCGAGCAGCGATCTCGGCTCGACAGGGCGGCCGAACTGACCCTGTTCTATCTGCCGTACACCGCGGGCAGCCAGATCGGGTACGAACTGGTGTTCCTGATCGGCCACCCGTTGGGGTGGTGGGCGCCGACCACGGACCCCGGCTGGAAATGGTTGTGGTGGCAGTATGGGCTGGCCGACACCCGCTACGTCAGCGGCAATCCGTGGATCTTCGCGCTCGAGGTGGTCGGGGTCTGTACCGGGTTGACCGCGTTCGCGGCCTGGACGCGGCTGATCCGATCCGGGCTGCCCGCCGAATCCCGTATCCGCTGCCTGTGGGTCGCTTTCGCCGGTGTCGCGGTGCTGATGAGCAGCACGGCCGTGTACTTCCTGGCGGAAGTGGGCGCCGGGTTCAGCCACATCGGGCAGGGTGCTTTCGGACTGGGCTTCAAGTTCTTCGCCGAGAACATTCCGTTCATCGTGCTGCCGCCGCTGGTGCTGTATTCGATCCATCTCCAGATCGATCACCTCACCCGACGGGCGGGGGCGCAGGCATCTTTCTAGAGGCCCAGGTCGCGGCCGATCACTTCCCGCATGATCTCGTTGGAGCCGGCCCAGATCTTGGTCACCCGAGCATCCTTCCAGGCCCGCGCAACCCGGTATTCGTTCATGAAGCCGTACCCACCGTGGATCTGCACGCACTGATCGAGGATCTCGTTCTGGACGGTGGAGGTCCATAACTTCGCCTTGGCGGCGTCGATCGCCGTCAGCCGGCCTGCCACGTGGGCGGCGACGCATTTGTCGACGAATGCTTGTGCGACATCGAGTTTGGTGACCATCTCGGCGAGCAGGAACTTGTTCCACTGCAACGAGCCGATCGGCTGGCCGAACGCTTTGCGTTCCCGGGCGTAGGTCAGCGTCTCTTCTAGGACGTAGCGCGCGTGGGCGAGGTTGGCCACGCCGGCGCTGATTCGCTCCTGGGGCAGCAGGGTCATCATGTGGATGAAACCGCGGTCGAGTTCGCCGATGATCGCGGTCTCGTCGACCCGGACATCCTCGAAGAACAATTCGGCGGTGTCGGCCTCGGGTTGACCCACCTTGTCCAGCTTGCGGCCACGGCTGAACCCGGGATTGTCGGCTTCCACCGCGAACAGGGTGATGCCCTTCGAACCCTTCGCCGGATCGGTGCGGGCGGCGACGATGATCAGATCGGCCTGCGTGCCATTGGTGATGAACGTCTTGGAACCGTTGATGACGTAGCTGGTGCCGTCTTTGACGGCAGTCGTCTTCAGGGCAGCCAGATCGGACCCGCCCGACGGTTCGGTCATTGCGATAGCGGTGATCAGCTCGCCACTGCAGAATTTCGGCAGCCAGCGGCGGCGCTGCTCCTCGGTGGTCAACTTGACCAGGTAGGGCGCGACGACGTCGTACTGGATGCCGAACGCCGATGCCGCCGCCGCGCTGGACCGCGCCAACTCCTCACCGAGCACCGCGTTGAACCGGTAGTCGCCGGCGGCGCTGCCGCCGTACTCTTCGGGTACGTCCAGGCCGAGGTATCCGTTGGCACCTGCGTGCAGCCAGGTATCACGATCGATGCGGCGCTGCTCGATGAACTTTTCCTCGTTGGGCTCGATGTAGCGAGTGACGAAATCGCGCACCGAGTTTCGGAATGCGTCGTGATCGGCGTCAAAAAGGGTGCGGTGCATTGATCCGGAGGTCAGGCGGACAACTCAGCTGTCGCACGGTGTTTGCTGAATACCAGGCTCTCGTCGTCGACCTTTCCGTTACGGATCAACCGGAGGTCGACGAAGTAGTTCTGCTTCAACCGCCAGGGCAGCTTCGATCCCGATTTCGGTAACGTGTCCAGCGCCCGCGTGACGTAACCCGACTTGAGATCGACGAATGGCCGTGGTTCCACGTCCGGACCGGGATCTGCGGGCACGACGATGTCGAAACCCTTGGCGTCCATGTAATTGAGCAGCCGGCACACGAATTCCGATGTCAGATCGGCTTTCAGGGTCCAGGACGCGTTGGTGTAGCCGAAGGTGAACGCCAGGTTGGGCATCCGCGACAACATCATGCCCTTGTAGGCCATCGAATCGGCGAGGTCAACCGGTGCACCGTTGCGCCGCACCTCGGCGCCACCGAAGAACTGCACGTTCAAACCCGTTGCGGTGACGATGATATCGGCTTCGAGCTCCTCCCCCGACGAGAGCTTGATACCGGTCTTGGTGAAGGTTTCGATCGTGTCGGTGACGACGTCGGCCTTACCCTTGCGGATCTTCTTGAAGATGTCACCATTGGGCGCCAGGCAGACGCGTTGATCCCACGGCTTGTAGTCGGGGCTGAAGTGCCTGTCGAAGTCGTAGCCCTCGGGCAGCCGACGGGTAGCCATGGTGCGCAGTGCTTTTCGGAAAGTGTTCGGGAATTTCCGGGCCAGTTGATATTGCAGTGTGCTCTGCAGGATCGCTTTCCAGCGCACCGCGGTGTAGGCCTGTTTCTCGGGAGCGTATTTGTATGCGCGGGCAGCGAAACTGTCTTTGTCGGGCAACGCACCGATGTAGGTCGGTGTCCGCTGCAGCATGGTGACGTGACCGGCACCGGAATCAATCAGAGCAGGAATCAGCGTGATCGCGGTCGCACCGCTACCGATCACCACAATCTTCTTGCCCTGGTAGTCGAGGTCCTCGGGCCAGTGTTGTGGGTGCACGATGGTGCCTGCGAAGTCGTCGGCCCCCGGGAATTCCGGCGAGAAACCCTCGTCGTAGTTGTAGTAGCCCGAGCACGCCCACAGGAAGCCGCAGTTGATCTGGCTGCGCTTCCCGTCCTGCTCGACGGTCAACTCCCACAACCCGTCGTCGTCGGACCAGTTGGCGGCCACCACCTTGGTGCCGAACCGCATGTGCTGGTCGATGCCGTTCTCGGTGGCCGTCTCGTTCAGGTAGTTCCAGATCGACGGCCCGTCGACAATCGCCTGCTCGGACGCCCACGGCTTGAACCGGAAGCCCAGCGTGTACATGTCGGAGTCGGAGCGGATCCCGGGATATTTGAACAGGTCCCAGGTGCCACCGAGCTTGTCGCGCCGCTCCAGGATCAGGTACCGCTTTGTTGGGCACCGTTTCTGCAGATGCCAGGCTGCACTGATGCCGGAAATGCCGGCTCCGACGATGACGACATCGACTGTTTCAGTCATGTCCCGAAATTATCAACACTGTGTTGAGCAAGTCAACAGACTGTCGGACAGAGAGGACGACGTTCCAGGTGCCCGGGGTGCCGACGATCGGAACCGCCGACGCCGCTCACGCAGGGTCGGCGAAGACCGGCGGCTCGCCAGTCATGCCGGCCTTGACGGCGGCGAGTTGATTGGGCTTGCCGATCAATCCGTCTTGTAGCTCGGATTCGAGCAACAGGGCGGCAGCGGTGTCGTCGCTGACCCAGGTGCGGTCGTAGAGACGCTTGGCGGCGCGCACCGCATCCGGAGACCTCTGCGCGATCTCGGCTGCAAGCGCCAGCGCCGCGGCCAAGGGATCGTCGGTGCTGCGGGTGACCAACCCGAGGGCCACTGCCTCGCTGCCGCTGACGATGCGACCGGTGAACGTCAACTCTTTGGCGACGTCGATGGGTACCAGTCGCGGCAGCGTCTGCGTGATGCCCATGTCGGGCACCAGGCCCCACTTGACCTCCATGACGGACAGCTTCGCTGATGGCGCGGCGATCCGGATGTCGGCACCCAGGGCGATCTGCAATCCGCCGCCGAAGCAATTGCCGTGGATCGCGGCGATGACCGGCGCGGGCACCAGCGACCAGTCATAGGACACCCGCTGCGCCAGGTTGGCCACCCGGTCGCCGTCGCGTTCCATCAGCACGCCGACGCCGCCCTGCCCGGACATGAAGCTGGCCACATCGAGGCCCGAGCAGAAGCTCTTCCCTTCGCCGTGCAGCACGACCGCCCGCACCGACTTATCCGCTGCCAGTTGCGCGGCGGCGTCCACCAAACTCTCGAACATGGCCCGGTCCAGCGCATTGTGCTTGTCGGCGCGAACCATGGTCGCAGTCGCTATGCCATCGGCGCCGACCTGCACCCGAACTCGATCTTCGCTCACGCGTGAAATCTACTCCGCAAGCCGAATACGCACTGCTGCAGTGGTGGTGGCAGGTACTGGATTCGAACCAGTGTAGCTTTCGCGACGGATTTACAGTCCGCTCCCATTGGCCGCTCGGGCAACCTGCCGCCTAGCAGGGTACAACGAGCGGGTAGACATTTCACAAACGGCTAGCACCGATGAGAAAGGGCCAATCGCATGGCGGACTCGTCGTTCGACATCGTCAGCAAGGTTGACCGCCAGGAGGTCGACAACGCGCTCAACCAGGCCGCCAAAGAACTGTCCACCCGGTTCGACTTCCGTGGCACCGACACCACGATCGCTTGGAAGGGTGAGGAGAGTATCGAGCTGATCTCGTCCACCGAGGAGCGGGTCAAAGCGGCCGTCGACGTCTTCAAGGAGAAGTTGATCCGCCGCGACATCTCGATGAAGGCATTCGAGGCGGGCGATCCGCAGGCCTCGGGCAAGACCTACAAGGTCAGCGGCACCCTCAAGCAGGGCATCGACAGCGAGCATGCCAAGAAAATCACCAAGCTCATCCGCGACGAGGGACCCAAGTCGGTCAAGACGCAGATCCAGGGTGACGAGGTTCGGGTCACCAGCAAGAAGCGCGACGACCTGCAGGCCGTTCAGGCTTTGCTCAAGCAGGCCGACCTCGACGTGGCCCTGCAGTTCGTGAACTACCGGTAGCCGGCCCGACCAAGACCCAAGCGAGGTTCACGATGACCGTGACTCAACCAGATGCCGAGCGCGAATCAGCCAAGCCCTACGACGTCGACGTTTTGATCGTCGGCGCCGGAATTTCCGGACTCGGCGCGGCATACCGGATCGGGCAGCGCAACCCGTCGCTCAGTTACACCATCTTGGAGCGGCGCGAACGCATCGGCGGCACCTGGGATCTGTTCAGATATCCGGGCGTGCGTTCCGATAGCAGCATCTTCACGCTGAGCTTCCCCTTCGAGCCGTGGACACGCGAGGAAGGTGTCGCCGACGGCCCGCACATCCGCGAGTACCTGGTAGACACGGCCCGCAAGTACGGCATCGACGAGCACATCCAGTTCAACAGCTATGTGCGCCACGCAGATTGGGATTCGGCAACCGACACCTGGACAGTCACCGTCGAGCAGAACGGATCCACCAGGCACTGCCGATGCCGATTCCTGTTCTTCGCCAGTGGCTACTACAACTACGACCAGGGCTACACCCCCGAATTCCCCGGCATCGAGAACTTCAGCGGCACCGTCGTGCATCCCCAGCACTGGCCGGAGGACCTCGAATACAGCGGCAAGAACGTGGTGGTCATCGGGAGCGGCGCCACGGCCGTAACGCTGATTCCTTCAATGGCCGAACGCGCGGCCAAAGTCACCATGCTGCAGCGCTCCCCGACCTATATCGTCTCGGCGTCCAAGTACAGCAGGCTAGCGTGGGTCAGCCGGATATTGTTGCCGCGCAGGGTTTCTCACCTCCTCGTCCGTTTCTACAACGCTCTCATGGAGGGCGTGATCTGGTTCCTGTCGCGCAAGACGCCGGCCTTGATCAAATGGTCCCTGCGCCGCAAGGCGGTGCAGAACCTGCCCGAGGGTTACGCGGTCGACATTCATTTCAAGCCGCGCTACAACCCCTGGGACCAGCGGATGTGCCTGATCCCCGATGGTGACCTCTTCAACGCCATCAGCGCAGGCCGTGCCGAAGTGGTCACCGACCTGATCGACCACTTCGACGCGACCGGCATCGTGCTGAAGTCCGGGACGCACCTCGACGCCGACATCATCGTCACCGCCACCGGTTTGCAACTGCAGGCACTCGGCGGCGCAACCCTGAGCATCGACGGCGAGGCGATCAACCCCACCGACCGCTTCGTCTACAAAGCCCACATGCTCGAGGACGTGCCCAATCTGTTCTGGTGCGTGGGCTATACGAATGCGTCCTGGACCCTGCGCGCCGACATGACGGCCCGCGCGACAGCCAAACTGCTGGAATACATGTCTGCGCACGGATATACGCACGCCAGCCCACACCTGGGCGATCAGCCGATGCCCGAGAAACCGTCCTGGGACATTCAGGCCGGTTACGTGCGACGGGCACTGCATGCACTGCCCAAATCAGGAACCAAGCGACCGTGGAACGTGCGACAGAACTACTTCGCCGACGCGATCGACTACCGGTTCGACCGTATCGACGAGGCGATGACGTTCGGCCGCGCGACCGACCGGGCCGCACTGGCGGGTTGAGGCGACGCTCCATCGGAGAACCGCTGTCAAATGACAGGTGACCGCAATAGGGTGAAGCCCATGGCAGCTGACAAGCGCGAACCGCAAGTCGTAGTCCTCGGCGGAGGCTCGTGGGGCACCACCGTCGCGTCCATCTGTGCACGCCGGAGTCCCACGTTGCAGTGGGTGCGATCGGAAGACACCGCCAAGGACATCAACGACAATCACCGCAACACCCGCTATCTCGGCAACGAAGTGGTGCTGAGCGAGAACCTGACCGCCACCACTGACTTCTCCGAGGCCGCACACTGCGCCGACGTTCTCGTCATGGGCGTGCCGTCCCACGGATTCCGCGGGGTGCTGACCGAGCTCAGGAAGGAACTGCGCCCCTGGGTTCCGGTGGTGTCGCTGGTCAAAGGGCTCGAGCAGGACACCAACATGCGGATGTCGCAGATCGTCGAGGAACTGTTGCCGGGACACCCGGCAGGCATCCTGGCCGGACCGAACATCGCCCGGGAGGTGGCTGAGGGCTATGCCGCGGCGGCGGTCCTGGCCATGCCCGACCAGCACCTGGCGACCCGACTGTCCGGCCTGTTCCGGACCCAGCGCTTCCGCGTCTACACCACCGACGACGTGGTCGGGGTCGAGATGGCCGGCGCCCTCAAAAACGTCTTCGCGATCGCGGTCGGCATGGGTTACTCCCTAGGCATCGGCGAGAACACCAGGGCGCTGGTGATCGCGCGGGCACTGCGCGAAATGACCAAGCTCGGCGTCGCGATGGGCGGGAAGGCCGAAACCTTCCCCGGCCTGGCGGGCCTCGGCGACCTGATCGTCACCTGTACCAGCCAGCGCAGCCGCAATCGACACGTCGGCGAGCAGTTGGGCGCGGGCAAGAAAATCGAAGAGATCATCGAGTCCATGAACCAGGTCGCCGAGGGTGTCAAGGCCGCTGGCGTGATCATGAAGTTCGCCACGGAGTTCGGGCTGAACATGCCGATCGCCCGCGAGGTCGATGCCGTCATCAACCACGGCTCTACCGTCGAGCAGGCCTACGCCGGCCTGGCCGCCGAAGAGCCCGGGCACGAGGTGCACGGGTCGGGTTTCTAGGCTCGCTCCCTATTTTCATACGCGCTACCTAACATTTGGGTTCGGTATGCACCTGGCGCGTCAGGTTGCCCGTACCTAGCACCGCCCATACCGTCAATCGGAGGTCGACAGACGGTCCGGCCCGTGACATCGCGGTTTCGGGAAGTTCGTATTCGTTTGTGCGCCAAGATGTTACGGCCACGTTATGAAGCGTGACCCGGGGTGCGGAAGCACCAATGCGCCCCACAATGCCGACAAGGGAGCTTTCGATGCACGACGTTGAGCAATGCGAGAGTTCTGGCCAGTCCAAGCTGCGTGCGGTCTTTCAGCACGACCTGCCTGCGTCGCTGGTCGTCTTCCTGGTCGCCTTGCCGTTGTCGTTGGGGATCGCGATCGCTTCGGATGCACCGGTATTGGCCGGCCTGATCGCCGCGATCGTGGGTGGAGTAATCGGTGGCGCCCTGGGGGGATCACCCCTGCAGGTCAGTGGCCCGGCCGCCGGCCTGACCGTGATCGTCGCCGACCTGATCGCCGAATTCGGTTGGGGCATCACTTGCTTCATCACAGCAGTTGCCGGCCTCCTGCAGGTTCTGCTGGGACTGAGCCGGGTTGCGCGTGCGGCGCTCGCCATTTCGCCCGTGGTAGTGCATGCAATGCTGGCCGGTATCGGTATCACCATCGCGCTGCAACAGACGCACGTGCTGCTGGGTGGTGAGTCACACAGTTCGGCCTGGGTGAACGTCGTGGAGTTGCCCGCCCAGATCGTCGGCGCGCACCGACCCGGACTCTTCTTAGGCCTGATGGTGATCGCCATCATGGTTGCCTGGCGCTGGGCACCGGCCAAGCTGGCCGCGGTTCCCGGTCCATTGGTCGCCATCGTCGTGGTAACCGCCGCCTCGGTGGCATTTCCGTTCAATGTCTCCCGGATCACGCTGGAAGGTTCGATCCTGGATGCGCTGCAACTGCCTGCGATGCCTCACGGCAACTGGGGTGCCGTCGCGCTCGGCGTCATCACCGTCACACTGATCACGAGCGTGCAGAGTCTGCTGACCGCGGTGGCGACCGACCGGATGCACAGCGGTCCGCGGACCAACCTGGACCGTGAACTGATCGGACAGGGCGCTTCCAACATCGTCTCGGGCGCCGTCGGCGGCCTGCCCATCGCCGGGGTGATCGTGCGCAGTGCGGCGAACATCAAAGCGGGCGCCAAAACCAGCGCCGCGACGATCCTGCACGGATTCTGGATCCTGCTGTTCGCCCTTCCGTTCGCCGGCCTGATCGAACAGATCCCCAGTGCTGCGCTGGCCGGTCTGCTGATTGTGATCGGCATCCAACTGCTGCAGCCCGCACACATCGAAACAGCCTTCAAAACAGGCGATTTCGCTATCTATCTGGTGACGATCGTCGCGGTGGTCTTCCTCAACCTGTTACACGGGGTGTTGATCGGGCTGGTTCTGGCGATCGCGATGACCGGCTGGCGGGTGGTTCGGGCCAAGGTGGAAGCAGTCAGCGACGGCGACGAATGGCGGGTGATCGTCGAGGGTGCGTGCACGTTCCTCAGCCTGCCCCGGCTGACCAGGGTGCTGACATCGGTCCCCGAACGCGCAACTGTCACTCTGCATATCGCTGTCAGTTACCTCGATCATGCTGCGCACCAAGCAATTACCGATTGGCAACGCCAGCATCACGCCACCGGGGGCACGGTCCTGATCGAGGGCCTGCTGGAACACGGCAATACGCCACGGACACTCACGCTGGTGCGCGACGCAGCGGCCTGACGCTCACCCCCGCGCCATCTGCTCCAGCCGGCGGATCCGGTCCTCGATCGGCGGGTGCGTCGAGAACAGCGACCCGATGCGCTCACCCGCGCGGAACGGGTTGGCGATCATCAGGTGTGCCTGGTTGGCGAGTTGTGGCTCCGGGGGCAGCGGGGCCAGTTGCACGCCGCCGGAGATCTTGCGCAGCGCCGACGCCAGGGCCAGCGGATCACCGGTCAGCAAGGCGCCCGACTCGTCCGCCTGGTACTCGCGCGAACGGGAGACCGCCAGCCGCACGACCGTCGCCGCGATCGGGCCCAGCAGCGAAACCAGCAGCAGCGCAAACGGATTGGTGCCGCCCTCGCGATTGCCGCCGAACGCTCCGAACCACATGGCCATGTTGGCCAGCGCGGTGATCACCGACGCCAGCGCCCCGGCCACACAGGAGATCAAGATGTCGCGGTTGTAGACGTGCGAGAGCTCGTGGCCCAACACAGCACGCAACTCGCGCTCGTTGAGGATCCGCAGGATGCCGGTGGTGCAGCACACCGCGGCATTGCGCGGATTGCGCCCGGTGGCGAACGCATTGGGCGCGCTGGTGTCGCTGATGAACAAGCGCGGCATCGGTTGGCGGGCAGCGGTAGCCAACTCGCGCACAATGCGGTACATCATCGGTTCCTGCAATTCGGAAACCGGTTGGGCATGCATGGCGCGCAGCGCCAGCTTGTCGCTGTTGAAATAGGTGTAGACGTTGATGCCGACAGCGAACAGCGTCGCAAAAATCAGCGCCGTTCGGCCGAACAAAGCGCCGGCGAAGACGATCATCGCGGACATACCGACTAACAGCACGAACGTCTTCAACCTGTTGGCATGCGGATGCCAGGTCATTGGTGTGCCCCCTACGAACACGTCGGCTTTATTCGATTACAGCCGATCAACGCCCGGAGGCACAGTCAGGGTTCCATACGCCGGGGAAATGCCTAGCCATGCCGGCTGACGGTGTAGTCGACCAGCGCCTGCAACGCCCCCCGCCCCGGGCCCTCCGGTAACAGGCCCAGCTCGTGATGCGCCTGCGCCGCGTACTGCGCGAGGGTTTCCTTGGCCTTGGCCATGCCCGACGACGCCCGCAGCAACATGAGCGCCTCGCGGACCTGTGCATCGTCGTGAATCGGACCGGCCAGCAGCTCTCGCAACCGGGCGCCGTCGGGGCCGGTCTCCTGCAGGGCGTACAACATCGGCAGCGTCCGTACGCCCTCGCGCAGGTCGGTTCCGGGTACCTTGCCCGACTCCTCGGAGTCGCTGTCGATGTCGATGATGTCGTCGGCGATCTGGAACGCGGTGCCCACGATGGCGCCCAACCGGCTCAACCGCTCGACCTGGTCGTCGTCGGCGCCGGAGAACATCCCACCGAACCGGCCCGCGGCACCGATCAGGCTGCCCGTCTTTTCGTGGACCACCTTCAGGTACTGCGCGATGCGGTCCGCCCCGTCGGGCGCACCGCGCGTCTCGCGCATCTGTCCGGTGACCAGCTCGGCGAACGTCTCTGCGACGATGCGCACCGCCTCCGGGCCCAATCGGGACACCAGCCGCGACGATGTCGCCAGCAGATAGTCACCGGCCAGGATGGCCACGTTGTTGCCCCACCGCGCGTTGGCACTGGGCGCGCCGCGGCGCACCTCGGCCTCGTCCATCACATCGTCGTGATAGAGCGTCGCGAGGTGAATGAGCTCGACGATCGCGCCGGCCAGTGTGACTTCGGTGTTGACCGGGTTCGGCCCGGTGTGCGCGGCCAGCACGGTGAACAGCGGGCGGAATCGTTTGCCACCGGCTTTGAACAGGTGCAGCAGCGACTCGGTCATCACCTCGTCGGAGCCGCGCAGTTCGGCGTCCATCAGCTCCTCGACCCGGGCGACACCGTCTCGAACCGTCGCGGCAAATTCGGCATCGCCTAGGTCAACGCCCGCCACCACGGTCGCCGGAGTTCTCATTCGACCAACATACTGGTGAGCGTGAACACGAGAGTCTCCCAGGCCGACGTCGTGGTGGTGGGCGCCGGGCCGGCCGGGTCGGCGGCGGCCGCCTGGGCCGCTCGTGCGGGTCGCGATGTGCTCGTCATCGATTCGGCCAGCTTTCCGCGTGACAAGGCTTGCGGCGACGGGCTGACCCCGCGCGCCATCGACGAGATGCAACGGTTGGGGCTCGGCGACTGGCTGGCCGGGCGCATCCAGCACCGCGGCCTGCGGATGAGCGGTTTCGGTGGCGAGCTGGAAGTCGAGTGGCCCGGCCCGTCGTTCCCGTCCTACAGCAGTGCGGTGGCGCGCCTGGAACTCGACGACCGGATCCGCAAGGTCGCCGAGGAGTCCGGCGCGCGCATGATGCTTGGCTCTAAAGCTGTTGCTGTGCATCATGATTCGTCTCGGCGGGTGACCTCGTTGACGTTGGCCGACCGCACCGAGGTGCGGTGCGACCGGCTGATCGTCGCCGACGGGGCACGGTCCCCGCTGGGCCGCAAACTGGGCCGGCGCTGGCATCAGGAAACGGTGTACGGCGTTGCGGCCCGCGCGTACCTGGCCACCGAGCGTGCCGACGACCCATGGCTGACGTCGCATCTGGAATTGCGCTCGCCCGACGGCGCGGTACTCCCCGGCTACGGCTGGATCTTCCCGCTGGGCAACGGCGAGGTGAACATCGGCGTGGGTGCGCTGTCGACCACCAAGCGACCGGCCGACTTGGCGCTACGGCCACTGATCTCGTACTACACCGACCTGCGGCGTGCGGAATGGGGCTTCGAGGGGCCGCCGCGGGCGGTGGCCTCGGCCCTGCTGCCGATGGGCGGCGCGGTGTCCGGGGTGGCCGGGCCGAACTGGATGCTGATCGGCGATGCCGCGGCCTGCGTCAACCCGCTCAACGGTGAGGGCATCGACTACGGGCTGGAGACGGGCCGACTGGCCGCCGAGATGCTGGACTCCGATGACCTGTCACAGCAGTGGCCGGCTTTGCTGACCGACCACTACGCCCGCGGCTTCTCGGTAGCACGCAGACTGGCGCTGCTGCTGACGTTCCAGCGGTTCCTGCCCGCAACCGGGCCGATCGCGATGCGCTCCACCGCGATGATGCGCATCGCCGTCCGGGTGATGGCGAATCTGGTCACCGAAGACGACGCCGACTGGGTGGCGCGTGCGTGGCGCGGCGGCGGACGTGCCTCGCGGCTGCTCGATCGGCGCCCACCGTTCACCTGAGTGTGCCGAGCAGACGCAAAAGCCCCTTATTTCCGCAGAAATAGGGGGCTTTTGCGTCTGCTCGCGCCAGGGAAGGATATATCAGGCTGGTTGACATATATCAGTCTGGTTGATATACATGGAGTCATGAATGCACCAGTGGATTTTCAGTTCGAATCGGCCTACCGCGGCGACTCCCCACAATTCGGCGCAGGCGTCCGGCCCCCGTGGAGCATCGGCGAACCCCAGCCCGAGCTGGCTGCGCTGATCGAGCGGGGCAAGTTCAAAGGTGACGTGCTCGACGCCGGTTGTGGCGAGGGCGCGATCTCGCTGGCCCTGGCCGAACGCGGGCACCGCACCGTCGGCCTGGACGCCTCACCTACGGCAATCGAGCTGGCCCAGCGCGCGGCCGAGCAGCGGCGCATCTCCAACGCCAGCTTCGCGGTGGCCGATATCAGCGATTTCGACACCTATCCGGCCGATTCGGCCGGACGCTTCGACACGATCGTGGACAGCACGTTGTTCCACTCGATGCCGGTTGAACTGCGCGAGGGCTACCAGCGCTCGATCGTGCGTGCCGCCGCACCTGGCGCGTCGTATTTCGTGCTGGTCTTCGACAAGGCCGCGTTGCCCGGCGAGGGACCGGTGAATGCCGTAACCGAGGACGAACTGCGCGAGGTGGTTGCCAAGCACTGGGTGATCGACGACATCCGCCCGGCCCGCATCCACGCGCAGGTTCCGGCCGGTGTTCCCGGCATGCCCGGCTTCGATGCACGCGACGAAGGCGACGGCCGCATGTCCGTCGGCGCCTGGCTGCTATCAGCGCATCTGGGCTGATAGCGTGCACCGCCCAGGTGTATAGTCCGTCTAATGAAGGTAACTACGCTGGCTACTTTCGCCGCTCTGGCGGCCGCCGCTGTCGGGTCGGCGGCGCCCGCCGGGGCTGACGACTACGACGCGCCGTTCAACGCCCAGTTACACACGTACGGCATTTACGGCCCGCAGGACTACAACGCGTGGCTGGCCAAAATCAGCTGTCAACGGATCGAGCGCGGCGTGGACGGCGACGCGTACAAGTCGGCGACCTTCCTGCAGCGCAATCTGCCGCTGAAGACCACCCAGGGGCAGGCGTTCCAGTTCCTCGGCGCCGCGATCGACCACTACTGCCCAGAACAGGCCGGCTTCCTCCAGCGGGTAGGCCGCTGACTTCCCTGAGCTAACCGCTCGGCCGGCGGGTGTCGAGAATGTCGAGGGCGTTCGGTAGGCCCTTGCGGTATCGGATCCGGTCGGCAGTCTTGAGCGGATTCCACCACGGTGCCTGAAAAAGGTTGACCACGTTGACCTTCTGGCCCACATATCCCGACGCGTCCAGGACTCCGTTGGCGGCGTAGCGGCCCCCTTCGTTGGCGCCCTCCATCGTCGTCACGTTCTGATCGGTCTTGATCCACTCCCCCGCGAGGAACAGGTTGTCGATACCGGTGACCGCGCTGGGCCGCCGCGCCCACGAACCGGGATCCTGGATGAACAGCGGTTCATCGTTGCGGACATTGGGCGTGCCCGAGTCCATGATCGACGGATCCAGAAACCAGGAATGCAGCATCGAGTCGTCGACCACATGTCCGGTGTCGCTCAGATGCGCCTTGATCTGCGCCCACGCTTCCTGCGCGATCTCAGTCGGCGTGCACTGCCGTGCACTCTTGCGGTTGAAATTGCCCGGCGTGCTCCAGTCCGAAATGATCGCGGACAGGCAGTCTTTGACGGTTCCGTCGCCGTAGGTGGTGAGGCTGCGCTTCCAGAATTGCTCTTCGCTGATCGAGGTCAGTCCCCACCCCGAGTCGACGTAATTGACGTGGCCCTTGGTCACGTCCACGCGCTCCTTGAGATAGAACATCAACCCGTTCATCCACTCGGTCCGCAGCTGTGCGACGTTGCCGAGGACCGGGTCGGCGGCAATCACGTCCGGCGTGAGCACCGCTGCGAGCTTCTCACACGGGATCGCCGAAACGTACCAGTCCGCAACGACCGGTTGCGGAAATCCGTTGCCGTCAACCACGGTGGCCGACGCGATGTGCGATCCGTTCGGCGTGAGCCGGGACAGCGCCTGCCCCACTTTGAAAGTGACGCCCAGCGAGGTGAGGTGGTCGACCCACGGGTCGATCCACTGGGAGCTGGTCGGGCCGTTGAGCACCCGGTCGAAGCCCTTGCAGTCGCGGTCATTGCCGAACAACAGAATCGACCAGACCGATGCCTCACCGACCAAGCCGATCGAATGTGCGCTGGCATCTTTGGATTTCGACGCCGCCAGGTTCCGGATGATCCCGTCGGCCAGATAGCGGTTGTATTCCGCCGATCTCTTGTTCGCACCGATGAAATCCTCCCACGTCATGTAGTCCCATTGACCGAGCTTCCGCTCGGTACAGCTGGACACGTAGACGGCGAGTTTCTGTGCCGCATAGGCGGCTTCCCACAACGGCAACCGGAACAGTGTCTGGAAGACCGTAGTGACCGATTCGATGAACGCCTTCGGCGTGATCGGATTAGGAATCGTAGGCAACGGAAACGGCAGCGGGATCGTCAGATCGGCGCGACCCATCCCCGAATGCAGGTATGACGTCGCCCGGGTAAGGTTGTTCCACACGCCGTTCGCGTTGCCGCTGAACGGAATTCGACGCATCGTGTCGGTGACATTGCGATAGAAGCCTGGGAAGAACCGGAAGCCGTGTTCGGCTGGCAGCGGGGTGGCACCCGAATTCGGCACCGGAATCGAACGCGCCTTGCCGCCCAGCGCTTTACGTTCGTACACGGTCACGGTGTACCCGCGGTCGACCAGCTCATGAGCCGCCGTCAGGCCTGCCACACCGGCCCCGAACACCGCGACCGAATTGCCGGGAGCGGCACGACTCATCGGCATCGTGCAGGACAACGCGGCAGCCGCGGTAGCGGCAAGCATCGAGCGACGTGACACCCGGTATGCGGGACGCGGTGCGCTGGTCACGCCAACAAGTTAATGCGTGTTCTGAGCCCAGGACGTTATTGTCGACGGCGTTTCGCCTAGATGTGAACCGTGGTTTCTGCCGAAAGTTTCAGCGCAATGCCTTGTACGCGGCGTGCAACGCCACGATGCCGCCGGTCAGGTTGCGCCACCGCACCGCCGACCAGCCAGCCCGCGAGATCTCGTGCGCCAGGGCCGCCTGGTCGGGCCACGCCCTGATCGACTCGGCGAGATAAACGTAGGCCTCGGGATTGCTCGACACCGCCGTGGCCACCCGCGGCAGCGCCTGCATCAGATACTCCTTATACGCAGTCGCGAACAAAGCATTTGTGGGAGTGGAGAATTCGCACACCACTAACCGGCCGCCGGGGCGGGTGACGCGGGCCATCTCGCGCAGCGCCGCGGGAAAATCGACCACGTTGCGCAAGCCGAAGCTGATGGTGACCGCGTCGAATGCCTCGTCGGCGAACGGCAACCGGGTGGCGTCACCGGCGACCTTCGGAACCCTGCGGGCGCTGCCCGCCGCGAGCATCCCGACGGAGAAATCAGCCGCCACACACCACGCGCCGGACTTCGCCAGCTCCACCGTCGACACCGCGGTGCCTGCGGCCAGATCCAACACCTTATGCCCGTGCTCGATGTGCAGCGCTGCCCGGGTGGCGCGCCGCCAGAACCGGTCCTGGCCGAATGAGAGCACGGTATTGGTGATGTCATACCGGCGGGCGACACCGTCGAACATCGACGCGACGTCCCGGGGATTCTTTTCGAGGTCCGCGCGATTCACGCGTGAAACGCTACCCGCTATGCGACCTGGGCTCGTCGCGTCCCCAACACGGCCTCGTAGTGCCCGAGCAACTCGTCGCAGATCACCGGCCAGCTGCGGCCCAGCACACTGCGCCGCGCCGCTGGTGCGTAACGCGCCCGGTGCGCCACCAGATGAGCGACCGCGTCCGGCAGCCGAGCCTCGAAATCCTCGACCGGGAGCAACAGCCCGGTCCGGCATGGAGTGACCAGATCGCGGGGGCCGCCGGCGTCGGGGGCGATGACCGGCAACCCCGACGCCAGCGCTTCCTGCACGACCTGACAGAACGTCTCGTGCTCACCGGGATGCACGAAAACGTCCATGCTGGCGTACGCCGCGGCGAGCTGGTCGCCGTACAGCGCGCCGGTGAAAACCGCTGTGGGCATTGCCGATTGCAGTTTCGCGCGGTCGACGCCGTCACCGACCACGACGAGCCGCACCGCATCGGTGGCGGCGAGTACGGCAAGGCGGTCGACGTGCTTCTCCGGGGCCAGCCGTCCCACGAAGCCGACGATCGGTTTTCCGTCCGGAGACCACCGCCGCCGCAACTCCTCGTCACGTGCCGACGGTGCGTACCGGATCAGGTCCACGCCGCGCCCCCACCGGTAGACCCGTGGGAAACGCTGGGCGGCAAGCGCTTCCATCGTGGGCGTGGAGGGCGCCAGAGTACGGTCGGCCAGACTGTGCAGGTGCCGGAACCAGGCCCAGGCGGCACGCGTGGTGATGGGGATGCCATAGCTCTCGGCGAATCCCGGCACATCGGTCTGGTACACGGCGACCGTCGGCACGCCCAACCGACGCGCCGCCCGCAGCGCACCGTAACCAAGTAGCGCGGGCGAAGCCAGATGCACCACGTCCGGGTCGAATCCGCGCAACACCCGCAGGATCTGCGGGGTGGGGACCCCGAGCGGCAGCGTCGTCACCTTGGGGAACATCCGTGCCGGCGCGCGGTGCACCCGGATGCCGTCATGCAGGCGCGCGGCTCGAGGTGACCCCGGCGGATTGTCCGGGGCGATGACCAGAGCTTCGTGACCCGTCCGGCGCAGGTGCTCGAGAACCCGAAGGACCGAGTTGCTGACACCGTTGACCTGCGGCAGGAATGACTCGGCGACGATTGCAACGCGCACGCCACCAACGGTGGCAGCCACGGCTGTCGCGGAGGTTGCCGACGGGGATACGCGACGCGAAATCTAGTGGTGGGTGCGCGCGGCCAACCGCCGGTCCAGCACCGCCAGACCGGTCAACGCAAGGGCGGCTGCCAGCCAGGCGGCCACCGCGATGGATCCGGCGGGGATGATCGCCAGTCGGGCATTACGGTGTTGCACCCGCACCAGATTGGGATCCCGTTTGTTGTATTCGACGTAGATCCGCATCCCGGTGGCCAACTCGGACGGGTACAGCACACCGAGTTCCGGTCGATACGTGACCCGATCGGGTGTGACGAACTCGATGGTCGAGCGGCGCGGCCCGGCACTGAGCACCTCGGCCTGTGCGACGCCCATGTTGCGGCTGATCGCCAGGTCGTTGCGGTAGGCGCCGGCGACCAGCAGCACCGACTGCAGGGTCACCAGGAACGCAAGGATCAGCACCCCGATCCGCACCCAGCGCACCACGATTCTGGGCCGGGTATCCGGGAGCTCCTCGCTGGTTCCGTGAATCAGTATGCGCAGCAATGCTTTCGGCGATTTCACAGCGCAGCCCTGATGGCGGCGTGTAGCTGTCGCAGCGAAGACCGGTCAGCCTTGACCTCCAGCACCCGCATGCCGCCGGCGGGTTCGCCCAGGACCGTCGGCACGTCATCGAGCTCGATCTGCCGGCTGTCCACGTGGTAGGCGCGGCACAACGCGCCGACGTCGACGTCATGCGGGGTACCGAAGACCCGCGCCGAGACGTCGGTGAACCGCGGATCACCCTGTTCGAGCAGCTCGAAGATGCCGCCACCGTTGTCGTTGGACACCACGATGGTCAGGTCCCGCGGGGTCGGCTCGGTGGGCCCGATCAACAACCCGGAGCTGTCGTGGACGAAGGTCAAGTCCCCGATCAGCGCGATGGTGCGGCCCCGGTGGGCCACGTCGTGCGCCAGCGCCGCCCCGATGATGGTGGACACGGTGCCGTCGATGCCGGCCACGCCGCGGTTGGAGCGGACCTGGATGCCGTGGGTGTCGAGGCCGACCAGCGCCATGTCACGCACCGGATTGGAGGCCCCCAGCACCAGCTGGTCGCCGGGACGCACGGCGGCGGCCACCGCGGCGGCGACATGCAGGCCGGTCGTCAGGGCATGCCCGGCGAGCTGGTCGCGCACCGCGACCACCGCTTTCCGATTCAGTTCTGCGCAGCGGCGCAACCAGGCGGGATCCGGCGCGCCGGTGGTGACCGCCCTGGTGCCGGTGGCCTGGGAATTGCCGGACACGTCGGGCCAGCGGGGTCCGGTCGTCAACGCATACACCGGCACCTTCGGATCGGCCAGCAGCGCCGAGACCGGGCGGTGCAGGGTCGGCCGTCCCAGCATGATCACCTGTTGGGGGCGCAGCAGCGGCAGCGCCAGCGGATGCAGGGGGTTACCGCGGGTCGCCGGCGCGGGGGCCGTGGGCTCGGCGACGGTCGGCAGGTCGGCGAGCTCGGGAAGTGCGGCCGCGCCGTGCCCGGCGATGACGACGGTGTCCGGCGTCAGGTCGATGTCGAGCGGCTGGTCGAAGGTGACCGGCGGGGTATAGGTCCACGGCTTGCCATCGGGCCGACCCGCCGGGGCGACCGAGCCCTGCGGTCCCGGGTCGGGCACCAGGGGTTCGCGCAGCGGAATGTCGAACTGCACCGGGCCGGCGTTGGCGCTGCGAGAACCGGTGGCAGCGGCCAACACTCGGCACGTCGCCGACCGCCAGGTGGCGTTGAGGGCGGCCAGGCGCTCCGGGGCATCCTCGGCCAGGCCGAGGCTGATCGTGGCGCGCACCTGGGTGCCGAAGTAACCCAACTGCTCCATGGTCTGGTTGGCCCCGGTGCCCAGCAATTCGTAGGGCCGGTTCGCCGACAGCACGATCAGCGGCACCCGGGCGTAGTTGGCCTCGACCACCGCCGGGCCCAGGTTGGCCACCGCGGTGCCCGACGTCATCGCGATGCAGACCGGCGCACCCGCCCCGACCGACAGTCCGATCGCCAGGAACCCGGCGGTGCGTTCGTCGATGCGAACGTGCAGACGGATCCGGCCGGCGGCGTCGGCGTCCTGCAACGCGAACGCCAGCGGCGCGTTGCGCGAACCGGGGCACAGCACCACATCGCGCACCCCGCCGCGAATCAGTTCGTCGACGACGATGCGGGCCTGAATCGTCGAGGGGTTCACTACTACAGAGTGGCACAACCGGGCTTTAGCGGCGGCTCCGTGGCTGCCGGCCCTGTTAACCGCGCGACCGACATTGCGACGATTCCTCAGTAGGATGCGCTGTTATGCCGCTACGCGATGGCGACGTCTTTGCTGGATACACGATCCTGCGTTTGCTCGGCTCCGGGGGAATGGGTGAGGTCTACCTCGCGCAGCATCCGCGGTTGCCGCGGTCGGAAGCGCTGAAGATCCTGCCTGCGGCGTTGACCGACGATTCCGAGTTCCGGGACCGTTTCAACCGCGAGGCCGACCTGGCGGCCACGCTGTGGCATCCCCACATCGTGGGCTTACACGACCGCGGCGAGTTCGACGGCCAGCTGTGGATCACCATGGACTATGTCGAGGGCACCGACGCCGCGCGCGCGTTACGGGACGCCGGGTCGACCGGCTTGCGGGAACAGGATGTGCTGGAAATCGTCGCCGCCGTCGCCGACGCGCTGGACTACGCGCACCAACGCAACCTGCTGCACCGCGACGTCAAGCCCGCCAACATCCTGCTCACCACCTCCGTGGTCGATCATCGCCGAATTCTGTTGGCCGACTTCGGGATTGCGCGGCGCGCCGACGACGTGAGTGGATTGACCGCGACAAATGTCACGCTCGGCTCGATCGTCTACGCGGCGCCCGAGCAGTTGATGGGCCAACCGTTGGACGGTCGGGCCGATCAATACGCGTTGGCGGCCACCGCTTTTCACCTGTTGACCGGTGTTGCACCGTTCAACCACTCCAATGCCGCAGTGATCATCGGCAAGCACCTCACCGCGCCGCCACCGCTGCTGGCCGAACACCGACCGCAGTTGGCACGGTTGGACGCGGTGCTGTCGAAAGCGATGGCCAAGGACCCCGCGCAGCGCTATCCGCGCTGTGTCGACTTCGCGCAGGCGCTCGGTGCGGCGATGGCCGTGGCGTCGATCGAACCGACGAGTCCGGCCTTCACGCCCTGGCCGCCGCCCGATCAGCAGATGCCCGCGCCGCCAGTGCCCGCGCCGCCGATGCCCCACCAGACCGTCCCGTGGCAGCCGTACCCCTATCCGGCGCCGACCCCCGCCCGACGCCGCTGGCCGGCGATCCTGGTGCCGCTGATCTTGGCCGTGCTGCTGCTCGGCGCCGCCGCTTTCGCTGTGACGCAGGTGATGCGGCCCGCACCGAAGTCCACTGCGGCACCGTCCTGGCAGCCGTATGTCGACTACGCCAAGCAGTTCACCGTCTGGCTGACCAGTATCAGTTACCAATCAGCCGACAGCGACATTCAGCGTGTTGTCGATGGATCGACCGGCCAATTTCACGACGACTTCGCACAACGAAGTTCCGATTTCCGCAAAGTCGTCGAGCAGTCGAAGGTGACTACCGTCGGGACAGTCGACAGCGCGGCGCTGAATTCTCTAACCGGGTCGACGGCTCAGGTGCTGGTCGCCGCGACGTCAAAAGTCACCAACAACGACGGTTCATCAATAGACCCGCGGAAGCAGCGTTTCATCCTGAGCGTCGACAAGATCGGCGCCACCTACAAGGTGTCGAACGTGGCGTTCGCGGTATGAAACGCGTCGCATGGTGGCTGCTCGTCGTCGCGCTCACGGCAGCGACGCTGGTCGCGGTAGGCGTCGGTAGTTGGCAACTACTGACGAAACAAAGCCACCCGGTAGTGGTGGCTGATCAATCCGCGGCGCGGCAGGCGGCGATCGACGCCGCGAGCAACGGAACCGTTAAGATCTTGAGCTATTCGCCCGATACCCTTGAGCAGGACTTCGCTGCCGCGAAAGCGTGTCTCACCGGCGACTTCCTCAACTCCTACGACCAGTTCACCCGCCAGATCATCGAACCAGCCGCTCGCACGAAGAGAGTGACCGCGAAGGCAAAAGTCGTACAGGCCGGGGTGGAGAGTCTGGCCCAGGACTCAGCGTCGATCCTGGTATTCACCAATCAGACGACGACCAGCACGGGCAAGTCCGACTCGGACCAGACCTCGAGCGCGATGCGGGTCGGTATGACGAAGGTCAAGGGCCGCTGGCTGATCAACCGCTTCGATCCGGTCTGACCTAAGCCTTGACCCCCGCGAAGAACTTCAACATCGCGGCATTGACGGCTTCCGGCCGTTCCAGGAACCCGAGATGCCCGGCGTCGGGGATCTGCAGGTAGCGCCCATTCGGCAACGCGTCGGCGACCTCGCGGCCCAGATGCGGCGGCGTGACCACGTCGTCGGAGAAGCCGAGTACCAGCACCGGTGCGGCGATGTTGCGATAGGCCGGCAACCGGTTGGTCTGCGGCGAGATATCCAGATGCCGGCGATATCCAGGAGTCAGCTTGGTCGGCCACATGCTGAACATCGCGATCCAGTCCGCGATCGCGGCGTCGTCGTTCAAGGTCTTGCGCGAAAAGCTCTCCAGCAGACGGACTTTCGCGTCATAGGTGGCTGGTAGCCGCACCCCCGCCGCGTCGAGATCGGACTCAGCTTGGCCGAAGAACTGGCGTGAGCGGTCCAGCCGACCGCGAGTGGCCATCAGCACCGCGGAGCTGACCAACTCCGAGCGCACCACCATGAGTTCCTGCGCGATGAACGATCCCATCGACACCCCGACGAGGCGGACCGGACCCAGATTCAGCGACTCGATCAGCGCGGCGGTGTCGGCGACCATGGTCGCCGTGGTGAAACCTTCGGCGTTCTCGGTCGCACCGATCCCCCGATTGTCGAATGTGACGCAGCGGTACCCGGCGGCCAGGAACGCCGGCACCTGGTGCAGATGCCAAGTGCGGCCGGCACCGCCACGACCGGCGATGAAGACGACGGGTTCACCGTTTCCCCTGTCGTCGTAAGCCAGGTTGATCACTCGCTCGACGGTACAAGCAGCGGGTGGCAGGCCTTGACCCGGTCGATCCACCACCGCCGCCGCTCTGCGGGCGCGGCCAGCGCCTGCAGCCGCGCCGGGTCGGGTGCTACCGGCCCGACCGGTAGGCAGCCGTCGAGGGGTTCAGCGACGTCCGCAACGTCGTCCAGGAACAATCTGCCGGTGCCCAGCCCGCAGGCATGACGCAACTCCGGCAACGCCGCGGCGGCGGTCAGGCCGTAGCCGATACCGACGGCGGAATCGAGTGCACTGGACACCACGATCGGGATGTCGATCTGCTCGGCGATCGACAGCATCGCCGAAATCCCGCCCAGCGGAGCAACTTTGAGCACCGCGATGTCGGCGGCTCCCGCACGCACCACGGCCAGTGGGTCCTGCGCCTTGCGGATGCTTTCGTCCGCCGCGATGGGTACCTCGACCCGTCGGCGCAGTTCGGCGAGCTCGGGCACCGTCGCGCAGGGTTGTTCGAGGTACTCCAGCGCGCCATCGGCCGTGAGCGCTGCAGCGGCCCGCGCCGCCTCGTCCACGCTCCAGCCGCCGTTGGCGTCCACCCGCACGGTCGAAACCGACGCGCGCACCGCATTCAGCCGGGCGACGTCGTCGGCCAGGCTCTGTCCCGGCTCGGCGACTTTCACCTTGGCGGTACCCGCGCCGGGGAACCGGGCCAGGACTTCGGGCACCTCGGCGGCACTGACGGCGGGAACGGTGGCATTGATGGGAACGCGGTCTCGCAGCACCGGCGGCGCCTCCAGATACGCGCTCTCGATCGCCGATGCCAGCCAGTGCGCGGCCTCCGGCGGTTCGTAATCGACGAAGGCGCCGAACTCCCCCCAACCCGCCGGGCCCTCGATCAGCGCCAGCTCGCGGGTGGTGATACCGCGAAAGCGCACCCGCATTGGCAGTGCCACGACGTGCAGCCGGTCCAGCAGGTCGTCGACGGTAGGGAGCGGGGACACCCTCGTAGGGTCTCAAATTCTGGCCGACCGCGCGTCCGCATGTGATAACGTGATTCTCCAAAATAGAGAAGTTAATTCTTCACAAGTGCGGCCGGAGGATCGATGACTGCCGAACGAGCGCGACGGTGAGGCGGTCGACCCGGTGGGGTCTGACCGTCGCGACCGCGTCGCTGGCAGCTGTCGGTGCGGCCGGCGCGCGCGAGGTCGCGCGGGTGACGACCGCGACCCGCAACGGCGTGACTGCGCGGGACGGCGTGCCGGTGCCACGGCCGTCGGTCGGCCTGGGGGTGGCTGCCGCCCTCGACGCCCTGGCCGCCGGCCCGATGCCGCTATTGTCGTCGCTCGGATCGCCGGAGCACTATGCGGTGGCATCGGCCGAACTCGACGCTGCCGTGGCGTATTACCGGGACGCCGGCTGGCTCGACGACCCGGGTCGCCGGCATCGACAGCCGCCTAGCCCTGACGTGCAGACGAACTCACTGCAGGGGATCGAGCTCGTCCGGTTCGACAGCGGTTGGCAGCCCGAGGCGGGCGAACCGGGCGCCGAGCGCTGGCGGTCGTTCGCCGCCAACCACACGGTGCCGGTCCGGCTGCTGCGTCACCCCGGCGCGCCCCGACCGTGGCTGGTCGCCGTCCACGGACAGGGCATGGGACGGCCCTCCGATCTCCGGATGCTGCGGGTGCGCCGGTTGCACGAGCAGCTCGGCATCAACGTGGCGCTCCCGGCACTCCCGTTGCACGGGTCTCGTGCCTGCGGCTACTCCCCCTACGCACAGTTCGCCTCCAACGTCTTCGCGACGAACAACGTGCTGGGGCTCACCCAGGCCGTGTGGGACATTCGCCGACTGCTGCAGTGGTTGCGCGACGACCAGCAGGCGCCTGCGGTCGGCGTGTTGGGGTTGTCTCTGGGCTCCTACGTGATCAGCTTGCTGGCGACGCTCGAGGGTGACCTCGCCTGCCTGGTCGCGGTCGTGCCCACCAGCGACCTGGCCGCGTCGATGCGCGAAGCCGTCCCGCTGACGTCCGCCAAGCGCCGGTTGCACCGTCAGGTGCACGACGATCGCTCAGCGCTGGTGCACCGGGTCGTGTCGCCGCTTGCCCGGCCTTGCCTGGTACCCCACGAACGGCGCCACATCGTGGCCGGTCAGGTCGACGGGATCGCCCCGCCCCGCGGCGCCGCCGAACTCTGGCGGCACTGGGACCAGCCGTCGATCGCCTGGCGGCCGCGCGGCCACCTCACCGCGTGGCGCGGGAGAGACTATGACGACCACATCGCCTCGGTCCTCACCTCGTGCGGACTGCGACACTAGCCGGGATGCACCTGAGGAGGAACCATGCGTCAGCTGTCCAGCGCTGACTGGACGATGGTGGCACTGGACACCGCGAACGCCCACAACACCGTCGGCATCGTCGGCATCTACGACCCGTCCACGCGCGACGGCGAGCCCGTCACCTACGAAGAGGTGCTGCGCTACGTCGAAGCGCGTCTGCATGTCGCCGAAAGCTTCCGGGAGCGACTCGTGCACGTACCGTTCGGCGTCGACCGGCCGTGGTGGATCCGGGACGGCGACTTCGACCTCGAATACCACGTCCGGCACATCGCCCTGCCCCGGCCCGGCAGTTGGCGGCAGCTGTGCACCCAGATCGCCCGCATCCACGCCCGGCCCCTTGATCTGACCCGGCCGCCCTGGGAGCTGTACCTGATCGACGGCCTCGACGGCGTCGACCACCTGCCGGAAGGTGCCTTCGCCGTGTTCCTACGCATCCACCATGCCGCCATCGACGGAGTCGCCGGCGCCGAGATCCTCACCGCAATCCACACCCACGAACCCGACGGGACGCCGCCGCCGGTGCCTGAGGGTTATGACTGGAAGCCCGACCCCACCCCGTCGGACGTCGAGCTGCTGAGCCGCGCGGCGCTGCACGGCGTCATCCGCCCCTTCGACGTGCTGGGCCGGGTCCGCAAGGTCGCACGCCAACTGCCCACCCTCGTGCAGGACAACCGCGACCCCGACGTGACCTCGCCCGCGTCGCTGCCCAGGGCGACCCGCTTCAACCAGATCGTGTCGCCACACCGCGTCTTCGGCACCGCCTACACCACGCTGGATGTCCTCAAAGAGATCCGTACCGCCATGCCGGAAGCCAAGATCAACGACATCGGCCTGGCCATCGTCGGCGGGGCCATTCGCCGCTACCTCGCCGACAAGGGCGAGCTGCCCGACCAGGCGCTGGTGGCGATGATGCCGATCTCGGTCCGGCCGACCAATACCCGCGCCACCGGCGCGGCGAGCTCGGCGACCAGCACCAATACCAGCGGCAACGAATACGCGGTGTCGCCCATCACGATGGCGACCGACCAAACCGACCCGCTGGAACGCCTGGCGCGCATCGTCACGTCGACCGCGCACGTCAAGGAATCCGGCGCGCATCCCGTGCGCTCGCTGATCGAGATGTCGGAGGAAGCCCTCGGCGGGCTGATGGGCACGGTCCAGCGGGCCGCGGTGCGCGCGCTGAGCCGGCGCGGGCGCGCCGTCGTCGCCCACACGCTGGTGAGCAACGTTCCCGGACCGCTGACCCCGATGTACTTCTGCGGCGCGCAGATGGTCGACACCACCGGCCTGGGCCCGGTGCTCGACGGTATGGGCCTGAACAACGGCATCGGCAGCTACGGCAACCGCGTGACCTTCTGCTTCACCGCCGACCGCGCCGCGCTGCCCGACCCCGAGGTCTACGAGCAGTGCCTGGGCGCGGCCGTCGACGAGCTTCTCGCCGCAGCCCGCGCGCGCACCGGCAGTCAGTGAACCTGGCGTCCCGCCAGATAGGTCGCGCGCACGTCGAGATCGGCGATCTGTTCCGGCGGCACGGTTCGGGGATCGGCGGACAGCACCACCAGGTCGGCGTACTTGCCGACCTCGATCGAGCCGATCACGTCGTCGGCGAACAACTGCCAGGCGGCGTCGATGGTCTGCGCTCGGATCGCCTGCTCGACGGTCAACCGCTCTTCGGGAGCGAGCACCCGGCCGCTGGGCGCCATCCGGGTGGCGGCCACGCTGATGTTGCGCAGCGGCTCCTCGGGGGTGACCGGTGGGTCGTTGTGCAGCGAGATCCGCATACCGGTGGCCACCGCCGACCCGGCCGGCATCCAGCGGTTGCCGCGTTCGGGGCCGAACAACCCGTCGACAATGACGTCGCCCCAGTAGTGGATCTGGTCGACGAAGATGCTGCAGGTGACGCCGAGGTCGTGGGCCCGCTGCAGTTGTTCGGGGCGGATCGCGCCGACGTGCTCGAGCCGCAGGCGATGGTCGTTGCGCGGATGGCGTTGCAGCGCTCCCTCATACACGTCGAGGATGGTGTCCACCCCGGCGTCGCCCTGGACGTGGCAGGCCATCTGCCAGCCACGCGGAAAATAGGCGCCGACGATCTCGGTGAGCTGCTCCTTGGTGTAGTTGGCGCAGCCGCAGGACCCCGGCCTGATCCCCGCGCTGCGGGTGGCCGGGGTGTCCAGGTAGGGAAACGACAGCGCGATGTTGCCGATCCACGGTGAGCCGTCGACCCAGATCTTGATGCCGACCTGACGCAGCATGTCGTCACCCTGGCCGGGTGTCGCATCGGAGTGCAACTGGGCGTTGGACACCTCGTAGGTGCGCAACCGCACCGTCAGTTCGTCGTGCAGCGCCGCGACCAGCGGACCGAACTTGGGGTCGAAGGCCATCTCCGAGCAGGTGGTCAGCCCGGCGCGATTGAGCCGCGCGCACTCGGCGCGCAGCATGTCCGGGTAGCTGTCGGCCGCGATGGCACCACCGAGCAGCGGGAACACCGCGCCGATCTCCTCGGCGGTGCCGTCGAGTTCGCCGTCGGCGAGGCGGCCGTACTTGGCGCCCTTGGGGTCGGGGGTGTCGCGGGTCAGGCCATTGAGCTGCGCGGCACGCGAGTTGAAGTACGCCTTGTGCCCGGAGTTGTGGATGATCACCAGCGGCCCGTCCGGCGCGATGCCGTCCAGCCAGGCCGGCGTGGGTTCGGGAAGTCCGGGCTGCAGCAGGGCGTCCCACCCGTTGAGGTAGGCGCCGTCAGAGCCGCGGCGGGCGGCCTCGCGCCGGATGGTGGCAACCACGTCGTCGGGATCCCGGATCGTGACCGGGCGGATGTCGACGATCCGGTCCGACAGCGCGACGGCCTCCATCAGCGGATGACCGTGCGCCTCGATGAAGCCGGGCAGCACGCAGCCGTCCCCGATGTCGACGATCCGGGTGTCCGGACCGACGAACCCGCCGACCTCGGAACGGGTCCCGACGGCGAGGATCCGGCCGTCGGCAATGGCGAGCGCCTCTGCGTCGGGGTGCTTTTCGTCGACGGTCAGTACCGTCCCGAAGATGACGGTGTCAGCGGCACTCATGTGGGCCGATACTACGGATCGAGGGTGCGGCCGACCCGAATTGCAACACGTTCTAGTCTGACCCTATGAGCGACGACCTGCTGCGAAACCCCACTCACAACGGCCACCTGCTCGCGGGTGCACTCAAGCGCCACAAGAACCGGCCGGTGCTGTTCCTCGGCGACACCACGCTGACCGGGGGCCAGCTGGCCGAGCGGGTCAGCCAGTACGTCCAGGCGTTCGAGGCGCTGAACGCCGGCACCGGAGTCACGGTGGGCCTGCTGTCGCTCAACCGTCCCGAGGTGCTGATGATCCTGGGCGCCAGTCAGACCCAGGGCTACCGTCGCGTCGCCCTGCATCCGCTGGGTTCGTTGGACGACCACGCCTACGTGCTCTCCGACGCCGGCGCCAGTGCGCTGATCATCGACCCCAACCCGATGTTCGTCGAACGCGCGCTGGGGCTGCTGGAGAAGGTCGACTCGCTCACGCAGATCCTGACCATCGGCCCGGTGCCCGAGCAGTTGAGCGAGGTGGCGGTCGACTTGTCCGCCGAGGCGGCCAAGTTCGAGCCCAAGCCACTGGTCGTCGCCGACCTGCCGCCCGACCACATCGGCGGCATGGCCTACACCGGCGGCACCACCGGCAAGCCCAAGGGCGTGATGGGCACCACCGGCAACATCGCGGCCATGACGCAGATCCAGCTCGCCGAGTGGGAGTGGCCCGAGCACCCGCGTTTCCTGATGTGCACGCCGCTGTCGCACGCCGGTGCGGCGTTCTTCACGCCGACGGTCGTCAAGGGCGGCGAAATGGTGGTGCTGGCCAAATTCGACCCGGCCGAAGTGCTGAGAGTCATTGAGGAGCAACGCATTACAGCCACCATGCTGGTGCCGTCGATGTTGTATGCGCTTATGGACCACCCGGATTCGCAGACCCGCGACCTGTCGTCGCTGGAGACCGTGTACTACGGCGCCTCGGCGATCAACCCGGTGCGGCTGGCCGAAGCGATCCGCCGGTTCGGACCGATCTTCGCCCAGTACTACGGCCAATCCGAGGCGCCCATGGTGATCACCTACCTGGCCAAGGCCGACCACGACGAGAAGCGGTTGACGTCCTGCGGACGCCCCACGCTGTTCGCCCGGGTCGCGCTGCTCGGCGAGGACGGGCAGCCCGTGCCCCAGGGTGAGCCCGGCGAAATCTGTGTCAGCGGACCGCTGTTGGCGGGCGGTTACTGGAACAAGCCGGAGGCGACCGCCGAGGCATTCAGGGACGGCTGGTTGCACACCGGTGACATGGCCCGTGAGGACGAGGACGGGTTCTACTTCATCGTCGACCGGGTCAAAGACATGATCGTCACCGGCGGATTCAACGTGTTCCCCCGCGAAGTCGAGGACGTGATCGCCGAGCACCCGGCCGTCGCCCAAGTGTGTGTGGTGGGCACGCCCGACGAGAAGTGGGGTGAGGCGGTCACTGCGGTGGTGGTGCTGCGTGCCGACGCCGCCCGGGATGACGCCGCGATCGAGAAGATGACCGCCGAGGTGCAGTCCGCGGTGAAGGAACGCAAAGGTTCGGTGCAGTCGCCCAAGCGGGTCGAGATCGTCGACTCGCTGCCGCTGACCGGGCTGGGCAAACCGGACAAGAAGGCAGTGCGGGCACGGTTCTGGGAAGGCGCCGGACGCGCCGTGGGCTGATTGCCGACGCTAGGGTGGCAGTCATGGCTGAACGGATCAAGCCGCCCTGGTGGCTCAAGCCGGTCAACACGGTGTTCATCCAGCTGTCGAAACTCGGCCTCACGTTCGGTGGCGAAAGTCCCGTCGTACTGACCGTGCCCGGCCGCAGGTCCGGCACACCGCGTTCGACACCGGTGACGCCGATGACGCTGGCCGGCCGACAGTATGTGGTGGGCGGCTTCCCGGGTGCCGACTGGGTCTTGAACGTAAGGGCTGCAAGGGAAATCACCCTGCAGCGCGGACGCAGCACCGAGCGCATCCGTGCGGTGGAGCTGTCCCCGGCGGAGGCAAAGCCGGTGCTGCGGGCGTTTCCGACCGAAGTGCCGAGCGGTGTCGGCTTCATGAAACGCTCCGGTCTGATCAAGGACGGGCGCCCCGAAGAATTCGAGGCGCTGGCCGGGCGGTGTGCGGTCTTCCGTCTCGAACCGATCCGATGAACCGCGCGCTACCCGCGGTGCCGCTACTCGCCGCCGGCCTGCTCGCGGCACCGGTCTCACAGGCGTCCGCGGGTTGCCCCCCGGGTGGGGCCGCGCTCCCGCCCGCCAGCGTGCAGCGACAGGTGGGCGATCTCGACGGGGACGGGCTGCCCGACGCACTGTTCATCGGCACGATGCAGAGCGCCGACGGCGCCACGAGCCGTGTCGTCGGGGTCAGCACCGCCAGCGGCGCGCGCACCGAGGTCGACATCACTTCGGCGAGCCCGATTCCGTTGCGGGCATTGGCTATTGAGGCCCAAGGCGACGGCCGACACCAGGTGATCGTCAGCGACGGACGCAGCGCGCGACTGTACGCGTTCGCCGACTGCCGCCTGCAGGTCGTCGTCGACGAGCACTACGGCAGGCCGTTCGTCTTCGACCTGGAGAACCTGCGCGACGACGGCACCGGCGTCGGCTGCAGTGATCTGGGCGACGGGCGCCGCCTGGTCGGGCTGCAGGCACTGGACAGCGGCGGCGAATGGACCGTTCGGCGCACCGAGATCAACCTCGACGGAACCCGTGCCGCCACGGGCCGGTCCGATACCCTGACCGCCACGTCCGCGCAGGACCCGGTGGTGGTCAGCGCCCAGACGATCAGCTGCGGAGCCTTGAGCATCGACCAGGACGGAGTTCAACAGCCTTGAGCGACAACCCATTCAACGCAGCACAGTGGCAGGTCGTGGACGGCTTCGACGACCTGACCGACATCACCTACCACCGCCATGTCGCCGACGCGACGGTCCGGGTCGCGTTCGACCGACCCGAGGTGCGCAACGCCTTCCGGCCGCACACCGTCGACGAGCTGTACCGGGCACTCGACCACGCGCGGATGTCCCCCGATGTGGGCGTGGTGCTGCTGACCGGTAACGGGCCCTCGCCCAAGGACGGCGGCTGGGCCTTCTGCTCCGGCGGTGACCAGCGCATCCGGGGTCGCAGCGGCTACCAGTACGCCGCCGGGGACACCGCCGACACCGTCGACGCGGCCCGGGCAGGCAGATTGCACATCCTGGAGGTGCAGCGGCTGATCCGGTTCATGCCCAAGGTGGTGATCTGCCTGGTCAACGGTTGGGCCGCGGGTGGCGGGCACAGCCTGCACGTGGTCTGCGATCTCACCCTGGCCAGTCGCGAGCACGCGCGGTTCAAGCAGACCGACGCCGATGTCGGCAGCTTCGACGGTGGCTACGGCAGCGCGTACCTCGCGCGCCAGGTGGGGCAGAAGTTCGCCCGCGAGATCTTCTTCCTGGGCCGGCCCTACACCGCCGAGCAGATGCACCGGATGGGTGCGGTGAACGAGGTGGTCGACCACGCCGACCTGGAAACCGTTGCAGTGCAGTGGGCCTCCGAGATCAACGCGAAATCGCCTCAGGCGCAACGGATGTTGAAGTACGCGTTCAACCTGCTCGACGACGGGTTGGTGGGTCAGCAACTGTTCGCCGGCGAAGCGACCCGGCTGGCGTACATGACCGACGAGGCCGTGGAGGGCCGCGACGCTTTCCTGGACAAGCGCAAACCGGACTGGAGCCCGTTCCCGCGGTACTTCTGAGGCGTCGCCGGACGCCGAGCGTCAAGCGGCCCTCACTACGCTCGCTTGATGAGTAAGAGTCCGCTGCGCCGCCTCACCGACCAATTGGTGCTGGCCAGCATGCGCCCGCCCGCCTCGCCGCAAGTGCTGCTCAACCGACCGGCGATCCGACCCGTCGACCTCGACGGCAAGCGCGTCCTGCTGACCGGAGCGTCCTCGGGAATCGGCGAGGCGGCAGCCGAACTTTTCGCCGAGCGCGGCGCCACGGTCGTCGTCGTCGCCCGCCGCCAGGATCTACTGGACGCGCTGGCCGACCGGATCACCACCGCGGGCGGTACCGCGCTGTCGCTACCATGCGACGTTTCGGACATGGCAGCCGTCGACGCGTTGGTGGCCGAGGTGAACCGGCGCATCGGCGGGGTGGACATCCTGGTCAACAACGCCGGCCGGTCCATCCGCCGACCGCTAGCGGAGTCGCTGGACCGCTGGCACGACGTCGAGCGCACCATGGTGCTCAACTACTACGCACCGTTGCGGCTGATGCGCGGCCTGGCGCCGGGGATGATCGAGCGTGGCGATGGGCACATCATCAACGTCTCCACCTGGGGGGTGCTGAACGAGGCATCCCCGCTGTTCGCGGTCTACAACGCCTCCAAGGCCGCGCTGACCTCGGTGACCCGGATCGCCGAAACCGAATGGGGCCCCAAAGGTGTGCATTCCACCGCCCTGTACTACCCGCTGGTCGCCACGCCGATGATCGCGCCGACGAAGGCCTACGACGGGTTGCCCGCGCTGACGCCCCGGGAGGCAGGCGAGTGGATGATCACCGCGGCGCGTACCCGGCCGGTCCAGATAGCGCCGCGAATGGCCATCGCGGCCAAGGCGCTCAACACCGTCGGCCCGCGCTGGGTCAACACCCTGATGCAGACGCGCAACGACCGCCGGGAGTGACACGTGCTAGACACGAAGGATGGAGATTCTGGCGAGCAGGATGCTCCTGCGGCCGACGGACTACCAGCGCTCGCTGAGCTTCTACCGGGACGAGATCGGGCTGGCCATCGCACGTGAATACGGGGCAGGGACAGTGTTTTTCGCTGGCCAGTCGCTACTGGAACTGACCGGCTACGACGAACCGGACCACTCCCGCGGGCCGTTTCCCGGCGCGCTGTGGCTGCAGGTGCGCGACCTGCAGGCAACCCAGGCTGAACTGCGCGGACGCGGGGTGCCGATCGCGCGGGAGGCGCGGCAAGAACCGTGGGGCCTGCACGAGATGCACGTGACCGATCCGGACGGCGTTGCGCTGATTTTCATCGAGGTGCCGCGGGGTCATCCGCTGCGGACGGATACCCGGCAGTGAGCGCGCACCAACCGAAGGTGAACTGCTAGGTAACATCTGGCAACGTCTCGCGATATTCCTGCTTTTTGCCTAGTCACCGGTTCGACAAGCGAACACTCCGAGCACCAGAATCAGGCCCTGTGAACCTCCAGTTGTTCCTCTTGATCATCGTCGTGATCACCGCATTAGCGTTCGACTTCACCAACGGGTTCCACGACACCGGCAACGCCATGGCAACCTCCATCGCCAGCGGCGCGCTCAAGCCCAAAGTGGCGGTGGCACTGTCGGCGGTGTTGAACCTGGTGGGCGCCTTCCTGTCGACCGCGGTGGCTGCCACGATCGCCAAGGGGCTGATCGATGCGCACATCGTGACCCTGGAGCTGGTGTTCGCCGGTCTGGTCGGCGGCGTGGTCTGGAACCTGCTGACCTGGTTGCTCGGGATCCCCTCGAGTTCCTCGCACGCACTGATCGGCGGCATCGTCGGTGCGACGATCGCCGCGGTCGGCGGTCACGGGGTGATCTGGAAGGGTGTCATCTCCAAAGCGATCATCCCGGCCGTGGTCTCGGCCTTATTGGCCATCTTCGTCGGGGCACTGGCCACCTGGCTGGTCTACCGAATCACCCGCGGCGTCCCGATCGAGCGCACCGAGGCCGGATTCCGGCGCGGCCAGATCGGCTCGGCCTCGCTGGTCTCGCTGGCGCACGGCACCAATGACGCCCAGAAGACGATGGGCATCATCTTCCTGGCGCTGATTTCCTACGGCGCCGTCAGCAAGACCGCCACCGTGCCGCCGCTGTGGGTGATCGTCGCCTGCGCGGTGGCGATGGCGTCCGGAACCTACCTGGGCGGCTGGCGGATCATCCGCACGCTGGGCAAGGGCCTGGTCGAGATCAAGTCCCCGCAGGGCATGGCTGCCGAATCATCTTCGGCGGCGGTCATTCTGCTGTCCGCCCACTTCGGCTACGCGCTGTCGACCACGCAGGTCTGCACCGGCTCGGTGATGGGCAGCGGACTGGGCAAACCCGGTGGCGAGGTGCGTTGGGGTGTCGCCGGGCGGATGGCGACCGCATGGCTGGTCACGCTGCCGCTGGCCGGGCTGGTCGGGGCGCTCACGTACTGGATAGTGCACCTCATCGGCGGCTATCCCGGCGCGATCATCGGCTTCGGCCTGCTGGTCGGGGTGTCCGCCGCCATCTACCGCCAGTCGCGCAAGGTCAAGGTCGACCACCGGAACGTCAACGAGGCGTGGGAGGGCAGCGTCACCGCCGGCCTCGAGGTCGCCGGCGTCGAGCCACCTGATGTTCCGCCATCCCCGCCAACCGAGTTCGGCACCGACGACCAGATTCCAGCGAGGAACGCCTCATGACCGGTTGGTTCAATTACGAAGCCACCCTGAAGATCCTGCTGTTCAGCCTGCTCGCCGGCGCGGCCCTGCCGGGGATCTTCGCGCTGGGTGTCCGGTTGCAGGCCGTGGGCACCGGAAACGTCAACGCCGACAAACGGAATCCCGCGCTGGTGGTGCTGGCTTGGACGATCTATGCCCTGGTTGTCGGCGTCGTCATCTTCGGGGTGCTCTACATCGCGCGCGACTTCATCGCGCATCACACTCACTATCCGTTCCTGGGGGCCAAGCTGTGACGACGCAAACCTGGTCGACCTAGGTTTTCCGGCCGTCCTGCCGGGTAAATTGATCAAACGATGAACCGATTCCTCAGCTCGATTGTGTCGTGGTTGCGGGCCGGCTATCCCGAAGGCATACCACCGACGGACTCCTTTGCGGTGCTCGCGTTGCTGGCACGCCGGTTGACGAACGACGAAATCAAAGCCGTCGCAAGCGAACTGATGCGGCGCGGCGAGCTCAACGTCGACAACATCGACATCGGTGTCGCAATCACTCAGCTCACCGACGACCTGCCGACTCCGGCCGACGTGGAACGGGTGCGAGCCCGACTGGCCACCAAGGGCTGGCCGCTCGACGACGCCCGGGACAACGGAGACCGCGCATAGCTATCCTGCGGCAGCTGCGCGTCCCGCCGGGCTCGGCCACCGCACTGCTGCTGCCCGCCCTTCGGCGCGTCCTGGACGGGCAGGATCCCGCGCTGGTCGCGGTACCGGACCAACCCCACTCCGACGCTCTGCTGCGCGCGCTGCGGGTCGGCGAGGCCATCGACGACGACGTGGCCGTGGTGGTGACGACCTCGGGCACCACCGGTGCACCCAAAGGCGCGTTGCTGACCGCAGCGGCGCTGCGCGCGAGCGCGACGGCCACCCACCGCCGTCTCGGCGGACCGGGCCGTTGGCTGCTGGCGGTGCCGCCCTATCACATCGCCGGGCTGCAGGTGTTGATCCGCAGCGTCGTCGCCGGTGCACCGCCGGTGGAACTCGATGTGTCGGGCGGCTTCGACATCGACGAATTGCCCGCTGCGATAACACGATTGGGGCCTGGCAGACGATACGCATCGCTGGTCGCAGCGCAGCTGGCCAAGGCGCTGACCGATCCCGCAGCCACCGCCGCCCTGGCCGAGCTGGACGCCATCCTGCTGGGGGGCGGGCCGACGCCGCGACCGGTGCTGGATGCCGCGGCGAGTGCCGGTCTCACCGTGGTGCGCACCTACGGGATGAGCGAGACGGCCGGCGGCTGCGTCTACGACGGTGTCGCGCTGGACGGGGTCGAGGTGCGGGTGCGCGCCGACCGCCGCATCGTGCTGGGCGGTGCCACCCTGGCCCGCGGTTACCGCAATCCGGTGAACCCCGACCCGTTCGCCGAACCGGGCTGGTTCGTCACCGATGACCTTGGCGCATTGGACGATTCGGGGACGCTGACCGTGCTCGGCCGAGTGGACGACGCGATCAGCACCGGGGGGCTCACCGTGTTGCCGGATCTGGTGGAGGCGGCGCTGCGCACCCACCCCGCAGTCGCCGACTGCGCTGTCTTCGGAGTTGCCGATGCCCGATTGGGCCAGCGGGTGGTCGCCGCGATCGTGGTGAGCCCCGGGTCGACGGCCCCGACGTTGGAGGCGCTGCGGACCCATGCCGATCACACCCTGGACATCACCGCGGCGCCTCGCGAGCTGCACATCGTCGCAGACCTGCCGCGCCGCGGGATCGGCAAACTCGACCGGGCGGCGTTGGCACGACGATTCGAAGCGGCGCGCTAACCGGCGTTACCGCGGACCCCGCGGGGTCTGGGGTGCCTGCGTTCGCGGCGCCTGCGTCTGGGGGGCCTGCGTGCGCGGCGCCGGCGCCTGTGTCTGCGGGGCCTGCGTGCGCGGCGCCGGTGCCTGCGTCTGCGGCGCCTGAGTCTGCGGGGCCTGCGTCCGTGGCTGCGGCGCCTGGGTCGGCTGCGGCGCCTGGGTCGGCTGCGGCGCCTGGGTCGGCTGTGGCGCCTGGGTCGGCTGCGGTGCCACCGTTGTCTGCCGGGGAGCGGCGGTGGTGGGAACGGCCGTCGACGGGGGCGCCGTGGTGGGCGGAATCGTCGTCGTCCGGGGCAGCGTAGTGGTGGGCTCGGTGGTGACCGCCGTCGTGCTGGGCGGTGAGGTCGGCGCAGTCGTGGGCGGCGTCGTGACAGCAGTCGTCGTGGGCGCCGTGGTGGTGACCGGTGTGGTGTACGGCGTCGTCGGCGGCGTCACCACCGGCCAGGTCGGCATGCCCGGCTGCCAGCCCGGGAACGGAACGATGATCGGCACCGGGATGGGCACGGGAGCGACCGGCGCCTGATTCGGCACGGGAGCGGCGGGCGTCCCACCGGGCACCGGGCTCTGTTGCCGCGGCGGCGCCTGAACAGCGGGAACTGTGCCGCCCTGGAACCCGACGGTGGGCGCCTCAGGCGGTGGGGGCGGCACCGGCGCCTGCTGCTCCGTCGGCAACAGGGGCATGAACTTGCCGGGCTGCGCATTCTGGTGACCTTCGACCGGCATCGACGCCGCGGTCGGACGGACGGTCACGGCCACCGCGACCGCTAACGAGGCGAAGCCGAGAACCGCGAACCCGACCACGGCATTGCTGATCAGCAGCCGCCGCAGACTCTGCGGTTGGCCACCGGCCGCTTCGGGGTCATCCTCGTCGAACCCGTCGTCGTACTCATCGGCGTACCCGTCGCCGTACTCGTCGAGGCCGTCGGAGTCGACCGGCAGGATGTCGTACTCGCCGGCCTGCGAATACGCCAGCTGCTCGTCGCCCGACCCCGGCGGACCCCCGTCGGCGGGCTGCATGTATGCGGTTGCATCTCCCGGGGTCCCCGGGTCACCCGCGGGCGCACCCGAATGGAAATACGCATGCGGGTTCGCGTCACCGGCCAGACCCGGGTCGCCCGGGGAAGCACTCGGGTCGGTGTAGGAGTGCGAGTACGAGACCAGAGTCATGTCGTCGGACGTGACCCCCTGAGGGGCGTTCGCCCCGCCGTCGCCCCAGATCGGGCTGGCCGTGGTCGCATCCGCCGGGAACGCCGAGTGATCCGCGCCCGAACCCGACGGGCCGAACCCGCCGTGGTCCGGGGGCAGGTGCGGATCTTCGATCGGCGACGCATAGCCGCCGCCGTCGCCCACCGGACCGGAAACGCCACCGTCGCCGGGTACCGCCGACTGGTCCACGCCCGAGCCGGACGGGCCGAAGCCGCCGGCCGAGCTGGATGAGCCGCCATCCGAGGGCAACACCGGCTGAGCCATCGTCGCGTTGGCGGACCCGAAGCCGCCACCATCGACGGGCGGTGCCGACTGGTCGAATCCCGACCCCGTGGGACCGGAGCCGTAGCCACCGTCGCCGCCCAGCGCGGGCGCGGCCATGGTGGCATCGGGAGACAACGCCGGGGCAGCCATCGTCGCGTCCGGGCCCGCGCCGTAATTGCCGTCCATCGGCGTCGCCGACATCATGGTCGCCGGCGCCGACGGGTCACCGGATGCCATCGGGCTGGACAGGTGGCTGCCGAACAGCAACGCCACAGCGGCGGCGCGGCCGGGACCCACCGGCCGCATGGCCGCCTGCGACTCCGGGACCAGCTGCACATTCGGCACGCCCGCGTAGTCCAGCGCCTGCCGTAAGCGCTCGGCCTGATAGTGGTCGGACCAGCACAACTCGGTCGCGAACAGCCGGTGCCCTTCGTCGGCCAGCAACCGGCTGGTGCCGACCACGGTGTCGGTCAGCATCCCGACCGAGTCTGCGGGCAGATTGATCGAATACTGGTCGATGACCTCATCACGGCGGGCAGCCACGTCGATCAGAGCCAGGCGTGCGACCCGGTCCGTGACCGCCACCCCCAACACGACGTCCATTGCGGCTCTCCTTCAGCTGGTTACCCCACAACCAGCGATGTCCCGGCATAATTACACTGCGATACCGTCAGGCACTATTCGTCATTCAGGCGACAAGGTTTGCACCTATGAGCGCAGCGTAACCGCATTCTCAACCGGCGGGGCCGGGCATAGCGAATCCTTCCGCTGTTCATAGCCTGCTCTCAGCCACTGCCACGTCGTCCGAATGGAGAATATGTTCGCAACCGAACAACGCAGTGGCCCCGGCAGGGGGTTCCCTTGCCGCCAGACCAACGCGGCACCCGCAGCACCCGACCTCAAACCCTGGGGGGCACCGTGAGCCTGAACAGCGACGACGCGCCGACCGGCCCCATCGCGGGCACTCGCACGGCGCCGCCCGGACCGCCACCCGCCGCGGGTACGTCGCAGCGCCCCGCACCGGCGCGGGAAGCCGCCGCGCAGCTGGCCAAGCGCAACACCCTGCGCGACCTCGTTGCGGTGGTCCTATTGCTGCTGGCACCGCTGTTCCCGTGGAACCTGTATTTCGGGTTGGGCATCCCGGGCAGCAGAGCGGTGCTGTGGGCCGTCGTGGGAGTGGTGACGCTGCTGTCGCTGACGGCGATCGCGGTGTCGCGTGCCCGACTCGACCCGGCAAAGCTCGCCAAGCTGCGGTTGAGCCTGAACCTTCCCTACGTGCTGGTGATCGTGGGCTTCATCGTTTTCGACGCGATCCAATCGATCGAATTCGGTGGCCAGGTGCATGTGCCGGGGGGCGTCGGACCGGGCGCCTGGCTGGGGTTCGCCGGCGCTCTGCTCAGTGCGCAGCCGGTGTTCGTCAGTCCGGTCATCGACGAAAGTCGGTACGCCCGGGGGCTGCGGGCCGCGCGGTTCATCGGTTACGTCTCGATGTTCGGGGCGGCGCTGAGCGCCGGCTTCAACCTGTGCTGGCGGTTGCGCTACGCCTTGCAGGGCGTCGAGGGTTCCGGGGAATTCGGCACCCAGAACATCGCGGTGATCCTGACCTCCGTCGTCTACGGAGCGGTGGCGCTGGCCGCCGTGCTGGTCGCGTCGCGGTGGATCCTGCGCAACACCAACGGATCCCGGTTGGCGACGCTGGCCCTGGGCGCCTCCAGCGTGGTGGCCGGCATCGTCGTGTGGACCCTGCCGGGCGGCCGCGAGATCGACGCGTTCCACGGCATCGCGCAGAACACCTCCACGGCCGGCGTCGGGTACGAGGGATACCTGGCTTGGGCCGGCGCGGCGGCGCTGTTCGCGCCGCTGGCCCTGTTCAGCTCCGCCCAGACCCGGTCGGACCGGGAGCTGTGGCGGGCCGCCATCCGCAAAGGCCTGGCGCTGATCATCGTCTGGTGCCTGGGCTCGGTGCTGATGAGATTCACCGACCTGGCCGTCGCGGTGATGCTGCGTTACCCGTTCTCGCGCTACGACACCATGACGTTGGCGGTGTTCGCTCTCGCCACCGGGGTGTTGGCGTGGTGGCTGCGCGCCAAGCTGGCCAGCGGACCGCTGCGGTCGTCGCTGCTGGTCTGGCTGAGCGGGCTGGTGTTCACCCTCGCAATCTCCCGGGTCGTCCTCGGCGTACTGCTGGCGCCCCGCTTCGATCAGGTCTCGGTCAACCCGGTCTACGGGAACAACCTGGCGCAACAGATCGACAGCATGTTCGACGTGACACTCTGCGGACTCGCCTTCTGCATTTTCGCCGCGGTCATCATCGCGGGACGTATCCGCAAACCTCGGCGCCGGATACGGCGACCCGGCCAGCGGCCCACCGCGGGCTCACCCGGACCGGGGCGCCCGGCCGCGCCCATCCCGACCCGGCCCGGCATGGCGCCACCACCATCGGAGGCCAGCACCACCCGGTTCGGGGCTGCCGGGGGCAGGCATGAGGCACCTACCTCGGTGCTGTCCGGCCCGTCGCCGCGGATTTTCCGGCCCGGCGAATCGGCACCGCGGCCGAAGATCTACCGCCCCCCGGGCAACCCGTCGTAGTTCTTCAGGGCAGCTCGAACGGCAACGGAACGCCGGCATGCCGGCGACAGTGCGTGCAGGTACGTTCACCCGCGACCCGGCTGATCGCCGCGCGCACCAGCCCTTTGAACTTCGGGATGTTCTTCTCGAATTCAGCGAACACGTCGATGCCTCTGACGCCCTCCCCCACCTCGACTCCGGCGTCGACATCGGTGATCAAGGCGATTGCGGCATAACATAATTCGAGTTCGCGAGCCAGTATCGCCTCCGGATACCCGGTCATGTTGATCAGTCCGAACCCGGCCGCGGCGAACCACCGGCTCTCCGCGCGGGTGGAAAATCGGGGGCCTTGGATGACCACCATGGTGCCGCCGTCGACGACATCGCCCAGCCCGGTGATTGCAGTCCGCAACGACGGACAGTACGGGTCGGCGAAGCTGGTGTGCACCCCGCCGGAGTCGAAGTAGGTGTCCGCCCGCCCACTGGTCCGGTCCACCAACTGATCAGGCACCACCACCGTGCCCGGCCCAACCTCGGGCTGCAGGCTGCCGACCGCGCAGGGGGCGAACACCCGCCGCACGCCGAGGGCACGCAGCGCCCACATGTTGGCCCGGTACGGCACGGTGTGCGGCGAGAACTCGTGCTTGGCACCGTGCCGGGGCAGAAAGGCGACGTCGTGCTCGCCGACGGCGCCGATCGTGATCGGCGCGCTGGGACTGCCCCATGGCGTGTCGGGAGACACCGTCCGGGTGCGGGACTCGAAAAACGTGTAGAAGCCGGTGCCACCGATCACTCCGAGCATCCGCCCATTGTCACGTATAGGGCAGGATCAGTTGGTGGCCACATTTGCGCAATGGGTGTCCGGTGCTCGCCCGCGGACGTTGCCGAACGCGGTGGCGCCCGTGATCGCCGGCACCGGCGCGGCGGCCTGGTTGCACGCGGCGGTGTGGTGGAAAGCGTTGCTGGCGCTCGGTGTCGCGATTCCGTTCATCGTGGGCGTGAACTACGCCAACGACTATTCCGACGGCATCCGCGGCACCGACGACGAGCGGGCCGGGCCGATGCGCCTGGTGGGTTCGCGGCTGGCCGCGCCGCGAGCGGTCGCCACCGCGGCGCTGGTCAGCCTGTTCCTGGGGTGTGTGTCCGGCCTGGTGCTGGCGCTGGTCAGTGGGCCCTGGCTGATCGGGGTCGGTATCGCCTGCGTCGCCGGCGCCTGGTTGTACACCGGGGGCGCCAAACCGTACGGCTACTCAGGGTTGGGCGAGGCCGCGGTTTTCGTGTTCTTCGGCCTGACCGCGGTGCTCGGCACCCAGTACACCCAGGCGTTGCGGATCGACTGGGTGGGGCTGGTGCTGGCCGTGGGGATCGGGGCGCTGTCGTCGTCGGTGCTGGTGGCCAACAATCTGCGCGACATACCCACCGACACCGTGTCCGGCAAGATCACGCTGGCGGTCCGCCTGGGCGACAGCCGCACCCGGGTGCTCTACCACGCCCTGCTGGCCGGCACCGCGGTGCTGACGCTGGTGCTGATGATCGCGACACCGTGGTGTGCCGCGGGCTTGGTCGCGACGCCGCTGGCGCTGCGCGCCGATCGCCCGGTGCGCTCGGGGCGTGGCGGGCCGGAGCTGATTCCGGTACTGCGCGACACCGGCCTGGCCATGGTGGTGTGGGCGACCGCGGTGGCCGCGGCGCTGACACTGGCCAGCTGAGAACGTGTTGACGACCCGGATGCGCGCCCCGCACCGACGCGCCTAGAGTCGATCAGGCTTGGGGGATTCGAGACTGCCCGGAAGGACGAAGATGTCTGAGATCGCCTCGGTCACCGGACCCAAGAAGATCGGCCTGCTCAGCGTGGGGGCCTACCGCCCCCAACGCGTCGTCACCAACGACGAGATCTGCCAGAACATCGACTCGTCCGACGAATGGATCTATGCCCGGACCGGCATCAAGACGCGACGCTTCGCTGCCGACCACGAGTCCGCGACCTCGATGGCGATCGAAGCCAGCCGGGAAGCACTCGCCCGGGCCGAGGTGGACGGTTCCGACATCGACGGCGTGATCGTGGCCACCAACACCCACTTCCTGCAGACGCCGGCCGCCGCACCCGCGGTCGCCACGGCGCTGGGCGCCAAGGGTGTGCCCGGATTCGACCTGTCGGTGGGATGTGCGGGTTTCGGTTACGCGCTCGGCGTCGCCGCGGACATGATCCGCGGCGGCAGCGCCCGCAAGATGCTGGTGGTGGGCACCGAGAAACTGTCCCCGACGGTCGACATGCTCGATCGCAGCAACTGTTTCATCTTCGCCGACGGCGCCGCGTCGGTGGTGGTGGGTGAGACGCCCGAGCAGGGCATCGGGCCGGCCGTCTGGGGCAGTGACGGGGAACAGGCCAACGCCATCCGTCAGGACATCGACTGGATCACCTACACGGAGAACCCGACCGGACCCCGCCCGTTTCTGCGGATGGAGGGCACCGCCGTGTTCCGGTGGGCCGCGTTCGAGATGGGCAAGGTCGGCCGGCAGGCGATGGACGCCGCAGGAGTGCGGTCCGATGAGATCGACGTCTTCATCCCGCACCAAGCCAACAGCAGGATCAACGAGCTGCTGGCCAAGAACATGCAGCTGCGCCCGGACGCCGTCGTCGCCAACGACATCGAGCACACCGGCAACACCTCGGCGGCCTCGATTCCGCTGGCGATGCACGAGCTGTTGGCGACCGGCGCGGCCAAGGGTGGTGACCTGGCCCTGCTGATCGGCTACGGCGCCGGTCTGAGCTATGCCGCGCAGGTGGTGCGGATGCCGACGGGCTGAAGCCCGGCGCTCATGTCCCGCCGCCGGCCTGCCGTTCAGGCTCCGGATCGGGGTCCCGGCCCGCGGGCGCCTCGCCGCGCAGCCGGGCCTGCAACTGCGCGCGTTCGGTGCGCCGCCGCTCGCCTGTGACCTCGAGGACCCCGGCGGCGCGCCGGCGCAGCGGGCTGAACAGCCACATGCCCAGCGGCATCGCGACGACCAGCCCGAACAGGCCGGCGACGGCGAGCGGGAAGTCGTTCACACCGAGCAGCCGCGCAACCGCGTAGATCGCTGCGCTGACCACCACCGCCAGCAGCAGCCTCGCCGCCGCATAGAGGAGGACGTCGACGACGCCGCGTTGATTCTCCGGACCCTGAACCGTCTTGTCACTGGGCGCTTCTGACACATCTTGAGCCTAGCCACCGGCCGGTCGCGGGTATATTCGCTCTACAGGAGGTGTCGAGTGCTTTACCTGCTCGTCGTCCTGATTCTCGGGACGTTGATCTATCTGGGGTTGCGTGCGGCGAAGTCGCAGACGAGCCGGCCGAAGAGCCGGGTCATCGGGCCCGACGACGATCCCGAATTCCTGCGCCGACTGGGCGAGAACAAGCCTCGCTGAGCGGGTCAGACGAAGTTCGGGTTCGCCCGCCGCTGATCACCCGGAAATCCATCGGCGACGGCCGCCGCGAGCTCGGCCAGCGCCTCGCGGGTCTCCCGCTTCAACCGATCCAGGTTGATCTCGGCGCCCTCCTCGAGGTGCGGGTCGAACGGCACCACCCGCACCGCCCGGCAGCGCCGCGCGAAGTGGTCGACCACCTTCTGCATATCGACCTTGCCCGACCGCGACCGCACCGCGTTGATGACCGCGATCGAGTTGCGCACCAGGTCTTCGTGGCCGTGCGCCTCCAGCCAGTCCAGCGTCGCCGAGGCACTGCGGGCGCCGTCGATGGAACCCGAAGCGACCACGATCAGCACGTCGGCCTTGGCCAGGATCGCCGACATCGTGGAGTGCAGCAACCCGGTCCCGCAGTCGGTGAGCACCAGGCCGTAGAAGCGGTCCAAGATGTCCAGGGTTCGGGTGTAGTCGTCGCCGCTGAATGCCTCCGAAACGGTCGGATCGCTGTCGGAGGCAAGCACTTCCAGCCCGCTCTCGTTCTGCGAGGTGTAGCCGCGGACGTCGCTGTAGCGCTCGATGCTCTCCGCGTCGCGCAGCAGATGCCGCACCGTGGCCGGGGTGTCCAGCGGGAGCTTCTGGCTCAACGTGCCGCGGTCGGGGTTGGCGTCCACCGCGACCACCCGGTCACCGCGGATCGACGCGAACGTGGAGCCCAGGGTCGCGGTGATCGTGGTCTTGCCGACCCCGCCTTTCAGCGACAGCACCGCGATGCGGTAGCTGCCCCGCAGTGGCCGGTTGATCTGGGCCACCAGGTTGTGGTGCCGCATCGCTCGGGGACTCTCCCCGAGGTTGATCAGCTGACCGGACATGACGTACAGCGCTCGGCGCCAGCCCTCCGAAGGTGGCGGCTTGACCGGTCGCAGCAGCACGGTGGTGGACAGCTCCGGATACGGCGTCTGGGGCAGCGGCTCCGGGCGGAACTGCGGCCGTTCCCGTGTGCCGGCGTCGTCGGGCGGGCCGGGGTAGTAGGCGCCGTAGGCCGTCGGGTCCACCCGGGTGATGCCGGTGACCGGGCCCGTCGTCGGCCCGGCTTCCCACTGCGGACGGCCGTGGGGCAGTTCGACCGGTTGGGGCGGCGGCGTCATGCTGGCCGAACCGACGGTGCTGTCGCTGGCCGCCGATCCCCGCCGCTCGGTGCGGAAACCGGCGAAGGCCCGCGTCGGTGCACCGTGTTCGGCGGGCGGCACGGCAGGCAACTGCGTCGTCGGCTGATCTGAACCGGCATTCTGGCCTGCGCCGTCCGCCGAATAGACCTGCGGCGCCCCCACGGCCGGTGTTGGATGTTCTGACACTGCACTCCCCCTCTTGCCCGCTTGCTCGGGTCGGTAGCCGTCGGTCAGCCGACACCCGCGTACGAGTGCAGGCCGACGGTCACCAGGTTAACGAAGAACAGATTGAAGACCATCGCGACGAACCCCGCGACGTTGACCCACGCCGCCTTACGGTCCCGCCAACCCGCCGTTGACCTGGCATGTAGGTAGGCCGCGTAGATCACCCATGCGATGAACGACACTGTTTCCTTGGGGTCCCAGCCCCAGTACCGGCCCCAGGCCTCTTCCGCCCAGATCGCGCCGAAGATGACCCCGAACCCGAACACCGGGAAGGCGAAGATCGTGGTCCGGTAGGCGATGCGGTCCAGGGTCTGGGCGTCGGGGAAGCGCTGCGTCAGCTGCGCCAGCCGGCCCTCGGTCTCGGGGTCCCCGAAGCGCGAGGTCCGCAGCAGGAACAGGATGCTGCAGATGCCGGCGACCAGGAATACCCCGGAGCCCAGGCTGACCACCGAGACGTGAATGGGCAGCCAGTAGGACTGCAACGCCGGCATGACCGGTGCGGCGTTGGTGTAGAGCCAGCGCCCGGACACCGTGAGCAGGATCAGGATCGGCAGCAGCAGGAAGACCCACAGCGGACGGTACTGCGGGCGGCGCAGCACCACCGCGCCGGCGACCAGACCGCACATGCAGGTGAGGTTGATGAATTCGTACATGTTGCCCCAGGGCACCCGCATGGTGGCCAGTCCCCGCAGCACGATGCAGGCGAGCAGCAGTCCGCAACCGAGGTACAGCACGGACAACCCGGCGCGACCCACGCGTTCGTCGAACGGGCGTTGCGGGGCATCCGCGACGACGCCGGGCGTCGCGCTGTCGGTGCTGACGCCGCCGGCGGCGACCGGCTCAAGTTTGCGGGCCCGGACGTAGGCGAGCTCGTAGGCCAGCAACAGCAGCGCCACGACCAGTGCGACCACCGCCGAGGTGAACGCCCAGTCGGAATAGCGGGCCAGGCCGAGGTCGATGTGCTGGGTGTTCATGTGAGGTTCCTTCCGGCCTTACTGGGAATGCCGGCCGGCACACCGGATCCGCCCAAACCGGCCAATAATCGCTCGGTGAGGCGCTCGAACTCGTCGCCCCAGCCGGAGTTGTCGGTCCGTGCCAGACCGCCCAGTTCGACGTTCACGGTACTGGGCCGGTCGCTGTCCGGCGTGAGTCGAACCCACACCCGGCGCCGGCGCACCAGCAGCGATACCAACAGTCCGGCCATCATGCTGATCGCGAACACCAGCACCCAGGCCTGTCCGGGGTCGTGCGACACCTGCAGGTTGACGAACGGTACCGCGCCGTCGAAACGCACGACGGTGCCCGCGGCCGGGCCCTGATCGATGCGGACCTGATCCCCGGCGCGCAGATTGACCCGCTTCTCCCTGGTCAACCTGCCCTGTTCGATCAGCCGGGGGTCCAGGGTGAACAACGACTGCGGCCGCCCGGTGTCCAGCCCGGTGTCGCCGCGGTAGATGTCGATGGCCACCGCCGGGTCGTTGAGCGCCGGGAAGCGCGACGACAGCAGGGCGCCGTCGAGCTGTTCGGTGGGCGCCAGCAGGCCCTGGATCGCGATCTGGTGTTGGCGCCGCTCCTGGGCGGTGGGGTAGCTGCCGGCCGGCGGGTCGACGCGGGCCACGCCCGACGAGAGCAGCGTCTGCGGGTTGTCAGGTCGCCATTGCACGGTGGAGGTGCGGGTCTGACCGTCGGGGAAGGTGACGGTGAAGGTCGGCGCGTAACCGTGGCCCTGCAGGTAGACCCGGTCCCCGCCGACGCGCAGCGGGTGGTTGACCTCCAGCCGGTAGGGCCGCCAGGTGTTGGCGTCGAGGTCGGCCCCGGCTTGGTAGGCGATGTCCGCGGCGAACGAGGTGGCCTGCCCCGACGGCAGATAGTGCGCCTGAAAGTTGTTGACCCGCAGGCAGATCGGATTCAGCGAGGTGCCGTCGACGGTGTTGCCGGCACGGAACGAATCGAACGCGGCCGGCGACGCCGAGCAGAACCCCGGACCACCGTCGGCGATGACGATCACGTTGCCCTCGTAACCGAACAGCTTGCCGACGGCGACCGCCACCAGCAGGCCCAGCAGCGAGAAGTGGAACACCAGGTTGCCGAATTCGCGCAGGTACCCCTTTTCGGCGGCGATCTCGACGGTGTCAGCGCGGTGCCTGACCGCTGTGCGCCAGCCCCGCAGCCGGGCCTCGATGGCGGTGGCCAGCGCGTCGACCTCCGCCGGTCCGGTGGTCAGCTCCTGCTCAGCGTGCTTGGGCAGCCGGGCGAGGTTGCGCGGCGCGGCCACCGGTTCGGCGCGCAGGCTGCGGGCGTGCTCGAAGATTCGCGGGGTGAGGCAGCCGACCAGCGAGATGAACAGCAACACGTAGATGGCGGTGAACCAGAAACTGGAGAACACGTCGAAGGCCTGCAGCTCGTTGAGCCACGGCCCGATCATCGGGTGGGTGTGCAGATACTCCTCGACCTTGCCGGCGTTGAGGCTGCGCTGCGGTAGCAGCGCCCCGGGTATCGCGGCCAGCGCGAGCAGGAAGAGCAGCACCAGCGCGGTGCCCATCGATGTCAGGGAGCGCCAGGTGTTGCGCGCCCTCGCCGCAAGTCCCGTGAGCATCAGATCGGCAACCTCACGTCGGACACAAAAGCGTCGCGCAGCCAGGACACGAAGTCGTTCCACACCCCGGTGACCAGCGCGAAGCCCACCGAGATCAGCAGCACGCCACCGAATATCTGGATCGCCCGGCTGTGCCGGCGCAGCCAGCCCAGCGCGGTCACCGCTTTGGCCGACCCCACTGCCAGCAGCACGAACGGCACGCCCAGCCCCAGGCAGTAAGCGATCACCAGCGCGACACCGCGCGCCACGTTCGCGCCGTCGGTGGCGGAGGCCACGGTGATCACCCCGGTCAGCGTCGGCCCCAGGCAGGGCGTCCAGCCCAGTGCGAACACCGCGCCGAGCAGCGGCGCACCGGCCACCGTCGTCCACTGTCCGGGGCTGAACCTGGCCTGTTGCTGCAGCGCCGGGATGAGCCCGACGAAGACGAGTCCCATCACGATGGTGAGCACGCCGCCGACGCGCTGCAGCACCAGCTGGTTGTCGATCAACGCGGTGGTCATGCCCAGGACCGCGACGGTGCCCAGCACGAAGATCGTGGTGAACCCGGCGACGAAGAGCAGGGCGGACCCGGCGACCCGCCAGCGCGCCGCCGGCGGGGCCTTGAGGGTGCCGGGTTGCTCGTCGGAGACCCCGACCACCGCCGCCAGATACGACAGGTAGCCCGGTACCAGCGGCACCACGCACGGCGACGCGAACGACACCAGCCCGGCCAGCATGCAGACCCCGAGGGCCACCACCAGGGGCCCGGCGGCAGCGAGGTGGGCGAAGCCGGTCACTGCGGTCCCGACGTCCCGGGTGGCGTCTCGGCGGCGATCCGCTGCACCACCGGTTGCAGGTCCTCGGCCAGCAGTTCGCGCAGGAACACCGCGGCGACCCGGTGCCGGCGGTCCAGCACCAGGGTGGACGGGATGACCGTGGTCGGGTACTTGCCGCCGAACGCGATCAGGGTGCGCATCGGCGGGTCGTAGATCGACGGGAACGTCACATGCCGGTCGCTGACGAAGTCCTGGGCCGCCTGGCGGCTGTTGTCACGCACGTCGATGCCCAGGAAGGACACCCCGGCTGCGCGGGTGGCGTCGTAGACCCGCTGCAGTTGGGTGATCTCGGCCCGGCACGGCCCGCACCACTGGCCCCACACGTTGACGACGACGACGTTGCCGGGAAAGTCGTCCAGTGACACGGTGCGTGCCGGGTCGGTGAGGCTGGGCCCGGACAGCGGGCCCGGCCGGCCGCGGGTGTCCGGCGGGTCGTAGAAGATGTCTGTCTTGCCGCCCGGGGACACGAACTCGAATGTGCCGCCCTGGGCAACCGCGTCCTTCCCGGCCGAACAACCCGTGAGAAACCCGGTCAGCAGTGTTACGGCGACAAGCCACCGGGTCATCCGGCTGCCGGCTCCGAGTACTCCACGTCGACCAGCCGATCGCCGTCGTAGACCAGTGTCGTCACCGACGCCAGCCCGCATTCCCGACGCCGCGGGTCGTGCCAGAGCCGCTGGCCGGTCACGTGCAGGCGCAGCGTCCACACCGGCAGCTGGTGGCTCACGCACACCACCTCGTGCCCGGCGCCCCGCACCCGCGCCTTGTCGGCCGCACTGGACATCCGGCTGGCGACCTCGACGTACGGCTCGCCCCACGACGGTCGGAGCGGGTTGCGGAGTTGCCACCAGTACCGCGGGTTACGCCAGGCACCGTCGCCGGGTCCCATCGGCTTGCCCTCGAAGAAGTTCTCCGACTCGATCAGGTCGGGGTCGGTGTCCACCGGCAGGTTGTGCCGCGCGGCGATGGGCGCGGCGGTCTCCTGTGCCCGCTGCAGCGGCGAGGCGATCACGGCGACGACGTCGCGGTCGGCCAGGAAATCCGCCACCGCCGCTGCCTGCGCGACCCCGTTGTCCGACAGCCGGAAACCGGGCAGCCGGCCGTAGAGGATGCCGGTCGGATTGTGCACCTCACCGTGACGCACCACGTGCACGCGGGTTTCCTCGGCCATCAGGGCTGGTCCTCCTGTGCGGCCGCGGCGGCCGCTGCGGGTAGGGCTGCGGCGATCCGGTCGAAAGCGTCGTCATCGAGCGCCGCCGATACGAACCACGCCTCGAATGCGCTGCACGGCGGGTAGACCCCGGCGTCGAGCAGGGCATGGAAGAACGCCGGATAGCGCCACGTCTGGCTAGCGCGCGCGGACGCGAAATCCGTCACCGGCGCGTCGGAGAAGAACACACTCAACATGTTGCCGGCACGCGGAATGCGATGTGGCACACCAGCATTGGTCAGTGATTCGGTCAACAGCGCGGCCAGGCGGTCGGCGTTCGCGTCCAGGGCGGCGTACACCGCGTCATCGGCCGCCCGCAACGTCGCCAGCCCGGCGGCCATCGCCACCGGGTTACCCGACAGCGTGCCGGCCTGGTACACCGGGCCCAGCGGGGCGAGTCGCTCCATCACCTCGACCCGGCCCCCGAACGCGGCGGCGGGCAGCCCGCCGCTCATCACCTTGCCGAACGTGAACAGGTCGGCATCGACGGGATCGATTCCGTACCAACCACTTCGGCTGACCCGGAACCCCGTCATCACCTCGTCCACGATCAGCAGCGCACCGTGCGCTGCGGTGATTCGTCGCAGGGCGGCGTTGTAGCCGGGTGCGGGTGGGACGACGCCCATGTTGCCGGGGCTGGCTTCGGTGATCACCGCGGCGATCTGCTCGCCGGCCTGCGCGAAGACCTGCTCGACAGCGTCGATATCGTTGTAGGGCAACACAATTGTGTCGGCCGCGGCCGCGCCGGTGACCCCCGGCGAGGACGGCAGGCCCAGGGTGGCCACGCCCGAACCCGCGTCGGCCAGCAACGCGTCGGCGTGCCCGTGGTAACAGCCGGAGAACTTCACGATCTTGGGCCGACCCGTGAAGCCGCGCGCCAACCGGATCGCGCTCATGGTGGCCTCGGTACCGGAGTTCACCAACCGGAGGCGCTGCACCGGGGCGACCCGCCCGATGATCTCGGCGGCCAGTTCAGTCTCGGCCGGGGTCGGCGCCCCGAACGACAGGCCGTCGGCGGCGGCCTTGACCACCGCGTCGACGACCGCGGGGTGTGCATGCCCGAGGATCATCGGCCCCCACGAGCAGACCAGGTCGATGTAGGTGTTGGCGTCGGCGTCGGTGAGCCGGCAGCCGTGCGCCTGGGTGATGAACCGGGGGGTGCCGCCCACCGCGGTGAACGCCCGCACCGGGGAGTTCACTCCGCCGGGGATCACCGCGCAGGCGTCGGAGAACAGCTGTGCGGACGCGCGCGTGCGCGCCGTTGCCTGGTCAGTCCCCATGCTGACTAGTGTCCCAGCCGCCGCCCCCCGATCAACTACAGGGTGTAGAAGATCACGGCGGGTTGATGTGCGCCGGGCTCGGCGAGTTGGATGGCGATCATGCGATTCCCTCAACGCCTGGCCCGGATCAACCGGTACGTCACCAACCCCGTACAGCGTCTGTGGGCAGGCTGGCTGCCCCCGTTCGCCATCATCGAACACGTCGGACGGCGCTCCGGAAAGCCCTACCGCACCCCGGTCAACGCGTTTTACACCAACGTCGACGGCCGGCCCGGCCTGGCCGTTCCGCTGGCATACGGACCCGACCGGGACTGGCTGAAGAACATCAAGGCCGCCGGCGGTGCGCAGGTGCGCCGCAACGCCAAGACCTTCCGGGTGAGCGAACCGCGGGTGGTCGGCAAGGACGAGGCGGCCCGGCACGTGAACGGGGTCTGGCGCTCGGTTTTCCCCGCACTGCCGTTCGAGGAAGTGTTGCTGCTCGACCGCACCGGGTCTTGATGCGCATTGTCTCGATCCTCGAACGGCCGGTAGCCCTGCAGGGTGCGCCGGCCAACGCGGTGGTCAACTTCGCCGGCCACACCGTGTCGCTGGTGGCGCTAATTGCCGAGCGGGACGGCAGGCGCACCGTCGGGGTGGCCTTCAACTCGATCGGGCGGTTCGCGCAGGGCGGGATCCTGCGGGACCGGCTGATCCCGCGAGTGCTGGCCGCGCCGTCGGAGACGCTGCTGGACGGCGCGGGCCTGCTCGACCCGGCCGCGGTGCTGGCGTGCGCGCTGCGCGACGAGAAGCCGGGTGGCCATGGGGACCGGGCGACCGCAGCCGCCGCGCTGGAACTGGCGTGCTGGGACCTCACCGCCAAGCTGAACGACGAGCCTGCCTACGCGACCATCGCACGTCATGTCGGTCGGGAACCGGTCCGCTCGGTCGCGGTGTATGCCGCCGGCGGGTACTACCACCCGGACGCCGGCCTGGACGGACTGCGGGCGGAGGTGGGTTCGTATCTGGACCTCGGGTACGACGCGGTGAAGATGAAGATCGGCGGGGCGGACGTGCCGGGCGACCTGGCGCGCATCGAAGCCGTCATCGACGCGGTCGGCCGGGGCGACCGGGTCGCGGTGGACGCCAACGGCCGTTTCGACCGGGCCGCGGCGACCCGGTGGGCCACCGCGTTGGCGTCCTACGGGCTGCGCTGGTTCGAGGAGCCCGGCGATCCGCTGGATTTCGAGCTCAACCATGCGGTGACCGATTGTTACGACGGCGCGGTGGCCACCGGGGAGAACCTGTTCTCGGTGCCCGATGTGGTCAACCTGGTCCGCTACGGCGGCATGCGGGCGGGACGGGACATCTTCCAGATGGATGCCGGCCTGAGCTACGGGTTGGGTGAATACACCCGCATGCTCGCGGTTCTCGAGACGCACGGGTTCGACCGCAGGTTCGCCTATCCACACGGCGGGCACCTGATCAACCTGCACATCGCGGCCGGGCTCGGTCTGGGCGGGTGTGAGGCCTACCCCGGGGTGTTCCAGCCGTTCGGCGGCTACTCGCCGGGTTGTGCGTTGGCAGACGGCCGGATCTCACCCACCGACGCACCGGGCTTCGGGCTGGAGGAAAAACCCGGCCTGTCCGGACTGATCGAGGAGCTGGTCGGATGAAGGTCGCGGTAATCGGTTGCGGTGCAATGGGTTCGATCTACGCGACCAGATTGGCCGCGGCGGGTAACGACGTCACGGTGATCGACAGCTACCAACCCGGCATCGACGTCATCGCCCGGCACGGACTGCGGGTCACCGGTCCCGGTTACGACCGGACTGTGCAGCTGCGGGCCGCCACCGTCGCACCGGACGAGCCCATGGACCTGATCGTGCTGGCCGTCAAGGCCGCGGACGTGACAACGGGTGCGCGACAAGCACTTTCGATGCTCGACGGCGCCACCCCGGTGCTGACCATCCAGAACGGCCTGGGTTCGGCCGACACGGTGGCGGACATCGTCGGCGAGCAACGGGTCGCGGTCGGGATCGCCAGCGGGTTCGGAGCGGCCCGGGTCGCACCCGGACACGTCCACCACAATGCCATGCGCGCCATGCGTTTCGGCGCGTACTCGTCACTGCCCCATCAAACGGTCGCGGCCGTCGCGCAGGTGTGGAGCGACGCCGGCTTCGACGCGGCCGCGGTCACCGACATCGCCGCGATGCAGTGGGAGAAGCTGATCTGCAACGTCGCCTACAGTGCGCCGTGTGCGTTGACCGGCATGACCGTCGGGCAGGTGATGGACGACGCCGAGATGGGACCAGTCAGCCGGGCCGCGGCCATCGAAGCGTGGGCGGTGGCCCGAGCCTCCGGCATCGCGATCGACGTCGAGGATCCCGTCGCGCACATCCGCGACTTCGGCGCGGGCATGCCTGATGCGAAACCGTCTGCGTTGCTGGACCATGAGGCCCGTCGGGTCTCCGAGATCGACGTCATCAACGGGGCGGTGCCGCGCCACGGCGCGCGGGTCGGCGTCGAGGCACCGGTCAACGCCACGCTGACCGCCGTGGTCAAGGCGGTCGAAAAGCGTTGGGGCTAAGCCCTGCGACGGCCCGACCGCTGCACCGCGCAGTACAACCCGAGCACCACCATCCACGACAACAGGCTCAGCCACAGTTGGGTACGGGCCTCGTGATCGAACGCCATCTGCACCAGCACCGCCACGATCCCGGCCAGGGTGAGCACCGACAGCACTGGGAAGAACCACATCCTGACCCGCAACTGCTCGTCCGGCGTACGACGCCGAAGCACGATCTGCGACAACGCAATCAGCAGGTAGACGAATAAGATGATGGCGCCCGAGGAGTTGAGCAGGAACAGGAACACGGTGTCGGGCGCCAGCCAGGCCATCAGCACACACAGAAAGCCCACCACTGAGGACCCGATGATCGCGATGTGCGGCACGCCGCGCCGGCTGATCCTGACCAGCTGGGCCGGCGCCTCGTTGCGGTCGGCCAGCACGAACAGCATGCGCGACGCGGTATACAGGCCCGAGTTCAGGCAGGACAGCACCGCGGTGAGCACCACGGCGTTCATGATCTGGTCCGCGCCGGGAATGCCGATGTGCTTCAGCGCCGCCACATAGGGTGATGCACCCAATTCCACTGAGTTCCACGGCATTACCACGACGAGCAGGAAAACCGAACCGACGAAGAAGAACGCGATGCGCAGCACCACCGAATTCGTCGCCCGGGCCACAGCGCGCTCGGGTTCCCGGCTTTCGGCCGCGGCGATGGTGACGACCTCGGCGCCCACCATGGAAAAGATCACCACCACGATGGCCGCGAAGACGGCCCCGACACCGTGCGGAAAGAAACCGCCGTGCGCGGTCAGGTTGGCAAAGCCGGTGTGCCGACCCGGCAGCCAGCCGAACGCGAACGCCGTCCCCAGACCCAGGAAGATCACGATGGTCGCGACTTTGATTCCGGCGAACCAGAATTCGAACTCGCCGAACGACGACACCGAGAACAGGTTGGTCGCGGTCATCAACAGCATCAGGCCCAGCGACGACAACCACAGCGGTAGCGAGAACCAGTAGTTGAGCACCTTGCCGCCGGCGACCGCCTCGAAGCCCACCACGATCACCCAGAAATACCAATACAGCCAGCCCACCGAAAACCCGGCCCAACCCCCGAGTGCCGTTGTCGCATAGTCGGCGAACGAGCCGGTCGACGGGTTCGCGGTGGCCATCTCACCCAGCATCCGCATCACCAGGATGATCAGCAGACCGCAGATCGCGTAGGTCAGGAACGCAGCCGGTCCGGTCTTGTGGATCACCACACCGGAACCGACGAACAGCCCCGCCCCGATCACCCCGCCGATGGCAATCATGTTCAGCTGGCGTTGCGACAACCCTTGGCGCAGCTGCGTGGTGCCGCTCATGGCGTCTAACGACAGCACATCCCGCTGTGAATCGCGAGCCCGGACGGCGGTGGATCAAGGCAGTGTCACGAGTGTCTTCCAATACGGCGTGGCACGGGCGTCAAACTCCGGTTGTCCCGGCATCATTGACGATCGTGGCCGACCTGACCCGCCGTACGGTGCTGCGCATGGGCGCCGGCGCCAGCCTCGGAGCGGCCGGTGCGTGGGCGCTCGGCGCCCTGGCCGACCCGGCCAGCACCGTGGCCGCACCGGCCGCGCCCGCTCCGTTCGATCCCCCGACGGCGGGCAAGACCCTGCCGACCAAACTGACCGGTTCGTTCGTGTCGGCGGCGCGCGGCGGCATCAAGACCAACTGGGTCATCGCCATGCCGCCGGGGCAGACCAAGATGCTGCGGCCGGTGATCGCGTTGCACGGCAAGGACAGCGACGCGAACATGATGCTGGACTGCGGTGTCGAGGACGCGCTGGCCCAGCTGGTCGCCGACGGCAAACCGCCGTTCGCGGTGGTGGGCGTCGACGGGGGCCCCAGCAGTTACTGGCATCGGCGCTCCAACGGCGAGGACGCCGGCACCATGGTGCTCGAGGAGCTGCTGCCGATGCTGACCTCGATGGGCATGGACACCTCGCGGGTCGGATTCCTGGGCTGGTCGATGGGCGGGTACGGCGCGCTGCTGCTGGGCGCCCGGCTGGGTCCGGCCCGCACCGCCGGGATCTGCGCGATCAGCCCGGCGCTGTACCTGTCCTACCTCGGCGCCGCACCCGGCGCGTTCGACAGCATCGACGACTGGAACCGCAACACCGTGTTCGGCTTGCCGGTGCTGAACTCGATTCCCATTCGGGTCGACTGCGGGATCGGCGACCGGTTCTTCTTCTCCAGCAGCCAATTCGTCAGCCAGCTCAAGAAGAAGCCGGCGGGCAGCTTCTCCCCCGGCGGTCACGACGTCGACTACTGGCGCGCGCAGTTGCCGGCCGAGCTGGCCTGGATGGCGACCTGACGTATGGCAGTCACCGCGGAGCAGCGCATCCCCCGGGCTGCGTTCCGTCCGGACATCGAAGGCCTGCGCGCCATCGCGGTCGTCGCCGTGGTCCTCTATCACGCCGGCGTGCCGGGCATCGGCGGCGGCTACATCGGTGTCGACGTCTTCTTCGTCATCTCCGGCTTCCTGATCACCGGGCTGTTGTGGCGTGAGGTCGCGACCACGAAAACCGTTGCACTCGGCGGCTTTTACGCTGCCCGGGCGCGTCGGCTGCTGCCGGCCGCGGCGACGGTAGGGGTGGTCACCGCGGTGGTGGCCGCCATCGTGCTGCCGCCGCTGCAGGCCCGACGGGTGTTCGTCGACGGCATCGCCAGCATGCTGTACGTCGGCAACTACCGATTCGCCGCGCAAGGCACCGACTACATGGGCGCCGACCTGCCGTCGCCGTTCCAGCACTACTGGTCGTTGGGCGTGGAGGAGCAGTTCTATCTGGTGTGGCCGGCGCTCATCATCGGCACGGCGTGGCTGGTCGGCCGGTTGCGCCGGGACACCTCGAGCGCGGCACCGTATGCGGTGCTGCTGGGCGTGGTCGGCGCGGCGTCGTTGACGGCCGCGGTGATCTGGACGCACAGCTCGCCGCCGTGGGCGTTCTTCTCGCTGCCCACCCGCGCCTGGGAACTGGCCGCCGGCGGGCTGGTCGCACTCACCATCGACCAGTGGCGGCGGCTGCCGTTGGTGCCGGCGACGGTCGCCGGGTGGGGCGGGCTGGCGCTGATCCTGCTGACCTGCACCCAGTTGGGTCCGCACACCCCCTACCCCGGCACCTCGGCGCTGTTGCCGGTGCTGGGCACCGCGCTGGTGATCGGAAGCGGTTCGGTCACCGGCGGCATGGGGGTGGGACGGGTGCTGTGCCCGCCGGTGATGCGGGCGATCGGGCGGGTGTCGTACTCGTGGTACCTCTGGCACTGGCCGGTGTTGCTGCTGCTGCCGGCGCTGCTCGGCGATCCCGGCGGGCTGCCCGGCCGGTTGGCGGCGACGACGGTGTCCGCGGGCCTGGCGGTGATCACCATGCATGCGGTGGAAAACCCCGGTCGCTTCGCCGCGGCGCTGCGGCGCTCTGCACGGGTCAGCCTGGCCGTGGCCGGTGCCGCCAGCGCGGTAGCGGCGTGCGCGTGCGCGGTGTTGCTGACGGCGGTGCCGGCGCCGGTGGGTCACGGGACCGCGGCGCCGCAGGCGAAAATCGAGGCGCTGCCGCCGGCGCCTGACCCGCAGCTCAGTCCGCAGGAGGCGGCGGTGCGCCAAGCGTTCGCCCAGGCCCGCGCGGCACTCGCCGCCTCGGCGGGTCTGCGGGCGGTGCCGTCGAACTTGGACCCGACGTTGGCGGCGGCGCCGGGCGATAAGGCGCCGGTGTTCGTCAACGGGTGCATGCGGTCCTGGCGCGAGGTGGGTCAGAGCGAGTGCGCCTCGGCGGACACCGCGTCGCCGACCACGGTGGCGCTGATTGGTGACTCGCACGCGGCGATGTGGAATCCGGCGTGGGAGCAGGTGGCCGGACAACGGCACTGGCGGCTGGAAACGCTGACCAAGGTCACCTGCCCGTTTCTGGACCTGCCGATCGTCAGCCCCTACCTGGGCCGCAAGTACACCGAGTGCGAGCAGTGGCGCGCGCAGATCGTGGACCGATTGCGGGCCAAGCCACCGAAGCTGGTGGTGCTGAGCATGAGTCGGCGCTACCACGGCGACTTCAGCTTCGCCTCGTACGACCCGGCGTGGATCGACAAGTTGGGGGCCATCGTCGCCTACCTGCGCGGCATGGGTTCCACGGTGCTGGTGCTGGGGCCGGTCGCCGATCCGCAATCGTCGGCTCCGACCTGCCTGTCGGCCCACCTCGACGACGCCGGCGCCTGCGCACCGATGCGCTCGGTGGCGGTCGACGGCGACGGTATTGCCGCCGAGCAACGGGTGACCACCGCGGCGGGCGGCTCTTACGCCGACCTGACCGACCTGTTCTGCACGCCGGAACGCTGCCCGATGATCGTCGGCAACACCCTGGTGTTCCGGGACGACAATCACGTCACCACCGAGTACGCCCAGCTGTTGTCACCCGTCATCGGCGCCTTGGCCGACCACGCGTTGCCCGGTGCCTGAATCGCGTCGATTTCGTAGCGACACCGTTGCCGAATGAACCACGATGCGCCGACGAACGTGGTACGAATATAAGGGTTTTGGAGGTTTGAGATGAGTCCGATGTTGATGGTGCTGGTTACGGCAGCTGCGCCAGTCGCCGGGCTCGGTGTCTGGCAATTACAGACTCGCCTCGAACGTTGGGATTACGAGCGGCACGCAGAGGATTAGAGCCGCAACGGTTTTGGGTCAGCGTTAGGGGCTCGGTCGGCGCCCCGTGCCTTCCGGGCCCCGGAGCATCTCGAGGGACAGAAATGTCATCGGGCCCTTGTCTTCGAACTTGTCCGCAACCTTGCCGGAGATGCCGCCCTCGACCGCGAGTTCGCTGATCAGATCCAGCTTGAGTTGGGCAGTGCCCTCGGTGAAGTCGAGGTCGGCCAGGTCGACCCACACGATGTTGGGGCGGGTGGTGGATTCGTAGATGTAGCGCTTAGTGGTCAGATCGAGCACGACCTGCCAGATGGTCTGCGAGGCATCCGGTTTGCCCGGATCCGGGATGCGGAAAGGTTGCGCTGCATTGCGGATAACCGAGAACATGGCCGCGACGGCATCGACCTGGCTGTCCGGGGCGGGCAACCGCTCGAGGTAGTAGCTCGCGCGCGCGAACCGGTCACGGGCGTCGGTACTGCCGGGCAGTGGGAGGTCACCGCCCAGACCCGTGAACGATTTCACCAGCTCGAGTTGCTGATCGAAGGTCGGTGAATTGGTCATCACCCGGTAGTCCTTCGAGTGGTACACCTGCGCGTGGCCGTCGATGTATTCGATGATCGCCGAGTCGCCGGCGGCGTCGTCGAGGGCCAGATGCAAGCCGGGGCGTTTGCCGCCGGTGGGGTCGTCCATCTGCACCACTTGTACGTCGGTCTCGGTGATCCACGCGGTGGCCTCTGCGACGGTAGCGAAGTTGTCCAGGAAGTACTGCAGCCAAATTGCCTGCCCGAGCTGCGTGCGCGAATCGTCCGGCTCCCCATAGCTGGATTCGGCGAGCCACAGAATGTGTCCCGCCAGACCCGCTTCGTTCATACCGTCCACGGAGGTGATGTCGTAGGCGGTGGCTACGACACTGCCGTACTTCGATGTCCAGGTGAGTTTCCCGGCCACTGTGTCGTCACGTCGTACGCCGCGCGGTTGCTTCCACAGGTTGGTCATCAGGTCTGTGTGAAAGTCCATGTTCCGGCCTACCAAAACCAAGTGGCCGGTCTTGTCGCCGGTGTCCGGCCAGAGGACTCGTGTGCACACGTGACGCCGCCTTCTTCGATTCGTTGTTGTATCGACTACGTTTCTGAAACCTTGCCGCCGAACTCATCCCACACCAGGCGATAGATCGTATTTACCAGCTGTGCCTTCCGGACGGCCGGGCCCACACCGGTGACCTAGTCGCTGCGATCTCGGGGCGACACCTGAACCCGTTACGGATAGAAACGACGGGACGACGAGCGGCACTCGGAGGACTAGTGCGTCGTTGAGGACTGCGGTCAGCCTCCCCCGGAAGTCCAAAAGGCCCAACTCGCCGGGCGAGCTGAACGTACGGTTGACAACGATGTCGTACCTGCTGGTCGCCCCCGACGCTCTAGCGGGTGCCGTGGGGAATCTGGCGGAGATCCAGTCCGCCCTGCATGGCGCACATTCCAGCGCCTCGCTTCGAATTCTCAGTGTCACCGCCGCCGCCCAGGACGAAGTATCGGCGGCCGTCGCCGAACTGTTCAGCTCCTTCGGCCAGACTTATCAACAGGCGAACACGCAGGTCGCGCGGTTTCATCAGCACATCGCTGACGCGTTCGCGGCCAGTGGCGTCACGTACGCCGGCGCCGAGGCCGCCAACGTTGATGTGTTGGGGACGTTGAATTCACAGGCTGAGGCGTTGTTTGGCCGTGCGTTGATCGGCGACGGGGCCGACGGCACGGCGGCTAGTCCGAATGGACAGGCCGGGGGTCTGCTGTACGGCAACGGCGGTGCCGGATACAGCCCCACCGGCGGCGCAGTGAGCCAAGCCGGCGGCGCCGGGGGTTCCGCCGGGTTGATCGGTACCGGTGGCGCCGGCGGCCGGGGCTGGCTGGGCGGCGCCGGTGGGAGCGGCGGCCACGGCGGTTACCTGTTCGGCCACGGCGGAGCCGGCGGCGCCGGTGGCGACGCCGCACCGGGCAGCCCCGGCTTCAACGGCGCCAACGGTGCCACGGGCGGGGCCGGCGGCCGGCCGGGACTGTTCGGGGACGGCGGGACCGGTGGTCACGGTGGCCGGGGCGGTGCCGCCGGCGGCTCGGACAACATGTCCCGCGTCGGCGTTGCCGGCGGCAGCGGTGGCGTCGGTGGAGCCGGCGGGGCGGGTGGATTCCTCTACGGCACAAGCGGCGCCGGTGGCACCGGTGGGACCGGCGGCGATGGCAACGCCACTGCCGGAGGTCTGCACGGCGGGCTGGGCGGGGCAGGTGGCGTCGGCGGCGTGGCAGGAATGTTCGGGGCGGGTGGAATCGGCGGGACCGGCGGGACTGGTGGGACCTCCGGTCTGTCCAGCGCAGGTGCCGGTGGCACCGGCGGCGCCGGAGGCACCGCAGCGTTCCTCGTCGGAACCGGCGGGCAGGGCGGGGCCGGCGGCGCCGGTGCGAGCGCCAACCTGTATGGCGGCTACGGCGACGGCGGGGCTGGCGGAGGCGGTGGCAACGGCGGCGCTGGGAGCTGGGTGTACGGCACTGGTGGCGCTGGCGGAGCCGGCGGCGTAGGCGGTGACACCTACCAGGCCGGCCATTCCGGCGGCAACGGCGGCAACGCCGGAAACGGCGGAGCGGCCCGGCTTTTCGGCGACGGCGGGATCGCCGGGCAGGGTGGCACCGGGGGGCGTGGCACGCCCGCCGACACCGCCCTCGGGCCGGGCACCGCCGGGCTGGGCGGACTCGACGGTCTCGCCGGAGCCGGCGGCCTGATCTACGGCACCTCCGGCGCCCAAGCCGGTTCCTGGATCGCCCAGCACGACGTGTTGGGGACGTTGAACACTCGGGCGCAGGAGCTGTTCGGGCGTGGGCTGATCGGGGACGGCGCCGACGGGACGGCGGCCAGTCCGAATGGTCAGGCCGGGGGTCTGCTGTACGGCAACGGCGGTGCCGGATACAGCCCCACGGGCGGCGCAGTGAGCCAAGCCGGCGGCGCCGGGGGTTCCGCCGGCCTGATCGGTACCGGTGGCGCCGGCGGCCGGGGCTGGCTGGGCGGCGCCGGTGGGAGCGGCGGCCACGGCGGTTACCTGTTCGGCCACGGCGGAGCCGGCGGCGCCGGTGGCGACGCCGCACCGGGCAGCCCCGGCTTCAACGGCGCCAACGGTGGCACGGGCGGGGCCGGCGGCCGGCCGGGACTGTTCGGGGACGGCGGGACCGGTGGTCACGGTGGCCGGGGCGGTGCCGCCGGCGGCTCGGACAACATGTCCCGCGTCGGCGTTGCCGGCGGCAGCGGCGGTACGGGCGGGGCCGGCGGCGGTGGCGGATTCCTCTACGGCAACGGCGGGACCGGCGGGGCGGGCGGGACCGGCGGGGACGGCAACGCCACTGCCGGAGGTCTGCACGGCGGGCTGGGCGGGGCAGGTGGTGTCGGCGGCGTCGCCTCGTTGTTCGGCGCCGGCGGGGGCGGTGGGACCGGCGGAAGCGGCGGCGGCTCCGGCCTGTCCAGTGCAGGTGCCGGTGGCACCGGTGGCACCGGTGGCACCGGCGCACTGCTGTTCGGGACCGGTGGACTGGGCGGGTCCGGCGGCGCCGGCGGCAGCGGAAACCCGCACGGCGGCTACGGCGACGGTGGTGCCGGCGGGGCCGGCGGGTACGGAGGCGATGGCGGCAGCCCCAACAGCGGCGGGGCCGGCGGAGTCGGCGGGACGGGCGGCAACACCTACCGGGCCGGTCATTCCGGCGGTAACGGCGGCAACGGCGGGAACGCCGGAAACGCGGGTTTGATCGGCAGCGGCGGACCCCCTGGCCGCGCCGGGTCCGGTGGGCCGGGCGGGCCGGGGGACGCCAACCATGATCCAGGCACTGCCGGACTCAGCGGACTCGACGGCCTGGCCGGCGGCGGCGGCCTGATCTACGGCTGACCCGCCCCGAGCCGGCCGCTTGGCTGCGCGGCGTCCCACGCGTCACTGCGCAATGGTCCGCCGATCCGCGTTCACCTGGCCAACTGATCCCGCACCAGCGGCGCGATCTTGCGCGCCATATACGCATGTCCCGTGTCGTTCGGGTGCACACCGTCGGTGCCGATCAGGTCCGGTCGATCCACGAACCAGCGGCGCTCGATCGGGTCGACGAACGCCGCCCCCGCGTCGCGTGCCGCCGCGTGCATGATGTCGCGGATCTGCAACACCGCACCGGGCACGTCGGCGGTCGGCCAGGGCGGGCCGATCACCAAAAACCGTGCCGCAGGCGCCAATCGGCGCGCGATGTCGAAGGTGACGCGGACCCGGTCGGCCAGCAGCCGTGGCTCCACACCCTGGTCGTTGCGGGAGCCGAAGAACGTCACCAGCACGTCGTCCGGCTTGACCGCCCGGGCCGTCAGGTCCGCGAAGACGCTGCCGCGGTTGCCGACCGTGCCGTAACCGGCGCGACCTTCGGCCGCCACGTCGGCGTCGATGCGCAGCCCGCGCTGGGCGAGCAGCTGCCAGGCGCGGCACGTCCACGATGTGGCGCCCAGGCCGCCCTCGTCGGTGCCAGTCGTGTACGAATCGCCGATCACCGCAATGCGGCTCGGGCGGAAATCGAAGCTCGTCAGACGCACCGGCTGCGCCGGACTGTGAACCGTCGCAGCGGCCAACAACGAGAGACCAATGATCCACGTGGCCAGCCGACCCACCACGACACGCCTCCAGGAAAACCGGCCACCTTCACGGGGCATCAGACTCCCCCGAGTTTAGGTCGCTCTGGATCCGAACCCGCGTCGAACGCGCGGTGTTTCCGGTCTCAATTGAGTCAGCGCACGGCGGCGCGCGCCGAAATGCTTTCCGGGGCAACGCTGATGGGATCGAGATTGGTACCGGGCGAATCGTCGGGTTCGTGCCCCGCCGGCGTGGGCCGCGCGTCGACCATCCGGCGCATCCAGCGGCGGGCCGGCTCTTCGACGAAGTGGTACAGCAGGATCGACAGTCCCACCGCGACGGCCAGCAGGCCGAAGATGTTCCAGCGCCATGGGCTGTCCGGCAGCCACGGGTGCAACCCGAAATTCACCACCGCCCACGTCCACGGGGTGTGCACCAATTCGTGCACCATGTACAGGCAGAACGAGATCTCGCCGCCGTACACCATCACCCGCGTCGACAGCAGCCACGGCAAGCTGCCGATGCCGACGGCCAGGGTGATCACCAGCGGAACGAACAACAGGTCGACCACCCCGCTACTGTCGTACACCCCGGTGATCGGGAACGCATCGAGCAGGTACAGGATCCCGACGATGGCCACCACGAGCAGCAGGGATAAGTACCCGGCGATGCGTCGCCCCCGCTCGGTCAGCCGCAGCCTGCGCACCGCGGCACAGGCGATCGCTCCGGCGGCGAACTGCGTGACGATCCGGGGCAGCCAACTCCAGGGGGTGTAGAACACGCCACTGGCCAACAACAACACCACCGGCGGCAGCGACGCCGCGACAGCCATCAGCATCAGGCCCCGCGCCCGCGTCGCGTGCTGGATGCGGAAGATCACCAGCACCAGGCCACCGAACAGCAGATACGCCAGCCATTCCGCGCTGATCGACCAGGCCGGCCCGTCCCAGCTGGATAGGTCGAAATACGGCTGAAACCAGAGCTGGACCAGCAGGACCTGCCGTACATAGCTGATCGCGGTGAGCCGGCCCACGTCGGGCATCGGCGTATGTCCGATGTGCAAGGTGAGAATGAACCACGCGGCGGCCAGGTGCAGGGTGACCAGATACACCGGCCACACCCGGGCCAGCCGCAGCCACAGGAAGTGCACCGTGGCGCGCAGCGAGAACGAGTGACCCATCCGGTCCAGGTAGTTCCAGGTCAACACGAATCCGCTCAGGATGAAGAACAGGTCCACACCCTGCGCGCCGCAATTGAGCACCGGGGCCAGATTTTCCCGCAGATCGGGCGACGCGTCGGCCACCATGGGCCGGAAGTGGAAGAGCACCACCCATAGGGAGGCGACGATGCGGAGTCCGGTCAGGGCCTTGATCTCGCCTTTGATCTGGCTCCTGAGTTCACCGCTTTGCACGAGGTTCTTTCCGCCTGGACTCCGCTGCCGGCCGGCAACCGGCCGCTGAGGCAGCCTAACAGCGGCGTCGGTGGGCCGGGCGTCGCGCCACTTCTTAGCAAAGAATTAGTCGTAACTAGCGGTGCCATTAAGTTTTGCGGGCACTTTAAAGGCAGGTTTGGTGGGCAACAGGGAAATGGGGCTGTTCATGACGATCGCGATGCCGGTTTCGAGCACGATCGACTGCGGGGGCGCCCAGATCCGCGCGCACTGTCGTCATCTGGCGACGGTGGTGACCATCCGCGGCGAAATCGACGCCGTCAATGTGGAACAGGTCGGCGACCACGTTCGCCGCTTCGTGCAGGCCGACAACCCGGTGGTGCTGGACCTGAGCGGCGTCAGCCACTTCTCCTCAGCCGGTATCGCATTGCTGTGCGCCATGGACGAAGAGTGCCGCGCCGCCGACGTCGAGTGGATGCTCGTCGCGAACCAGACCGTCGCCACGCTGCTCGACGATTCGTTCCCGGTTGCCAACTCGGTGCACCAGGCCCTGCGCGGCCTGGCCGACGCCATCACCTGGCGGCGTCAAATGGTTCTGCCGCTGCTGAAGAAGTCGGCCTGAGCGTTCTGTCCCGTCGCCACCTGGCCACCGCGATCACCACCAGGATCCCGGCGACCGTCACCAACGACAGCGTCAGCACCAACAGCTGCGGGTCGTAGACGACCGATGAGGTGGCCGGTTGCCCCTCGATGATCGGCGCAACGGCGATCGTGGAACGGGTATGACCCCAGCTGACGGCGGCAGCCACCAGCGCCAGACCGGCCAGCACCAACTCGGCGAATGTCCGCCCGGTCACAGCGACGACTCGTCGTCGGAGACATCCAGCTCGTCGGCGATGTCCGGCACGTAAGGACCCATCCGTTTCTCCACCAGCGCGGTCAGCGCGTCCCGGAAATGCCGGTGCCGACGCGCCCAGGCCTGCGCAGTGCGATCACCGGTGAGCTTCAGGCCGATCCCGTACCGGCCGCGCGGCACCCCGACGAGTTCGCCGAGCGCCCGCGCCGACTGCCACCTGGCCAGCGGTTTGCCGGATGCCACCGAATTCTCGGCTTCGGGGAAGACCTTGACGATCTCGGAGACCAGGATGGTCTCGGTGCCCTGGCGCAACGCGTCCTCGGTCAGCTCGACGGAGGTGTGCACCCGCGCCGCATGCACCTGCAGCGCCACGAACGCCGTCACCAGCACCAGGAAGATGAACGGGACCAGCAGCGAGATCGGCACGTGGTTGGCCCACTGGATATAGATCAACGACGCCGCCGACAGGGGACCGGCCAGCACCCAGTACCAGCTGGCACCGGACTCGTAGAACAGCCGCGTCTCGTCGGGTTCCCCCGCAGATGTCATGTGCGCCTCCGTCACGCCAGCCAACCCGCCACGTCGGCCGCCCAATAGGTCAGCACGATATCGGCCCCCGCCCGCCGGATCCCGGTCAACGACTCCAGCGCTGCGGCGCGTTCGTCGATCCACCCGTTGGCCGCCGCCGCACAGATCATCGCGTACTCCCCCGACACCTGGTACGCAGCCACCGGGACAGCTGACACGCTGGCCGCTGCCGCCACCACGTCCAGATAGCTCATCGCGGGCTTGACCATGACGATGTCGGCGCCTTCGGCGAGGTCGAGCTCGATCTCGCGCAATGCCTCGCGGGCGTTGCCGGGCTCCTGCTGATAGGTGCGGCGGTCCCCGGACAGGCTGGAAGCCACCGCCTCGCGGAACGGGCCGTAGAACGCCGAGGCGAACTTTGCCGCATACGCCAGGATCACCACGTCGGTGTGGCCGGCTGCGTCCAGCCCGTCCCGGATGGCGGCCACCTGTCCGTCCATCATGCCGCTGGGACCGACCACCTGTGCACCCGAATCTGCTTGTGCCACAGCAAGTTTCACGTACCGATCCAGGGTCTTGTCGTTGTCGACCCGGCCCCGCGCGTCCAGGACGCCGCAGTGCCCATGGTCGGTGAACTCGTCCAGGCAGGTATCGGCCATCAGCACGGTCGCATCGCCGAGATCCTTGGCCAGGTCGCGCAGGGCGACGTTGAGAACGCCGTCGGGGTCGGTCCCGGCCGAGCCCTGCGCGTCCTTGTCGTCCTCGTCGGGCACCCCGAACAGCATCAACCCGCCCACCCCGGCCGCCACCGCGGCTGCGGCGGCGCTGCGCAGCGAGTCGCGGGTGTGTTGCAGCACGCCCGGCATCGACGAGATGGGGCGTGGCTCGCCTTTCGCGTCGGCCTCAGCGCTGATGAACATCGGCAGCACCAAATGCCGTGGCTCCACCGAGGTTTCGGCCACCAGACGGCGCAGGGCCGGGGTAGAGCGCAGCCGGCGCGGACGCTGCCGTGGGTAGACCATCAGCGCTGCCCCTAGCCGCCAGTCATCGCCGGCGGCTCTTCTTCCGCGGCGGCGGCAACGCACCCTCAGCGCGCAACCGGGCGGCGTGTTCGGCCAGCGCATCGACCAGCGGACCCACCGCAGCGGTCTCCGGCTGCACATCCACCCGCAACCCGAATTCGGCTGCGGTCTCGGCGGTCTTGGGGCCGATGCAGGCGATGATGGTGCGCGCATGCGGCTTGCCGGCGATGCCGACCAAGTTGCGCACGGTCGAGCTGGAGGTGAAGCACACCGCGTCGAAACCACCGGTCTTGATCATTTCGCGGGTGGACGCCGGCGGCGGTGCGGCGCGCACCGTCCGGTAGGCGGTGACGTCCTCGATCTCCCAGCCCCGCTCCCGCAGACCTTCGGCCAGCGTCTCGGTGGCGATGTCGGCACGCGGCAGCAGCACGCGGTTCACCGGGTCGAAAATGCTGTCGTAGGGCGGGAATTCGTCCAGCAGCCCCATCGATGACTGCTCGCCGGACGGCACCAGCTCGGGGCTGATCCCGAACGCGCGGACCCGGTCCGCCGTCGACTCGCCGACGCAGGCGATCTTCACCCCGGAGAACGCCCGCGCGTCCAGGCCGAACTCACCGAACTTCTCCCACACCGCGCGCACGGCGTTGGTGGAGGTGAACACCACCCACTGGAAGCGGCCGTCGACCAGTCCCTTCACCGCCCGCTCCATCTGCGCGGGGCTGCGCGGCGGCTCGACGGCAATGGTGGGCACCTCGATGGGCAGGGCACCGTAGGAGGTCAGCCGCTCGCTCATCTCGCCGGCCTGGTCCTTGGTGCGGGGCACCAGCACGGTCCAGCCGTACAGGGCGCGGCTCTCCCACCAGTTCAGCTTGGCCCGGCTGGTCACCGTCTTGCCGATGGTGACCACCAGCGGTCCGGTCAGCGGGCCGGCCGGGTCGCTGCCGCCGCCGAGCACCGCCGGGTCGGTCAGACCAAGCAGCGTGGATTCGACGGACCGCTGCTGGCAGGTGGTGCCCTGCGCGGTCACCACGCACGGGGTGGTGTCGGCCAGCTCGTGGTCGATCAGGGTGCGTGCGGCCTCGGCCAGGTGCGACGCGGTCGCCTGCAGGATCAGCGGTCCGGGTGCGGCGGCCAGCGCCTCCCAGTCCACGTCCCCGCGCACGTCGGCGACGGTGTGCGCAGAACCCAGGGGCAGGCCGGCATAGGTCGGCACGGCGCTGCTGGGCGCCAGGCCCGGCACGATCTCGACGTGCAGGTGGGTGCGCGCGACCGCGTTCACCTCGGTGATCACCGCGTCCACCGCAAGCGGGTCGCCGGCCACCAGCCGCACCACATCGACGCCCAGGCGGGCCTCGTGCGCCAGAGTCTTGGCGACCTCGGCCGGGTCGCCGAGCGCCGGGCGGACGTCGGGCTCACCCGACACCACCGCAGGCGCGGCGTGGCTGTCCGGCGGGCTGTCCGAAGACGACCCGTCCGCGCTGCCCGGCGCAGGTGCGGCGGGCACCGGCCCGGACACCGGCGGCAGATCCCTCCCGATCAACGCCAGCACCGGCTCCGGCACATCGGGGTCGGTGAGAACCAGGGTGGCATTCGCCAGCACCGTGGCGGCTCGGGTGGTCAGTAGACCGGGGTCGCCAGGACCGGAACCCACAAAAGTAATGCGGCCCGGCCTCGGCTTACGCCCTCGCGTCATCGTTGTCGCTCCCACGTGTTATCGAATCCCACTCAATTTCCTTGCACGGGGTCTTCCCGCGCTCCCCTCATCAGCTCTCGTGCGCCCAGCTCGAACAATTCCGCGGCAACTGAGAGCCCCAGTTCGCGGGCCCGGTCGACCGTGCCGATCCCGGACGCGCGGATCACGTCGGATCCGTCCAGCGCCGCCACGCAGCCGCGCAGCGACACCTCCTCGAAGATGCGCCCCTCCTCATCGATGGACTCGACCACCTCAGCGATCGCGCCCACCGGTGCGGAGCAGCCCGCCTCCAGTTCGGCGAGCAGAGTTCGCTCCGCGGTGACCGCTACCCGCGTGTCGGCATCGTCCAACTCCGCCAACACGGCGACCAACCGGCTGTCGCCGGCCCGGCATTCGACTGCGAGGGCGCCCTGAGCAGGCGCTGGCAACATTTGCACGGGCTCCAACGTCTCGGTGACGTCATTGAGACGACCCAGTCGGGCCAGACCGGCCCGGGCCACCACGACGGCGTCAAGATCACCACTGCTTACCCTGTTCAACCTGGTATCTAGGTTGCCTCTTAGGGGGCGGATTTCCAAACCGAGACCCAGTGCTCTAAGCTGTGCGGCCCGTCGCGGCGAGGACGTCCCCACCAGCGAACCGGCCGGCAATTCGCCCAGCACCAGCCCGTCGCGTGCCACCAGCGCGTCGCGGGGATCGTTACGCGGCGGTATCGCCGCGATGGTGAAGCGCGGGTCGTCGGCGGTGGGCAGATCTTTGTGCGAATGCACGGCCGCGTCGACCCGGCCGTCCTGCATGGCCTCGCGCAGCGCGGTGGTGAACACGCCGACGCCGAGTGTTTCGATCGGCGCCGACGACCGGTCACCCACCGTGCTGATCGTCACCAACTCCGCGGGGTGACCGTTGGCGATCAACGCGTCCCTGATCGTCGCAGCCTGGGTGGTGGCCAGCAGACTGCCCCGAGTGCCTATCCGGATCACGTGCGCCAAACTACTCGGCGGACTGCTTTGAGCTATCGAAACCGCTTGGTAGAACTGGCAATTCGCCTGCGGCGACCGCATCCACCGCAGTCTGGTCGAGTTCGAAGAGCTCCCGCAGGGCCTCGGCGTAACTGTCGCCCCCCGGGGCGCTGGCGAGTTGCTTGATGCGCACCGTGGGCGCGTGCAGCAACTTGTCGACCACCCGTCGTACCGTACGGGCCACCTCTTCGCGCTGAGCGCTCGCCAAGTCGGGCAGCCGGTTGTCCAGGCGCAGCAATTCCGCCTCGACCACGTCAGCCGCCCGCTGGCGCAACGCGGTGACAGTGGGGGTGACCTCGGCCATCCGCTGCCCCGCCAGGTAGGCGGCGACCTCGGCGGCGACGATGAGGCGGGCGGCGTCGACGTCGGCGGCCGCGGCGTGCGCCGACGGCTCATGTTGCACCCGGTCCACGTCGACGACCAGGACACCGGGCAGGCCGGCCACCGCCGGGTCGACGTCGCGGGGCATCCCCAGATCGCAGATGACCAGCGGCTTTGCTGTTTCGTCGCGGCGCACCCCGGCCAGCGCGTGGTGCACGTCGGCCAGCGACACCACCGGGCTCACCGCCCCGGTGCAGCTGACCACCACGTCGGCCGCGGCCATCGCGTCGGGCAACTGCTCCAGGGCCATCGCTTCGGCCGGCACGCCGGATTCGCTGAGCCGGGCCGCCAGCCGCCGCGCCCGGTCCACCGACCGGTTCAACACGAACACCCGGCCGATCCCGGCGCGGGTCAGGTGGGCGGCCGCCAGCCCACCCATGGCCCCGGCACCGACCACCGCGGCGGTCTTGCCGGCCAGGGTGCCCAGCTTGCGTTCGGCGATACCCAGCGCCACCGAGACCACCGAGGCACCGGCGGCGTCGATGGCGGTTTCGCTGTGCACCCGCTTGCCCACCGACAGGGCCCGCTGCGCCAGTTCGTGCAGCACCCGGCCGACCGTGCTGTGGGTCTCCGCGGCGGCGTAGGCGCGCCGGACCTGGCCGAGCACCTGCTGTTCGCCCACCACCGCCGAATCCAGGCCGCTGGCCACCGCAAACAGGTGCTCGACGGCGGCCTCGCTGTACCGGACGTAGGCGTGCTTGGTCAGATCGCCCATCGACATCCCGGAGAACTCGGCCAGCGCCTGCCCGATCACCGACAGCCCGCCGTGAAACGCTTCCACCACCGCGTACACCTCGACGCGGTTGCACGTCGAGAGCACCATGGCCTCGGTCACCAGCGGCGATTGCAGCACCTGGTCGACGATCTTGAGCTGATCGGACTCGTCGATGCTGAGTTGTTCCAGGACGGAGACCGGCGCACTGCGGTGCGAAACCCCGAAGAGCAGGATGCTCACGGCAGCATCACCTGGCCCGCTCCCTTGCCTCTGTGAAAGTGAACTCCTACCCAAGGTAGTCGGTTCTGCGGCGGGCTACCAAATGAGCGACCGAGGTCACCGGGCGGCGTCGAGACTGTACTGAGGGCACCGACGCTGCGCTCAGGCCGTAACTTCCGGCTCAGACACGGCCTGGTTACCGGCTCGGCTCACAGCACCGCCCAGCGCGTCAGCGGGCGGCGAGATCGGCCCGCAGCCGCGGCTCGTCGACCTCCCAGTAGCTGTGCTCGCGGCCGTCGAGCAGTACCACCGGCAACCGGTCCCCGAATTCGGCTCGCAACTCGGCGTTCCCGGCCAGTGCCGCGGCGTCGACGTCGACGCTGGCCAGGTCGAAATTCAGCTCGCCGGCCAGTTCGGTCAACCGGGCCTGCACGCGCAGGCAGATCGCGCACCCGGCGCGGGTCAGCAACTGCACCTGAGGCCGGCTCGTCGTCATGGCCATCAGTGTGGCATCTCCGCCGCCGGTGGCAGGCGGCGTCACAGTCCGGCCGGATAGGGTTGGCGGGCAGGGACCGGCAACCGGGCCAGACAGTGACATGGGAGGTTTGTGATGGCTTCCTCCGACCCCGGCGAGGACATCGTCTACACCGGCAACCCGGACCTGGAGGCGCTGGCCGCCAATGCCAGCGCCGAACGCGCCCTCGAAGACCTGCACGCCGCCCCGACGGGCGAGCGTCCGCCGCCGCCCGTCGATCTGACCGCCGCCGCGTTCTTCGACGTGGACAACACGCTGGTGCAGGGCTCCTCGGCCGTGCACTTCGGCCGCGGACTGGCCGCACGCGACTATTTCAGCTATCGGGATGTGCTCGGATTCGTCTACGCGCAGGCCAAGTTCCAGATTCTCGGCAAAGAGAACGCCGAGGATGTCGCGGCCGGCCGCCGCAAAGCGCTGGCCTTCATCGAAGGCCGGTCCGTCGACGAACTGGTGCGCCTGGGCGAGGAGATCTACGACGAGATCATCGCGGACAAGATCTGGTCGGGAACCCGGGAGCTGACCCAGATGCACCTGGACGCCGGCCAACAGGTGTGGCTGATCACCGCCACGCCCTATGAGCTCGCGGCCACCATCGCCCGCCGGCTGGGCCTGACCGGCGCGCTGGGATCGGTGGCCGAATCGGTCGACGGCGTGTTCACCGGCCGGCTGGTGGGCGACATCCTGCACGGGGTCGGCAAAGCGCACGCGGTGCGGTCGCTGGCCATCCGGGAGGGACTGAACCTCCGACGCTGCACCGCCTACTCCGACAGTTACAACGACGTCCCGATGCTGTCGCTGGTAGGCACCGCGGTCGCGATCAATCCCGACGCCCGGTTGCGCAGCCTGGCCCGCGAGCGCGGGTGGGAGATTCGCGACTTCCGCACCGCCCGCAAGGCCGCCCGCATCGGCGTTCCGTCCGCCCTGGCGCTGGGGGCGGCCGGTGGCGCGCTGGCCGCGCTGGCCTCCCGCCGGCAATCACGCTGATAAGCTGCGCCGCTGAGCATCGTTTGAGCGGAGAGCGGCAGCATGACACTTCCCGAGGGCGCCGAAGGAATCATCGGTAAGCACTACCGGCAGCTGGACTATTTCGAGGTCGGACGCGAGAAGGTCCGCGAATTCGCGGCCTCGGTGCAGGACGACAATCCGCTGCACTACGACGAGGCGGCGGCGGCCGAAGCCGGCTACTCGTCCCTGCCTGCCCCGCTGACCTTCCTGGCCATCGCCGGGCGCCGCGTTCAGCTGGAGATCTTCACCAAGTTCAGCATCCCGATCAACATTGCCCGGGTGATGCACCGCGACCAGAAATTCTTCTTCCACCGCCCGATCATGGTCGGCGACAAGCTGCACTTCGACACCTACCTGGACTCGGTGATCCAGTCCCACGGCACGGTGCTGGCCGAAATCCGAAGCGAAGTCACCGACGCCGAAGGCAAGCCGGTGGTGACCAGCGTGGTCACCATGCTGGGCGAGGCGGCGAACCATGACGCCGACGCCGAGGCGACCGTCGCCGCAATTGCATCCATCTGATCGAAGCAGGTAGCGTCTTTTTAATGACATCACAAGGCAATACGGGCAGCACCCAGCTGAAGCCGCCCGTCGAGGCAGTGCAGTCGCACTATGACCGGTCCAACGAATTCTTCAAGCTGTGGCTCGACCCATCGATGACCTACAGCTGCGCGTACTTCGATGAGAACCCGGACATCGATGCGCCGCAGACCAAGACGCTGGAAGAGGCGCAGTTCGCCAAGCGCAAGCTGGCGCTGGACAAGCTCAACCTCGAGCCCGGGATGACGCTGCTCGACATCGGCTCCGGCTGGGGTTCGACCATGCGGCACGCGGTCGAGCACTACGACGTCAACGTCATCGGCCTGACGCTGAGCGAGAACCAGCTCGCCCACTGTGAGCAGAAGTTCGCCGAGATGGACAGCCCCCGCCGCAAGGAGGTTCGCCTGCAGGGCTGGGAGTTGTTCGACGAGCCGGTGGACCGGATCGTCTCGCTGGGCGCCTTCGAGCACTTCGCCGACGGCGCGGGCGACGCCGGCTACGAGCGCTACGCCGCCTTCTTCAAGAAGTACTACAGCCTGCTGCCCGACGACGGCCGCTTCCTGCTGCACTCGATCGTGGTGCCCACGGCCGAAGAGGGCAAGGCGATGGGCCTGAAGACCACGATGAGCCTGCTGCGCTTCATCAGCTTCATCCTCAAGGAGATCTACCCCGGCGGTAAGTTGCCGCAGGTCGAGCAGGTGGACCGGTATTCGACCGAGGCCGGTTTCAAGATCGAACGCCACCACTACATCGGCAAGAACTATGTCCCGACCCTGAACACCTGGGCCGATGCGCTGGAGGCGCAGAAGGACAAGGCCATCGAGCTCAAGGGCGAGCAGGAGTACGAGACGTTCATGAAGTACCTGCGCGGCTGCTCGGACCTGTTCCGCGACGGCTACACCAACGTCTGCCAGTTCACGCTGGTCAAGTAACAACGACGGTCCAACGACAGACCCCCGGCGGCTGTGCCTCCGGGGGTTTTTCGTGCGCTGCTGTCAGCCGAAGAAAACGTTGCGGCGGCCGGCCAGCAACCGGTACAGCGTCTGCTGGATGGTCTCGCGAACCTGATCGGTCAACTCGAAGGTCACCATCGGATCGTCGGCGTCGCTCGGCGCGTAGTCGGCGGTCTGGATCGGCTCACCGAACGCGATCCGCCACTTCGACGGCAGCGGCACCAGCCCGGCGGGCCCGGCCAGCGGGAACAGCGGCGTCACCGGGAAGTACGGCAGACCGAACAGCCGCGCCAGCAACTTCACGTCGGTCAGCATCGGGTAGATCTCTTCGGAACCGATGATCGAGCACGGCACGATCGGCGCTTTCGTGCGTAGCGCCGCCGACACGAACCCGCCGCGCCCGAACCGCTGCAGCCGGTACCGGTCTTCGAAGCGCTTGCCCAGCCCCTTGTATCCCTCCGGGAAGACCGCGGTGAGCTCGCCAGAGGCCAGCAACCGGTGCGCATCGGCCGTGCAGGCCATGGTGTGGCCCGCCTTGCGGGCCGTCGAGCCCACCACCGGCAGGTCGAACACCATGTCGGCGGCCAGCAGCCGCAGGTCCCGCTCGGCGGGGTGCTCGTCGTGCACCGCCACCGACAGCATCAACCCGTCGAACGGCAGCACCCCGGCGTGGTTGGCGACCACCAGCGCGGCGCCCTCGGTGGGGATGTTCTCGATGCCACTGACCTCGACCCGGAACCACGACTTGAAGAAGAACCTCAGCAGCGGCCGCACGATCGCGTCGTTGAAGTGCGGATCGAAGCCGAATTCGTCGACGCTGTAATCACCGGTGAGTCGTTGCCGGAGGAAGCCGGCCACCGCGGCGACGCGCTGGGCGAGGTCGTTGAGCGGTGGCTCGCCACCGCTCAAACCACCCGCGGCGCGCCGGTGCTGATCGATCTCGCGGACGACTGCGGCGATCTCGTCGGCTGAGGCGCGACCACTTGGATCCGAGAGCAACGAGGGGTGCTGATGCGAAGCGTCCGCACGCTGACTGGCAGCGCGGCGGCGCGCCGCTACCCGCCCCCGATTGCTGTGCAGTGGAATAACATTCGCTCTGGTTTCGCCCGCCACGTTAAATGCCCAAACCTATCTGACCCCGATGCGCGGAATTGAATTTCGGCTACCCCAGCGCTGCGCTACCGCTATAGCACGACCCTCCAAGGAGCGTACCCGATGCGGGTCGATTATGGGAGTCAGGCTACGGCCGCGAACGTAGTCGTCGAAGGCTTCCGCGGTCGTCCATTTCGGCTGATAGCCGAGCTCGGAACGCATGCGGGTGGTGTCCATCACCCGGCCGTAACTCAGGTAGGCGAACTGGTCGCGACTGATCTCGTTGTACCGGTTGGCGCGCCGCAGCGAGTCGAGTGCCCATACGCCAAAACCGGGCACTGGCAACGGAATTCGTCCCGTACGACGGATCGCCTGGGACAACATCATGATGCCGTCGGCGCCGATGTTGAACGTTCCGGCCTTGCCCACCATCGCCGCGCGTTCCAGCGCGCCCAGCGCATCCTGCTCGTGCAGCAGTTGCAGTCGGGCGTCGCGGCCGAACATCGTCGGCACCAAAGGCCCTGCGAGATAACGCGACAGCGTGGTGTCCATCGCCGGGCCGATCATGTTGGCCAGCCGCAGGATGGTCACGGCGATGTCGGGCCGGCGCCGGCCCAGTCCCCGCACGTAGCCCTCGATGTCGAGGCTGTCCTTGGCGAATCCCTCGCGGAATGGCCGGCGGCTGCTGCTGTCCTCGGTGAACATCACCGGATCGCGCGGACTCGACCCGTAGATCTCGGATGTGGACTTCAGCACCACCCGGCGCACCGACGGCGCCTTCTGGCAGGCGGCGAACAGCTGCATCGCCCCCATCACATTGAGCTCTTTGAGTGCCGCGCTGCCGCCGGAGCGCGGCGCGTAGGACGCCGCCGCGGCGTGCACCACGGTGTCGACGTCGCCGTTCCGAATCACCTTGGCAATGAACGGGTTCCGGATGTCGGCGCGCACGAATTCGGCGCGGCCCATCCGGCGCAGCATGTCCTTGCTGGGCGCGATCGCATCGACCGCGATGACCTGATTGATCAGCGGGTTCTGCGCGAGCCGCGCGGTCAGGTAGCCGCCCAGGAACCGGCAGGCACCCGTGACGAGCACCACCTTGGGGTAGTGCACGGTGTCGGCATCGGTAGGCCGGCCGCCGGTCCCCCCGCCATCCGGACTGGACGAATCCACCTCGACAGCCTATCGACGAGGCGAAACGGGAGTGTTACGGACCGGTGACGGTACGCGCGGCCAGGACTTACTTGCCAAGTTTTCTGCGCTGCACTCGAGTGCGACGTAGCAGCTTGCGGTGCTTCTTCTTCGACATACGCTTGCGCCGCTTCTTGATTACTGAACCCATGAACTCCGCTATCTGACCTGTACCGGCTCTAACTGAATGACCGGGACACTTTACCCAACCGTACGCACGCAACGCCAAACCGGCTTCCGACGGCCTGCGGGCGTAGAGCGGACGGCTGTGGTGGGACGTGCAGCGCGCGGATCAGCCCGCGTCGAAATATGACGTCTCCAACATGTCGTGTACGGCTTTGGCGTGCACCCGGAAGGAGCGCCCGACGCGAACGGCGGGCAGCTCGCCGTTGTGCACCAACCGGTAGACCGTCATCTTGGACACCCGCATCAGCGTCGCGACCTCGGCGACGGTGAGAAACTGCGTCCGGGATCCGGCGGCGTCGGCCGAACCACCGTCCCGTGCCGCTTTACCTGCTGAATTCCCTGCCGACGGCCCGTTCGTAGACGTCATCGCAACCCAATCGTGTCAGGCACGCGCAATGCCAGCGGCTTCCCCTCCGCTGGCACTAACACGTGCGTACAAAGAGGAGAATAGCGGGACTAGTGGGGTTACTGGTACTGGTGAGAGACAATCAGTCCAAAATTGGTGAATTATTCTGATGTAATTCTCAGCTGCTCAGAGCGGGTTTTGGCGGCCTGAACGGCGGCGTCGACCGCCACCCGGAATCCGCCCCGCTCCAGCGCCCGCAGCGCCGCGGCGGTGGTCCCCCCGGGTGAGGTCACCGACGCGCGCAACTGCGCAGCCGAGGCGTCCACCTTCAGTCCCATCGGCTCGCCGTCGACCGGGCGCCGCTCGGAGTCCATCCGCTCCAACAGCATCGCCGCCGAACCGGCCATGGTCTGAGCGGCCAGGTCGGTGGCCACCTGGCGGCTCAGCCCCACCGCGACACCCGCGTCCACCAGTGCCTCGACCAACAGCAAGAAGTAGGCCGGGCCGGAACCCGACACCGCGGTCACCGCATCCAGCTGCTGTTCGGGCACGGTGAGCACCCCGCCGACCGCGTCGAACACCGCAGAGACCTCGTCGAGCTGCTGCGCGGTGACGAACCGGCCCTTGGCCAGCGCGGTGACGCCGGCCCCCACCAGTGCCGCCGCGTTGGGCATGGCCCGGACCACCGGGGTACCGGCCGGCAGCTTGGACTCGAAGAAGGTGAGGGTGACACCAGCGGCCACGGTGACGAAAACCTGCTCGACGCTGTCGTTGTCGGCCGCCCCGGTCGCCTCGGCCAGCTCGTCGACCACCGCTTCGACGTCGGCGGGTTTGACCGCAACCACCACGAACGAGGCGTTTTCCACCGCCTCGCTGATCGAGGTCTGCACCAGCACGCCATAGGTGCTGGACAGGTACTTGGCCCGATCCGGCATCCGTTCGGCCACCACCAGGTCCTTGACCTGCCGGCCGGCCCGCAGCAGACCCGACAACAGGGCTTCGCCGATGCTGCCGCCGCCGATGATCGCGATTCTTGCCATGCCGCAAAGCATCGCAGACCCGGCGACCGGGTCACCCGGGAGGTGTGAGTGCCAATTGGCGGGATTGCACCACGATGCGCCCGGCGGAGTCGACCACGGTGTGGTCCTCGTCGAACCAGTCCTGCCCGATTTCGACGCAGGTGCTGATGACCCGCAGCCAGCCGTCGACGGGCAGGGCCCGCAGGTAGGCGGTGAACTGCACCGTGGGCGCCCAACCGGTGCGGTCCACCGCGAACGTCACCGGGGCCGACAGGTCGCCGCAGAACAGGGCGAACAGCGGGTCCGGCGACACCCTTCGCGGCCGCGCCCACATCTGGAACACCGGCGGCCCGCCGTCGGCGCCGCGCCCCTGAGTCGACAGCAGCGGCCGGATATCGCAACCCGCACCCAGATGCACCAGACCGGCCGAGGGGTGGCCGGGCCCGATCGGCGCGACATCAGCGGGCGGCTCCGGGACCATCAGCTCGATCACCGGATTGACCGACAACAACGGCGCCGCCTCGTGTCCCGGTTCGCCCAGGGTGACCACCGCGTGCACGGCGGTGCGCTCGCCCTGGACCAGCTCGACGTCGGCCACGGTGATCCGGCGGCCCCGCTTGCGCAGCGTGGTCTCCAGGCGCATCGGTCCCGGATCGGGCGCGGACAGGAAGTTCACCGAGACCGCGACCGGTTGCTGGCGGGGGCCGGCGAACGCGGTCCGCGCGGCGTTGGCGCACAGCGCCACCATGGCGCCGCCGTGCACCTTGGGACCGATGGTCCAATGCTGGTCCAGCGCGCCTTCGAAGACCGGCCCGCCTGGTCCGGATCCGATTTCGCGCAGCGCCATCGCGGCGGTGAACAACGCGTCCATGTCAGCGCAGCAGGTTGGTGCGGGCGAATTGGAGCGACTCGACGAGCATCGCTTCGCGCTCGGCGGCCGATCGGGCACTCGAGGTCGACACTTCCAGCACCACGTGGCCGGTGAAATCGCCGGCGGCGAGCATCTGGCACACCTCGACGGTGGGCTGGGTGCCGCGGCCGGGCACCAGGTGCTCGTCGGCGGGCAATCCACTGCCGTCACACAGATGCAGGTGCACCAATCCCGAACCCATCTGTCGCGCCATCTCCAACGAGTCGGTGCCGGCGGTCGCGGTGTGCGAGAGGTCCAGCGTGTAGTGCGCGTGGTTGCCGTCCAGCGGGTTGTACGACGGCGCGAACGCCGAAACGCCGGGGCCCGGCCCGCCGCCACGCCTGCGCATCCGTTCCCGGGTCTGGTCGAGTCCGAAGAACCGGTCGGTGCGAAACGGGAACATGTTCTCGACCGCCACCAGCACATTGCTGGTTTCTTCCAGGGCCTTGACCTGGTCGCTGAAGCCCTCGGCGTACCGCCGTTGCCACCGGAACGGCGGGTGCACCACCACCGTCTGGGCGCCCAACTGCTCGGCGGCCCGCACGCTGCGGTCCAGCTTGAGGATCGGGTTGGCCCCCCACACCCGCTGCGAGATCAGCAGGCAGGGCGCGTGCACGGACAGCACCGGCACGCGATATCGCTGCGACAGCTTGGCGACGGCGTCGATGTCCTGGCTCACAGACTCGCTCCAGACCATCAGTTCGACGCCGTCGTAACCGAGCCTGGCCGCATACTCGAACGCGGCCTCGGCCCGCAACGGGTACACCGAGGCCGTCGACAGGCCGACTTTGATCGCTGGGCGCACAGTCTCCTCTGGGGGCGCCTAGCTCGTCTGCAACAGGGCCATCGGTCCCAGGGTGATCAACGCACCCACGGCGACCGCGATCAACGTGCTGGCAATGTCCTCGGTCTTGCGTACCACCCGGACACCCACCACCAGCCCGAGGATGACCAGCACCGAGAGCACCAGCGCCACGATGGGGTTCCACCGCCACAGCTGGTCGAAAGCGATGAACAAGCCGCCACCGAACGCGACCGCCAGGATCGACTGCAGCACGGTCAGCAGGGCGCGGCCCAGCGCCGCCATCCTGCCGTGCGAACGCCGGGCACTGCCCTGGTCGGCTTCGGGTGCGTCGTCGGCTGCGGCCGGCAGGGGGTCGCTGCGCCGGCGGGCGACCTCGTCGGCGAGGGACTGACCGCCGAACAATGTGTCGTCCGGGGTCTCGTCCGCGTCGGCGCCGTGCAGGTAGGAGCGCACATACGCGGAGTCTTCGACCACCGATTCCGCGTCGCGCACCTCGCTGTCCATCACGTCGACCGACGCGTCGGTGTAGTGACCCACCGGATCCGGACTCATGTGCTCGGCACCCGACTGCTGCTCGGCGTCGGTGGCGCCGGATTGGCGTAGCGGCCGCGGGTACTGGCTGCGCTCCGGACCGGGTTTGCGCGGCGCGAGCGGTTCCGATCTGGGCCAGCGCGGCTCGGGCTCGGCCCAGTAGGCCGCCGGAACCTCCGGTTCGGGATCGACGGCGGGGGTCTCGCGGACCTCGGGTTCGGCGGCGGGCGCGGCCGCCGGTCGCGGTTCAGGTGACACCTTCTCGCGAGGCTCGTCACGGATGACCGGTATCTCACCGGTCAGCTCGGCGACGCTGATCGAGTCGTCGCCCCGACGACGACGGCGCCGGCGGGTGGCCGTGGGCGTACCGCCGGTTCCGTTCCTGGCCAGCAGCTCGGCCACCGAGATCTGCTTGGTGTCTTCGGCGTCGGGGTGTGGTCCAGTCATGATTTGCCTCTCGACCGGTTTGACGCTACCCGATCAGCTACCTGACCTGCGGAATCACGCGCCGACGTCTGCACGGTCGACGTCTCCATGAAGGCGGTTCCGTCCGCTTCGCTGTCGAGTTTGCGCAAGATCAGACCCTCCCGTAGCGCCCACGGGCAGATGTCCACCGTTTCTATCGACAGCGCTCGCATACTCGCCTCCGCCACCAGAGCACCCGCCACGATCTGCGGCGCACGCTCGGCGCTGACTCCTTCCAGTTCTGCCCGGTCAGCGGTCGTCATCCTAGAGATGAAAGATATGAGTTGTCTGAGGCCATTCGCGGTGAGGGTCCGCCGCACGTTGGGGCCGGCGGCCGAGGGGGCGGCGCCGGTGAGGCGCGCCAGCGACCGGAAGGTCTTGGAGGTGGCGACCGCGAGGTCGGGCTCACCGGCGTCGAGCAGGGTCGCGCTGGCATCGGCCAGCTCGGCATCCAGCCAGTCGCGCAGCATTGCGATCCGGCGTCGCCCGGGCGGGTCGTCGGGCAGCCATTCGCGGGTCAGCCGTCCGGCGCCCAGCGGTAGCGACAACGCCACCTCGGGTTCCTCGTCGACGCCGCTGGACACTTCCAGCGAGCCGCCGCCGATATCGAGGTTGATGATGCGTCCCGCGCTCCAGCCGAACCAGCGCCGCACCGCCAGGAAGGTCAACCGGGACTCGTCGACCCCGCGCAGCACCTGCAGCTCGACCCCGGCTTCCTTGCGTACCCGGGCCAGCACGTCGTCGGAATTCTCGGCGTCGCGGACCGCGGAGGTGGCGAAGGCCATCAACTCGGCACAACCGGAGCTGACCGCGATCTTGGCGAACTCCTCGACCGTGGCGATCAGCTTGTCGGCGCCGCGCTTGGTGATCTTGCCCGAACTGTCGGTCGCCTCGGCCAGCCGCAGCGTGGCCTTGGTCGAACTCATCGGGGCCGGACACCCGCCCCGATGCGCATCGACCACCAGTAGATGGACCGTGTTGCTACCCACGTCCAGCACGCCCAATCGCACGGAATCAAAACTAGCGGGGCTGACCAGGCACTCGCCTGTCGACCCGTGCTATCGCGCTGCGCGCGGGAGCCGGTCGCCGGCCGGCCGGAGGACTAATGTTGCACCCGTGGCTAACTCGCGACCGGGACAGGAGGTCGAACTGGACTTCGCCCGGGAGTGGGTGGAGTTCTACGACCCCGACGATCCCGAGCACCTGATCGCGGCCGACTTCACCTGGCTGCTGTCGCGCTGGACGTGCGTGTTCGGCACGCCGGCCTGCCACGGCACCGTTGCCGGCCGCCCGGACGACGGGTGTTGCTCGCACGGGGCGTTCCTGTCCGACGACGACGACCGCGCCCGGTTGGACGACGCGGTACGCAAGCTGACCAAGGACGACTGGCAGTTCCGCGACAAGGGCCTGGGCCGCAAGGGTTACCTGGAGCTCGACGAGCACGAGGGCGAGCCGCAGTACCGCACCCGCAAGCACAAGGACGCGTGCGTGTTCCTGAACCGGCCCGGCTTCGCCGGTGGTGTCGGCTGCGCGCTACACAGCAAAGCCCTCAAGCTGGGGGTCCCACCGTTGACGATGAAACCCGACGTGTGCTGGCAGCTGCCGATCCGGCGCAGCCAGGAGTGGGTGACCCGGCCGGACGGCACCGAGATCCTGAAGACCTTCATCACCGAGTACGACCGGCGCGGCTGGGGCTCCGGTGGCGCCGATCTGCACTGGTACTGCACCGGCGATCCGGGCGCCCATGTCGGGGCCAAGCAGGTGTGGCAGAGCCTGGCCGACGAACTCACCGAGCTGCTGGGCGAGAAGGCGTACGCCGAGTTGGCCGCAATGTGCAAGCGCCGCAGCCAATTAGGGCTCGTTGCGGTGCACCCGGCGACGCGGGCCGCCGAGTAGGCGACAGCGTCGGCGAGTCAGACGCTGTTCCTTCTGGTGTAGACCAGGACCATGCGCAGCGCACTGGCATTCAGGTAGGCCGCCACGCTCGCCGCGGCGGCATCCGCGTCGTGCGCCAGCACTGCGCCGGTGATCGCCTGCAGATCGGCGACCACCGGCTCGGCATCGTCGTAGGCCTCGGTGAGTTCGTGTTCGCGACCGCCGAACGCCTGTTCCACCCAGCGATACAGCAAACCCAGCGCGCGGTTGCGGGTGCTGTGGATCAACACCTGGAAGTAGGCCAGGTCGGCCGCCTGCCGGGCGGCGGCCGTATCCGCCCCGCGTAACCGGTCCAGCGCGGCGGTGAGTTCCTCGGCATCCGCGGTGGTGCTGCGCTGCGCCGCCAGCCGGCCGATCAGCGGGCCCAGGGCGCCGCGGATCTCCAGCAACTCGACCAGGAACTCCGGCCCGAGCTTGCGCACCAGCGCCTCGACCACCGCCGGATGGGTCAGGCCCTCGGGATCACGAACCACGCTGCCGCTGCCGTGCCGGACCTCGATCAGTCCCATTTGCTGCAGCCGGGCCAGACCCTGCCGCAGGGATGTCCGGTTGACCCCGAGTTGATCAGCCAGTTCGCGCTCCGGCGGCAGGGTCGAGCCGGGCGGGAAAACGCCGTCCAGGATCGCGTCGGCCATCGACGCGGCGATCTGCTCATCGACTCGCTGTCGATCCGGCGGGGGTATCGGACTTGACTGGTTCATTGGCTCAACCAATTATAGAAGGCGACCGGACCGCGCCGGCGTATTTGACCGCCGCGTGTTCCCGACCGGAAGGCACGTGATGGATGACGCGATGCGCTCGGCCGTGGCCCCGCGCTGGCGGGGCGACCCGGGGCGACTGGAGGTGTGGTACGCCACCCTCTCCGATCCGGACACCCGCGCCGGACTGTGGGTGCACTGTGAGACCGTCGCACCGACGCACGGGAGTCCGTACGCCCACGGCTGGGTGACCTGGTTCGCGCCCGAAGGCCCACCGCGCACCGAGCGGTTCGGTCCCGCACCCGTCGAACCCACCGGCGGCACCGCGTGGTTCGCGGCAGCCGGCGCTCTGGTGGCGCCGGAAACGCTTGCCGGCCAAGCGGGTTCGATCGGTTGGCAGCTCGCCTGGACGGACACCGCGGCGCCGCTGTGGACGTTTCCGCGCCTGCTGTGGGAACGCGAACTGCTACCCGGCGCCCAGGTGGTGGCAGCGCCCACCGCGGACTTCACCGGTTGCCTGACCATCGACGGCACCACGTCGCGAGTGGACCGCTGGCGCGGCAACGTCGCGCACATCTACGGGCACGGCAACGCCAAGCGGTGGGGCTGGCTCCACGCCGACCTCGGTGGCGGCGATGTCGTGGAAGTCGTCACCGCACAGTCGCACAAGCCGGGACTCAACCGTCTGCCGCCGATGGCTTTCGTGCGCTTCCGTATCGACGGAAAAGACTGGCCGGCAGTGCTTTCGCCCTCGCTGCGGCTGCGCACCACGCTGGGCCTGTGGCATTGGCAGCTGGAGGGGCGGATCGGCGGCCGCGCGCTGTTGATCCGGGTCGACCAGCCGCCGCAGCGCTGCGTGAGCCTGGAGTACACCGATCCCGACGGTGGCCGATGCGTATGCACCAACACCGAGCAGGCCGACATCCACATCGAACTCGGCGAACGGCAGTGGTCGGTGCTGGGCACCGGCCATGCCGAGGTCGGGTTGCGCGGCGACCAGGCACCACCGGTCAATGAGAGGACACCCTGATGAGTTTCGCCTTGGACCCACCGCTGCTGTTCGCCTCCGGCGTGCTGATCGAACGCCGCTTTCCCGCGCATCGCCGCGACCTCGTGGAGGCCGCGGTGCTCGGCGTATTCTTCGCCGGGTCATTCGGCCTGTACCACAACGTGCCCGGACTGGGCTTCCTGTGGCGTCCGTTCCGCGCCCGCAACGGACGCGACTTCATGTGGAACAGCGGCTTTTTCGACGTTGCCACCGACGAGCTGAACTGGCCCGCGCACGCCACTGCCGGCGGCATCTTCGCGACGTATCCGTTCTTCCTCAAGCTGGGCCGCGCCCTCGGGCGGCAGGTCGCTGCGCGCTCGTGAGCCCCCGGTTGGCGGCACGGGCGACGGCATCCTTCGGCACTGCGCTGCTGCCCGAGGAGCACGGCGGCCCTGCGCCGGCGCAGTTCGCCGAACGCGTCGACCGCTACCTGGCGCAGCTTCCCGGCCCCTCGCGGCTGGCGGTACGGGCCGGGCTGCTGTCGCTGGCGGCGGCGAGCTACCTGACCACCGGCCGGTCCCTGGCGCGCCTGCGGCCGCCCGAGCGGGAACGGGTGCTGCACCGCGTCGCCGCGCTGGGCGCCGACGTCCGGGCGGCGGTCGAGGGCATGAAGGTGGTCGGCCTGTTGGCCAACGGTGCCGACAGCTACGCGGCCGAACTGCTGTCCCGCGCCCAGCACGAAGGCGCGGTGCGCCCGGATGCGCCGCTGGCTGTCACCCCGGCCACCGAGAGCGCCTCCGTTGTCACCGCCGACGTGGTGATCGTCGGCTCCGGCGCCGGTGGCGCGATGACGGCCCGCACGCTGGCCCGTGCCGGCCTCGAGGTGGTGGTGCTCGAGGAGGGACGCCGCTGGACGGTGGAGGAATTCCGCACCACCCACCCGATCGACCGCTACGCCGGCCTGTACCGCGGCGCCGGGGCCACCATCGCGCTGGGTCGCCCCTCGGTGGTGCTGCCGATGGGCCGCGCGGTAGGCGGTACCACCGTGGTCAATTCCGGCACCTGCTTTCGCCCACCGGTCGCGGTGCAGCGGCGCTGGTGCGACGAATTCGGTCTCGGCCTGGCCGACCCCGACCGGTTGGCCGGCTACCTCGACGAGGTGGAGCGCACCCTGCAGGTGGCTCCGTCACCACGAAATATGTTGGGCCGCAACGGCGATCTTCTGCTGGACGCCGCCGACACGCTGGGTTGGCGGGCGGCACCGATCCCCCGCAACGCGCCGGGTTGCGGGGGCTGCTGCCAGTGCGCGATCGGCTGCCCGCACAACGCGAAGTTCGGCGTCCACCTCAACGCCCTGCCGCAGGCGTGTGCAGCCGGGGCACGGATCGTCTCCCACGCGCGCGCCGAACGGGTGCTGCACCGGAACGGACGGGCCCGGGGCGTCCGTGCACGTCGTCCCGATGGCACCGCGATCGACGTCCTCGCCGCCACCGTCGTGATCGCCGCCGGCGCGACCGAGACACCAATGTTGTTGCAGCGCAGTGGGATCGGCGGACATCCGCGACTGGGCCGCAACCTCGCACTGCATCCCGCGACGTTGCTCGCCGGCCGCTTCGAGGACGACGTCTACGCCTGGCGCGGTGTGCTGCAGAGCGCGGCCGTGCATGAATTCCACGAGTCCGACGGCGTGCTGATCGAGGCGACGTCCACGCCGCCGGGAATGGGGTCGATCGTCTTCCCCGGCTTCGGCGCCCAGTTGCTGCACTGGCTGGACCGGGCACCGCAGATCGCCACCTTCGGTGCGCTGGTGGCCGACCGGGGCGTCGGCTCGGTGCACTCGGTGCGCGGCCAGACGCTGGTGCGCTACGACATCGCGCCGGCCGATGTCGCCAAGTTGCGGGTGGCGCTGACCGCGATCGGTCGCCTGCTGTTCGCTGCCGGCGCCGTCGAAGTGCTCACCGGCCTGCCCGGCGCCATGACGGTGTCCTCGGCAGCCGAGCTGCAGCAGGTGCTGGCCGGGGCCGATCCCGGCAGTCTGCACCTGTCCGCGTTTCACCCGACCGGGACCGCGGCCGCCGGCGCCGACGATCAGCTCTGCCCGGTCGATCCCGCCGGCCGACTACGCGGCGTGCACGGCGTGTGGGTGGCCGACGCCTCGATCCTGCCCAGCTGCCCTGAGGTCAACCCGCAGGTGTCGATCATGGCGCTCGCGCTGGCGGTGGCCGATCAGATCGTTGGACGTTGACCGGACGCTAGGGTCGGCTGATGCGCAGGACCATCGACTGGGACGGCGATGCCGTCACGATCATCGACCAGACCGCCCTGCCGACCGACTACCGGGTGTTGCGGCTGACCAGTGTCGACGAGCTGATCGACGCGATCCGCCGGCTGGCGGTGCGGGGAGCGCCGGCACTCGGCGCGGCGGGGGCCCTCGGCGTTGTGCTCGCTGCCCGCGAAGGGGGTGACGTTCCGGTCGCGGCCCGACGGGTCGCCACGGCCCGGCCGACCGCCGTCAACCTCAGCTGGGGTGTCGCCCGGGCCCTCGCCAAACTCGACCAGGGCGGCGCGGCCGTGCTGGCCGAAGCGCTGGAGATCCTCGACGAGGACGAACGTCTCAACCGCGCCGCATCGGCCCACGCCGCGCAGATCCTGCTCGAGGTATGCCCGCGGCGGCCGTTGCGGCTACTCAGCCACTGCAATGCCGGCCATCTCGCGACCGTGGCCTGGGGCAGCGCGCTGGGCGTCGTCTGGCACCTGCACGAACGGGGCCTGGTCGAGTCGGTGCTGGTCGACGAGACACGCCCGCTGCTGCAGGGCGGCCGCCTCACCGCCTGGGAGCTGGCCCAGGCCGGCGTGCCCTACCGGGTGCAACCCGACGGCGCCGCGGCCGCGGCGATGGCACGGGGCCTGGTGGACTGTGTGCTCGTCGGCGCCGATCGGATCGCGGCCAACGGCGACGTCGCCAACAAAATCGGCACCTACGGCTTAGCCGTCGTGGCGCACCATCATCGGGTGCCGCTGATCGTGGTCGCCCCCTCGTCCACCGTCGACACCGCGCTGGCCAGCGGGGCCGAGATCGCCATCGAGGAACGCGCGCCCGAAGAACTGCGCATGTTCGGCGGCGCCGCCATCACCCCGCCGGACGCCGACGTTTTCAATCCGGCTTTCGACGTGACCCCGGCCGAGCTGATCTCCGCCGTCGTCACCGAACACGGCCGATACCGGCCGCCGGATCACCCCTCGAGCTTGTAGCCCAGCCCCCGCACCGTCACCAGATGCACCGGGTTGGCCGGATCGGACTCGATCTTGGACCGCAACCGCTTGACGTGCACGTCGAGAGTCTTGGTGTCGCCAACGTAATCCGCGCCCCAGACCCGGTCGATCAGCTGGCCGCGGGTCAGCACCCGCCCGCTGTTGCGCATCAGGTACTCCAGCAGGTCGAACTCCTTGAGCGGCAACGTGATCGTGTCCCCGTTGACCGACACGACGTGCCGTTCGACGTCCATCCGGACCGGGCCGGACTCCAGCACCCCGTCGCTGATCTCGGAGTCGTCGTCGCCACCCCGGCGCAGCACCGCCCGGATCCGGGCGATCAGCTCGCGCGCCGAGTAGGGCTTGGTCACGTAGTCGTCGGCGCCGAGCTCCAGACCGACCACCTTGTCGATCTCACTGTCGCGCGCGGTCACCATGATCACCGGCACCCCGGAGCGGGCCCGCAGCTGCTTGCAGACGTCGGTCCCGGACATGCCCGGCAGCATCAGGTCCAGTAGCACGATGTCGGCACCGGTCCGGTCGAACTCGGCCAGCGCCGAGGGTCCGTCGGTCACCACGGTGGCCTCGAAACCCTCTTTGCGCAGCAGGAAGGCCAGCGGATCGGCCAGCGATTCCTCGTCTTCCACGATCAGCACGCTCGTCATTTGCGCCACTCTCCTTCATCGCTTCCCACTGCATGGTCGTAACCGCGGGTCATCGACTCAGCTCTTCCTCTCGTTGTGCTCTGCCCGGCCTCAGGTCCCGGCCCAGCGGCTTCACCTTGTCCTGGGTGTTCACCGCAGCGGATTCGGACGCCGGGATCGACAGCGTGAATGTCGATCCGGTCCCCGGCTTGCTCCAGACGCCGATGCTGCCGCCGTGGTTGGCTGCGACGTGCTTGACAATGGCAAGTCCCAGCCCGCTCCCCCCGGTGGCGCGCGACCGCGCTTTGTCGCCACGGAAGAACCGCTCGAAAACCCGCTCCTGATCCTCCAGCGCGATCCCGATGCCCCGGTCGGTGACCGCGATCTCGACGTTGTCACCGCGCCGGCGGCGACTGATCGAGACCAGCGACCCCCGCGGCGAATAGGCGATCGCATTGGACACCAGATTGGCCAGCGCGGTCACCAGCAGCGTCTGGTCCCCCACCACCTGCAGCCCACTGGCCGCGTCGGTGCGAACTTCGATGTCGGCGTTGTCGGCGGCCACCTTGTGGCGTGAGATCGCCTCGGAGACAACGGCATCGATGTCGACGTCGGTCTCGTTCGTCAGTCGCTCGGCACCCTGCAGCCGGGACAGCTCGATCAGTTCGGCGACCATGTCACCCAGCCGGTTGGCCTCGATGAGCACCTTTTCGGCAAACCGTCGGACCGTCTCGGTGTCGTCCGCGGACGCCAGCAGCGCCTCGGCGAGCAGGGTCATGGCTCCGACCGGCGTCTTGAGTTCGTGGCTGACGTTGGCGACGAAGTCCCGCCGGGTGGCCTCCATCCGGGCGTAGTCGGACTGGTCCAGCACGAAGACCACCGCGAAGCGGCGGTCCTGCTCGCTGAGCAACCGGGCGTGGCCGTGCACGCACAGTCCGGACTTGGCACCTGCGCGCTTGTCGGTGGCCAAGTCGAATTCGACGTCATCGCCACCCAGGGCCTGCTTGGCGGCCTTCCAGGCGTCGTCGTCGAGCTGGCGGTCGCGGACCAGACCGAGCTCGCGGGCCCGGTCGTTCAGATAGACGACGTCGCGGTGGGTATCCACCACCGCAGCACCCATCGGCATCAGTGCCACGATTCGCTGCAGCATCTGCGCGACGGTGATACCCGTCCACTCGGCGGGCTGCTGGCTGGGCTGCCGCACCCGCCGCGCCAGCCGGAAGCCGACCGCGACACCGACGGCCAGGGCCAGCGCGGACAAGACCCCGGCCAGCAACAGTGCCGAGAACACAGTCACAGCCCAAATCCTACAAATCAGGTGAACGGCGCCCTAGCGGAGCGCGGCTAAAACCAGACAAGTCACATGCTTCGGCGCAGGTGTTCCGCTCGCGTTTACGCGATGTTCAGCAAGCTGTTCTTTACCGGCCGGATTCAGCCCTTCGACGCACCCTGACCGGCCACCGCGGCGGCACCGGCCTCGGCCGCTTCGGGATCCAGGTAGGTGCCGCCGGCAACCGTCGGCCGCAGGTCGGCGTCCAGGTCGTAACGCAACGGAACGCCGGTCGGGATGTTCAATCCGACCACGTCCTCGTCGGACATCTGATCCAGGTACTTGACCAGGGCCCGCAGCGAGTTGCCGTGCGCGGCGATCAGCACCGTCTTGCCGGTCCGCAGGTCCGGGACGATCACGTCGGTGAAGTACGGCAGAAACCGGTCGACGACGTCGGCCAGGCACTCGGTCAGCGGCCCGCCACCGATGTTGGCGTAGCGCGGGTCGGCGTCCTGGCTGAACTCGCTGCCCCTCTCGATCTCCGGCGGCGGGGTGTCGTAGCTGCGCCGCCACGCCATGAACTGCTCCTCGCCGTACTTCTCTTTCGTCTTGGCCTTGTCCAGCCCCTGCAGCGCCCCGTAATGGCGTTCGTTGAGCCGCCAGCTGCGATGCACCGGGATCCACAGCCGGTCGGCCGCGTCCAGGGCCAGGTGCGCGGTGCTGATCGCGCGGCGCAACAACGAGGTGTAGAGCACGTCGGGCAGCAGGTCCTGTTCGGCCAGCAGCTCGCCGCCGCGGACCGCCTCGGCCCGGCCCTTCTCGGTCAGCCCGACGTCAACCCAGCCGGTGAACAGGTTGCGGGCATTCCATTCGCTCTCGCCGTGCCGCAGCAGCACCAGAGTGGCAGTGTCTCCCATGCCGCAAAGTCTCTCACGCGTCGTCGTCGATCAGGTGCGCGAACGCCTTAAGGTTCTTCAGCGACTCCCCGCGCGAGACCCGCCACTCCCATTCTTTCTGGATCGACGTGCGAAAACCCAACTCCAGCAACGTGTTGAAGTCCGAATCCACCGCCTCCAGCACCTGTCCGAGCACCCGGTCGATCTCGTCGGCGTCGACCGACGCCAGCGACATCCGACCGACCAGGTAGATGTCGCCGACATTGTCGATCGTGTAGGCGACGCCGTAGAGCCGACGGTTGCGCTTGAGCAGGAACCGGTAGACACCCTCGTGGTTTTCGTCGGGCTTGCGGCACACGAAGGCCTCGACCCGCACCGAATGCTCGCCGATGCTCAGGATGGTGTTGGTCTTGAGCCTGCGCTCGCCGGGGAGTTCCACGATGAGCCCGGGCAGCCCGCCGTGCGCGCCGGCGTGCGCCGAGTACGTCAGATCGCTGGCCTGCAACGCATCCTCGATCAGCCGCTGCACCTGCGCGGTCATGCGCCCACCCCGCGGCGGGCCGTCCAGCGCCGCGGCCTGCGCTTGGCAACCAGATCGCGGCGCCGACGCTGACGCTCGGCGGTGAAGCCGCCGATCGCACGCCGGTAGCTCCGCAGCAACGCGTCGGTGGTGTGCTCCCAGGAGAACGTGCCCGCGTGCTGGACCGCGGCCCGGCTCATCGCCCACCCCTGCGGGCCGGCACCGATCCGCAGCAGGTGATCGATGGCATCAGCCCACTGCCCGACGTCGTGGCCGGACACCAGGGTGCCGGTGATGCCGTCGCGCACCGCGACCGGCAGTCCGCCGACCGCGGCCGCCACCACCGGCGTGCCGCAGGCCTGGGCCTCGATCGCGACCAACCCGAAGGATTCCGAATAACTGGGTATCGCAACGAGATCCGCGGCGTGGAACAACCGGGCCAGATCCGTGCGGGACTGCGGCGGCAGGAACGTCACCCGCTGGGCGATACCCAGTTCGCCGGCCAGTCGCGCCAAACCGTCCGGTGACGCCAGGCCGCTGCCCGACGGTCCACCGGCGACCACGATGCGCACCCCCGGCAGCCGCGCCGCCGCCCGCAACACGATGTCGGGGGCCTTCAACGGCTGGATACGCCCGACGAAGGCCACCACCGGCTCGTGCGGCGCGAGCCCGAGGGCGCTGCGGGCCGCCGCCCGGTCACCCGGCCGGAACACCTCCAGATCGACCCCGGGGTGCACCACGTCGATGCGTGCCGGATCGGCATGGTGCAGTGAAATCAGTTGGCGCGCTTCATCATCGGTATTCACGATGAGCCGGTCCGCCTCGTCCACGACCTGCTGCTCACCCACCGTCCGCAACGGCGGCTCGGCCGCGTCGCCGTCGGCCAGCGCGGCGTTCTTGACCGCGGCCAGGGTGTGCGCGGTGTGCACCAGCGGAACGGCCCAGCGGTCGCGCGCCAGCCAACCGACCTGACCGGACAGCCAGTAGTGCGAATGCACCAGGTCGTAGTAACCCGGTTCGTGGGCAGCCTCGGCGCGCAACACCCCGGCGGCGAATGCACACAGCTGGGTCGGCAGGTCGTACTTGTCCAGCCCTTCGAACGGCCCGGCCACCACGTTGCGCACCAGCACCCCCGGTTCCACCCGCACGATCGGCGGGTCCGCGGACGCGGTGGCCCTGGTGAAGATCTCCACCTCGACGCCGCGGCGGGCCAGGTGCAACGCGGTCTGCAGTACGTAGACGTTCATCCCACCGGCGTCGCCGGTGCCCGGCTGGGCCAGCGGCGAGGTGTGCACCGCCAGCAGGGCGACGCGGGTCAGCGCGCTCTCGTCGTCGCGAACAACTGGGTACCGCACCCCTTCATCTTTACAGGACGCGATCGCCCGGACCCGGTGGCGCTACTTGGCGATCGCCTCGGGCTCGGCGTCCGGCAACTGGGTGGTCAAGGCCCCCGACCTGCGCATCGCGCCCAGCGGGTCGGCGTAGAGCCCGTCCAGCGACACGATTCCCGCCCCCGCTTCCTGCACCCGGTTGCCGAACGCGGTGACGCGGATGTCGCGCGGGGCGAGCACCGACCGGGCCGCGAACGCTTCCTCCACCTGCGCCATGCCCTCGGGGTACTCGGTGAAAGCCTGGCCGCCGACCACCACCTCGTCGGGATTGAGCAGGTCGCGCAGCAGGGCGACGGCCTCGCCGAGCACCTTGGCCCGCTCCCCCAGCAGCTCGCGGGCCTGCTGGTTGCCGTTGCGCGCTACCCGCAACAGGTCCGCCATCGCGGCGCTGGAGGCGCCGGTGCGGTTCGCCGGGGCTACGCCGGGCAGGATTCGCAGCGTGCGGGCAGCGGCCAGCACCGCCTCGTCACTGACCGTGGACTCCAATTGTCCCGAACCGCCCAGCAACTCCGATTGCACCGGCAACGGCGCGATGGTGCCCGGGCCGCTGGTGGGGCAGTGCACCCGCCCGTCGATGACCAGCGCGTACCCGACCGTCTCCCGGGCGTAGACGTACAGGCTGGTCGAGGAGTTGGCCGCAAACCGCCGCATGCCCAGCAGCAGCTCGGCGCCGGCCATGGCGTCGACGTGCGAGGCCACCGACACCGGCAGTCCCAGCGCGTCAGCCAGCACCGGCCCGACCGGGGCCTGACGCCAGCCCAGCCGGTGGTGGTCCACCAGACCGCTGGCGTTGTCGACGGTCCCGCCGATCGCCACACCGACCCACAGGGCCCGACGACGGTGCCAACGCTGCAGATAGCGGCGGGCGCTGTGCGCCAGCGTGGTGAGAGCGGGGCCGGCGGCGCTGAGCGGGGTGGGGGTCTCGACGGTGTCCAGGGTGCGGCCGAACAGATCGGTGGCCACGATGCTGGTGGTCCGGGCACCGATGTGGATGCCCAACGTCACGAACGGCTCGTGGTTGACCTCCACCGGCACCCGCGGACGTCCGATCGCCCCGGACACGGCCAGGTCGGCGCGTTCCCGTAGCAGCCCGGCGTCCAGCAGCGCGATCACCTGGCGGTTCACCGTGGCGATGCTCAGCGAGGTGACGTTGGCGATGACGTCGCGGCCGACCGGTCCGCGCAGTCGCACCGCCCGGAACACCGACGCCGCCGCGGAGTCGGACAGGTGCAGCGCTGGGGGCACCACCTGACGATACGAGCGCAGCGGTCCGGCCGGGCCGGCGATACGCCCGCGGCGATGGGATTGGTGGGTGAAAGTAGTCGAGTGCACTGGCAGTCCTTGTCCGAGTTGCGATGGCCGGGTCCCTGGCCACACCCGTGACTTGCGTCAGTTCAGGCGCGGCGAGCTGCGCGACAACAACACGCGCCCGCGTAGAAACACGCGGCCGCGGTGCGGAACAAGACGCTTTGGTGCACACCGAAAACTTAGCACCGTTTATTAGAGTTGTCTCGATGACTGTCCCCGACCCAGGCCAGCGCGTCGCGGTGATCACCGGAGCCAGCTCCGGAATCGGCGAGGCCACCACCAGAACCCTTGCCGCACAAGGCTTTCACGTAGTGCCGGTGGCACGCCGGGCAGATCGCGTGCATGCCCTGGCCGCCGAACTCGGCGGCACCGCCGTGGTGGCGGACGTCACACGCGACGCCGACGTCGCGGCGCTGGCCCGGGGCCTGGACCGAGTGGACGTGCTGGTCAACAATGCCGGCGGCGCCAAGGGGCTGGCGCCGGTGGCCGAGGCCGACCTGGAGCACTGGCGCTGGATGTGGGAGACCAACGTGCTGGGCACGTTACGGTTGATCCGCGCTCTGTTACCCAAACTCATCGAGTCCGGCGACGGCCTGATCGTCACCGTGACTTCGATTGCCGCACTTGAGATTTACGACGGCGGCGCCGGTTACACCGCCGCCAAACACGCCCAAGGGGCGCTGCACCGCACGCTGCGCGGCGAACTGCTGGGCAAACCGGTGCGACTGACCGAGATCGCCCCCGGTGCGGTGGAAACCGAGTTTTCGCTGGTCCGGTTCGACGGGGATCAGGACCGCGCCGACGCCGTCTACGCCGGCATGACCCCGCTGGTGGCCGCCGACGTCGCCGAGGTCATCGGGTTCGTCGCGTCGCGACCCGCACACGTCAACCTGGATCAGATCATTATCCGGCCGCGCGACCAGGCCAGTGCCACCCGGAGGTTCAACCACCAGGCCCAGAGCTAGGCGATGTCGTCGTAGTCGTCGTCGTCGGCGTGCCCGACAGGCTGGGCGCGGTGGACGGCGTGGCGGGTGCGGTGACCGGGATCTGGGAGCCCGGCGGACGCGCTGCCGGCGGCGGCAGCGCCGACATGCCCACCCAGGTGTCCCAGTCCACAGCCCAGTCCCAGATGTCGCCGTCGGCGTAGGAAAGCTGGATCGAGCTGCCGGTGACCTCGACCGGGTCGCCGTACATCGCCGTCGGGAAATACTCGGCGGCGTCCGACGTCGACAGGTTGATGCAGCCGTTGGTGACGTTGCTGTTGCCCTGCGCGCCGGCGCTGGACGGGTTGGCGTGGATGAACTCGCCGTTGTTGGAGATCCGCACCGCCCACCGCTCGTGCACGTTGCTGTAGCCGGCGGCCGGGTTGGACATATAGAAGTCGGCGTACTTCTCGGTCACGACGTGGATGCCGTTGCGGGTGACGTTGCGGGCCTTGTCCGCCTCGCCGTAGCTGCACGGGAAATCCATGATGACGCCGGCGTCGGTGACCACCTGGATACGGTGCGAGGACACCTCGGCCTTGACCACCTGGCGGCGTCCGATCTGGATGTTCAACGAGAAGTCCTGGGCGCCGTACGCGCCGTCGCCGAACGGCAGGCCGTAGAGCTTTGCCTCGACGTTGACCGTGGTGCCCGCCGGGTAGTACTCACGCGGCCGGTAGTGCACGCGAGCGCCCTTGGCCTCGTCGGGCAGCCATGCCCAGCTGCCTTCGACCGGCGGATTGGTGGTCACCTTCAGGGCGCGCTCGACGGTGGCCTTGTCGCTGATGGGCGCGTCGAACTGGATGATCACCGGCGCCGCGATGCCGACGGTCTGCCCGTCGGCGAGCTGGAATCCGCCGTCGATCTTCTTCTTCGGCGACACGGTGGTGAACTTGCCCGACACCGGGACCGCCTTGCCGTCGTGGCCGACCGCCGAGCCGGTCCAGGAGTAGGAGGAGTCGTAACCCAGCGGCTCGGTGGTCATGAAGACGGTGCGGTCCTGGTTGAAGGTGCCGGCGACCGGCTTACCGGCCGAGTTCGTCAGCGCCACCCGCTGAAACCAACCGTCACTGACCTGCACGCTGATCGGTGCGACCGGCACCACGTCCTGCGCGGCATCAGCGGGCTGGAAGTTCAGCCGCGCCGACGGCGGCGCCTTGCGCTCGGCCTGAGGATTGGTGACCTTGCCCCCGCAGGCTGCCAGCGCGCTGGGCGCCAGCACGCCGAGCCCGAGGGCCGCCAACGCCATGCGGCGATTGATCGGCCCCGGCTTGGCGGGGTTGCTGGACGACGTCACGAGATCCAAAGATACCGGGCGAAACACCGGTGGCCCCACCGCAACAACGCGCGGCGGGGGAACTGTGCACGAAAGTAGCAGTTACAAAACGCAACCGACCAGGACAGGTTCGGGTTTCAGTGTGATACCAAACACATCACGCACCCCGTCCCGAACGGCGCGGGCCACTACCATCACGTCTTCCGCGGTGGCGCCGCCCCGGTTGGTCAACGCCAACGCATGCTTGGTGGAGAGCCGGCACGGCGCTTCGGCCCCCGGATAGCCTTTGCTGAATCCGGCCTGCTCAACCAGCCAACCCGCGGCCAGCTTCACGCCGTCCGGCGCCGGATAGTGCGGCACCGGGGTGTCGCTCGCAGCGGCCAGCCGTGCGTAGTCCCGCGGCTCGACCACCGGATTGGTGAAGAACGACCCCACGCTCCAGGTGTCGTGATCGGCCGCGTCGAGCACCATGCCTTTGCGGGCGCGCAGCGCCAGCACCGCGGCACGGACCGCCGGCGGATCGCCGCGTTCGCCGGGCTGGGTGCGCAGGGCCGCAATCAGCTCCCCGTACCGCAACGGCGCGCTGCGTCCCGCGGGATCGAGCGCGAACTCCACCTCCAGGACCACCGCCGGCACGTCGAGGCCGTCGGCGCGCTTGAGCACGCTGCTGCGGTAGCCGAATCCGAGTTCATCGGCAGGTACCCAGCGGGCCTCGCCGCTGCCGCGATCCAGCAGCCGGACCCGGGTGATCGTGTCGGACACCTCCACCCCGTACGCGCCGACGTTCTGTACCGGGGTGGCCCCCGCCGAGCCCGGGATGCCCGACAGGCATTCCAACCCCCCCAGACCTGCCTTGATGGATCGCCGCACCACGTCATCCCACACCGCGCCGGCCTGCGCGCGAACCAGGTGCCCGTCGACGACAACGCCGTCGTTGGCCAGCCGCACCACGGTCAGGTCGGCGACCGCGTCGCCGATCACCACATTGGAACCGCCGGCAAGCACCAGCACCGGACCGCCGCCCGACGTGTCGAGCCGGTGCAGTACCGCGATGACCTGATCGCTGCTGACGCAGGTGATGACGCGCCGCGCCACCGGCCCCACCCGCAAGGTGGTCAGCGGCGCCAGCGGGACCGATTCGGCGACGCGCGCACCGGCGAACAGCGCACCGGAATCGGCCGAATTCATCGCTGGTAACGGTAGCCTGGGCAGCTATGCCGCGTTCATTCGACATGTCGGCCGACTACGAGGGCAGCGTCGAAGAAGTTCACCGGGCCTTCTACCAGGAGGCCTACTGGCTGGGCCGGCTGGCTGAAACGCCGGTCGACATCGCCACCCTGGAATCCCTGCGGATCGGCGGGGAGTCCGGCGACACCGGCACCATCGAGGTGGTCACGGTGCAGACGGTGCTGAACGAGAACCTGCCCGCCCTGATCACACAGCTGCTTCGGGGCGATCTGTCGGTGCGGCGCGAGGAGACGTGGACTCCGATCAACAACCGGGTCGCCACCGCGTCGATCGCGGCCCTGGTGGTCGGCGCCCCGGTGAACGTGTGGGGCACGGCGGTCCTGGCGCCCGCCCCCGACACCCGCGGCTCCCGCATGTCCGTGCAGTTGTCCATGCAGGTGCGGGTGCCGTTGATCGGCGGCAAGCTGGAGCGGCTGATCGGCACCCAGTTGGCGGAGCTGATCAATATCGAGCAGCGCTACACCACGGATTGGATCGCGAAAAGCGCGTAGTCGCCCGCCGGGCGCCCGGAACTAAACTCGCGGCCATGCGCATCGCACTGGCCCAAATTCTCAGCGGCACCGACCCGACGGAGAATCTGCAGCTGGTGCGCGAGTACACCGAGCGGGCCGCCGAGGCGGGCGCGGCGCTGGTGGTGTTCCCCGAGGCGACCATGTGCCGGTTCGGGGTGTCACTGAAACCGGTCGCCGAGCCGCTGGACGGCCCCTGGGCCGACGGGGTCCGCCAGATCGCGGCGAGCGCCGGCATCACCGTGGTCGCCGGGATGTTCGCCCCGTCCGGCGACGGCAGGGTGACGAACACACTGATCGCGGCCGGGCCGGGCACCGACGCCCGCTACGACAAAATCCACCTTTACGACGCGTTCGGCTTCACCGAATCACGCACCGTCGCGCCCGGCCAGCAACCGGTGGTGATCACCGTCGACGGCGTCGGCGTGGGTTTGACGACGTGCTACGACGTCCGGTTTCCGGCGCTCTACACCGACCTTGCCGACCGCGGCGCCCAGCTGATCGTGGTGTGCGCGTCCTGGGGATCGGGCCCGGGCAAACTCGAGCAGTGGACGCTGCTGACGCGGGCCCGCGCGGTGGATTCGACCTGTTATATCGCCGCCGCCGGCCAGGCCGACCCGGGTGACGGCGCCGGCGGTTCGGGCGCCCCGACCGGCGTCGGCGGCAGCCTGGTGGCCTCTCCGTTCGGCGCGGTGGTGGCCTCGGCGGGCGCCGAACCGGAACTGCTGGTCGCCGACCTCGATCTCGACACGGTGGCCACGGCCCGGGAGAAGATCGCTGTCCTGCACAACCGGGCAGACTTTGCGGCCCTCGATAGGGCAGAATCTCGGGAGTGACGACTCCGCAGGGACCACGCAACGACGGCCCGTCGGGTTGGGCGCGTCCGGGCGACCAGGGACCGCTCGGCCGACCCCCGGCACCGGGCAGCCCCTACGGCGGGAGGCCGCAGTCCGGCGATCCTCGCGGCGGACCGCAGAATCCCCCACCGTCGTCGCAGCCGACCGAGAACTTCGCGCTGGGCAACGCCAGTACGCGCCGGCTCAACCGGCCGCAGCCGCCCGGTCCGACGGCCGGCCAGGCGACCCCGACCGCCACCCCGACGGACGGGCCGGCCGAGGTCAAAAAGAAGAAGCGGTCGTTGCGCGACCCGCTGTCGATCGTGCTGGTGCTGATCATCGTGCTGGCGCTGGTGGTGGCCGGCGGCATCCTCGTCGAACTGATTGTGCGTAACAAAGCGAACAACAAGATCGCCGCGGCGACGGCCTGCAAGGTCCAGGACCAGGCCACCGCGTCGTTCGGAGTGACCCCGCTGGTCACCTGGCAGGTGCTCACCGACCACTACACCAACATCTCGATCGAGACGGCCGGCAACCAGATCAAAGATGCCAAGGGCATGAAGCTGCAGATCGACATCAGAGACGTCAAGCTCGACAGCACGCCCGATTCCAAGGGCACCATCGGCGCGATCGACGCCACCGTCACCTGGACCTCCGAGGGCATCAAGGAAACGGTGCAGAACGCGATCCCGGCGGTGGGCGAGTTCGTCACCCGCAGCGTGACCACTCATCCCAACGACAAAACGGTCGAATTGAAGGGCACCCTCAACGACATCGTCGCCAAGCCGACGGTGTCCAACGGCGGGTTGAAACTGGACATCGTAAGTTTCAATGCGCTGGGCTTCAAGCTGCCCAAAGAGTCGGTGCAATCATCGCTCGACGAATACACGTCCGACTTCACCACGAAACTTCCGCTGGGAATCAAGGCCGACAGTGTGGACGTCACCGACAGCGGCGTGATCGTCCACTTTTCGTCGCGCAACGCCACCATTCCCGCCGGCGAGACCGATCCCTGCTTCGCCGACCTGTGAGTTAATCCAGCCCGTCGAGCACCGCCCGGGTGCCGGACAGCCCGAGGCGGGTGGCGCCGGCGTCGAGCAGCGCAATCGCGTCGGCGGCGGTGCGGATGCCGCCGCTGGCCTTGACTCCGAGGCGCCCGCCGACCGCGGCGCTCATCACCTCGACGGCACGCACCGTCGCCCCGCCGGCCGGATGGAACCCGGTCGACGTTTTGACGAAGTCGGCGCCGGCATCTTCGGCCGCCCGGCAGACGGCCGTCAACGCGCCCTCGTCCGCGCTGCCCAGCAGCACGGCCGATTCCACGATCACCTTCAGCACGGCGTCGACGGCGGCCGCCCGCACGGTCGCGATATCGGCACGCACCGCATCGAAGTCGCCGGTCAGGGCCGCACCGACGTCGATGACCATGTCGATCTCGGTGGCGCCGGCGTCCAGGGCTGCGACCGCCTCCTGCGCCTTGACTGCGCCCAGATGCTTGCCCGACGGGAAGCCGGCCACCGCGGCGACTCGCACGCCGCCGGCGCGCACCGCAGCCGGCACCAACGTCGGGGAGACGCACACGGCGTAGACGCCCAGCTCGGCGCCTTCTGCGACGAGCGCGGCGACGTCGGCGGGGGTCGCCTCGGGTTTGAGCAGGGTGTGGTCCACCAGTGCAGCGAGCTGGCTGCGGGTCGGCGGGCTGGGCATCAGAACGGTTCCTCCTGTCCGCCGGGATTGCACGCCGCCGCGACCATGGCCGCGTCGTCGACCACCGGTCGCCACGGCTCCAGATTCCAGCTGGTCTTGCCGGGCCGGGCGAGTTCGGCGAACTGCCAGTGGCAGTCGAACTGGGCGCGCATCCCGGGGGTGTCGGCCTGCGGCGAGCGCGCCAGCACCTCTGCCCAGGCCTGACCGGCGGCTGGCAGATCCGAGGCGCGGGCCGCGGCACGACCCGACGGCGTCGGATAGACGCGCAGGCTGGCAGGTCCCCAGGACACCCATTCGGTGTGGTCGATGTAGGGCGGCGGATTCACCGGTGCGGCGCCCGCGGGACCCGCGCCGGTCAGCGACAGCAGCGCCGCCGCCGGCGCGACGATCAGGATTTTCATCCGCTAGTGCGACTTGCCCTGCACTTCGAGCAGCTTGGGCCGCACGTCGGCCAGGTAGACGCCGGTGGCGACCGCGGCCAGCACCGTCCCCATGATGCCCAGGAAATAGCTGAGCAGCGCACTGAGGCCAAGGATCACCAACCACACCGGCTTGGTCAGCTTCTCGGCGGCGATATAAGCGTCCGACCTCTGCAAAGCCGCGTGCACAAAGGCATAAACCGCGGTCAGGGCGACAGCGATACTCAGAACGATCAGGATGAGGTTCACCATGTGCACGTCCACCAGCCTATGCGGGGTGCCTGGAAAACGTCGACTCCGAGTCACCCCAGGCGAGGGCGACTCGGAGTCGAGTTGTTCGTGCGGTTCCCGGACGGACTACTTCTGGGTGACCTTCTTGGCCGGGGCCTTCTTGGCGGGAGCCTTCTTGGCCGGAACGGCCTTCTTGGCGGGAGCCTTCTTGGCCGGCGCGGCCTTCTTCACCGGGGCGGCAGCCTCTTCGGCCTTCTTGGGCAGCTCGATGCCGACCAGCTTGGCGGCCCGCTCGCCGACCGCGCGGGTCTGGGTCGCCACGGTGCCCAGCGCCTCCTGGGTCAGCTCGACCGCCTGGTCCACGTAACCCTCGGCCCGCGCGGAGGCGTCCTCGAAGGCGGACTGGCTGCGCAGCCGGCCCAGCGCTGCCTCGCCACGCTCGACCAGCTCGTTGTAGCGGGTCGTGGCGGCTTCCAGGTAGCCCTCGGCTGCCTTACGCAGCTCTTCGGCGGTGAAGCGGTCACGCAGCTCGGTCAGCTGCTCGGGCAGGTCCTCCTGCAGCTTGGACAGGCGGGCGCGGCTCTCCTCGACCCGGCTGCGGGTGTCGGTCCGGGTCTCCTCGGCGCGCTCGCGCAGGTTGCTGCGGGTTTCCTCGGCACGGTCCCGCAAGTTGGTGCGGGTCTCCTCGGCACGGTCCCGGAGGTTGGCGATCAGGTCGTTCACGGTGGCCAACGCCAGGTCGGCCGCACCGAGCGCGGCGAGCAGCGGGGCGCGGAGGTCTTCGATGTTGTTGGTGTTCTCAGCCATTGCTAATTCCTTTCACTGTTGCGATATCAGAGCATTGAGTTTTGATTTGGAAGTTGGCGCAAGCGGCGGCTCCTGCTGGGGAGGTGGTCAAGACCCGCGGATTGACGTCGGTCACGCGGCTTGCTGGAACCTCCTGGTTGGTCGGGTCGGCGGGAAGTTGTGAGTGGTTCGTCGCGGCCCACCGATCTCGGTTGGCTAGGCCAGGTCGGCTTCGTTCTGCTGAACGAACGAGGCGTATGCATCCAGCAAAGCCTGCTTCTGCGACTCGGTGATGGCCGCGTCGGTGACGATCGCGTCCCGCACCTGGCTGGCGTCGCGGGGCTCGAGAATCCCGGCCTGCACATAGAGAACCTCAGCGGAAACCCGCAGCGCTTTGGCGATCTGGCGCAGTACGTCGGCGGACGGCTTTCGCAATCCGCGCTCCACCTGGCTCAGGTAGGGATTGCTGACACCGGACCGCTCGGCGAGCTGCCGCATCGACACCTGTGCCGTCTCGCGCTGCGACCGGATGAAGCTGCCGATGTCGGAGGCCACGTCGGAAGCCTTGGTGGACACTTTGGTGCCCAGCTTCTCCTCCGCCGGCATGGTTGCTCCTTGATCGGGGTGGTCACGTACACCATCCAGATTACGAAGGAGTGCTTGCAATTGCAAGCGGTCGGCCGTCCGCTCAGAACAACAGCTGCGCGACGGCGTAGATCACCAACCCGGCCAGCGCACCGACGACCGTCCCATTGATCCGGATAAACTGCAGGTCACGGCCCACATGAAGCTCGATGCGCCGGCTGGCCTCCTCGGCGTCCCAGCGCTCGATCGTCTCGGTAATGATCGCTGTGATCTCTACCCCATATTGCGAAACCAGGTGCTGCGCGGCCCGCACCATCCAACCCTCGACCTTGTCGCGCAGGTCGGCGTCGTCCCGCAACGACTCCCCGATCCGGATCACCGTGTCGGCGATCCGGGTGCGCAGCGTGCTCGACGGGTCGTCGACACCCTCGAGCACCAGCCGCTTGAGCGTGGCCCACGCCGTCGCGGCAGCGTTCGCCACCTCCTCCCGCGCCATCAACTGCTCCTTGACGGCGTCGGCACGCGCGATGGTGTCGGGATCGTTCTGCAGGTCGTCGGCGAACTCGAACAGGAAACGGGTGGCTGAGCGGCGCAACTCGTGATCAGGGTTGCGGCGCACCTTGTCGGTGAAGTCCATCAACTCCCGGTGAATGCGGTCGCCGACCAGATGGTCGACGAAGCGCGGCGACCAGGTCGGGGAATCCCGCTCGACTACCCGCTGGATGACCACGCCGGCATTCAGCGACCACTGAAAAGCCCGGTCGGCCAGCAACTGGATCAGCGCCTCCTGCCGATTCTCGGCCAACAGCGTCTGCAACACCCGGCCCACCGGCGGACCCCACTGCGGCTCGGCGATGCGGCGCACGATCATCCGGTCGATCACCTGCTGGACGTCGTCGTCGCGCAGCAACTCCACTCCCACGCGCAGCACCGTCGACGCTTCGGCGGCCACCCGCTGCGCATGCGCGGGCTCGGCCAGCCACTTGCCCAGCCGGCTCGGCACCTGGGCGTCGCGCAGCTTGTTCTCGACGACCTCGGCCGACAGGAAGTTCTCCCGCACGAAGGTGCCCAGACCCTCGCCGAGCTGGTCTTTCTTGCGCTTGATGATCGCGGTGTGCGGGATCGGAATGCCCAGTGGGTGTTTGAACAGGGCCGTCACCGCAAACCAGTCCGCCAGGGCGCCCACCATGCCCGCCTCGGCGGCGGCGCCGACATAGCCGACCCACGCGGGGGCGTCACCGTGCACGTTCGCCCACCGGCACAGCAGGAACACCACTGTGGCGCCGAGCAGAAAGCCCAGCGCGACCGCCTTCATCCGGCGCAGGGCGGTGCGCCGTTCGGCATCGGCCTGCTGATCGGCGCCGGCGAAGGATTCCGCCAGCGAGGTGCGCGACGGCCGCGGCTCGGGCGGCCGCGCGCTCAACCCGGTCCCCACTGTTGCGCCCGAACCATCAGCCCTGTGCGTCATCACAACCATCATGCGCCATCTCGACCACCGGTTAGTGTTACCCACACTGGTGGGAGCCCTCACGCAGGTGCGGGCATGTCCGCCGAACGCGCCACCCGAAGCCGTAGTATCGATGCGACTAAACGATTGGGAATCGGCGAAAGTGGCACAGCAAATTCCGGCTCGCAGCGCGAAGACCGATGGTCGCAAGCGGCGCTGGCACCAACACAAAGTGGACCGCCGCAACGAGCTGGTCGACGGAACCATCGAGGCGATTCGCCGGCAGAGCCGGTTCCTGAGCATGGACGAGATCGCCGCCGAGATCGGGGTGTCCAAAACCGTCCTGTACCGCTACTTCGTCGACAAGAACGATCTGACGACCGCGGTGATGATGCGCTTCGCGCAGACCACCCTGATCCCCAACATGGCCGCGGCACTGTCCTCCAATCTGGACGGCTACGAGCTGACCCGCGAGGTGATCCGGGTGTACGTGGAGACCATGGCCGCCGAACCCGAACCGTACGGGTTCGTGATGGCGAACAGCTCGGGCAGTAAGAGCAAGGTGATCGCCGATTCCGAGCGGATCATCGCCCGGATGATCGCGGTGATGTTGCGCCGCCGGATGCGCGAGGTCGGCATGGATGTCGGCGGCGTGGAGCCGTGGGCCTACCTGATCGTCGGCGGCGTGCAACTGGCCACCCACTCGTGGATGTCGGACCCGCGGATGAGCAGCGACGAGTTGATCGACTACCTCACCATGCTGAGCTGGAGCGCGCTGTGCGGGATCGTCGAGGCCGGCGGGTCACTGGAGAAGTTCCGCGGTCAACCGCACCCATCCCCCATCGTGCCGCCCCGGGACCAGTGAGTTAGGGCACGTAAAGCCCCCTTCACCTGCGGCTTTACCTTCAGTGGGCTATCGGGGTGCTGGACAGCGGCTAGCATGCAGGGAATGCATCGGGGCGGGGTGCAGGCTTTCGCTCCGATAAAAGAAAGGCAGACATCGTATGGCCGTGCAGCTCACGCCGCATTTCGGCAACGTGCAAGCGCACTACGACCTCTCCGATGATTTCTTCCGGCTCTTCCTCGACCCCACGAAGACCTACAGTTGCGCTTACTTCGAGCGCGACGACATGACGCTGGAAGAGGCCCAGCTCGCCAAGATCGACCTGGCCTTGGGCAAGCTGAACCTCGAGCCGGGAATGACGTTGCTGGACATCGGCTGCGGCTGGGGCGCCACGATGCGACGCGCCATCGAAAAATACGACGTCAACGTCGTGGGCTTGACGTTGTCCGAGAACCAGGCCGCCCACGTCCAGCAGAAGTTCGACGAGCTGGACACGTCCCGGTCCCGGCGGGTGTTGCTGGAGGGCTGGGAGAAGTTCCACGAACCCGTCGACCGCATCGTTTCGATCGGCGCGTTCGAGCACTTCGGCCGCCACCGCTACAAGCGGTTCTTCAAGATGGCGCACGAGGTGCTGCCCAGCGACGGCAGCATGTTGCTGCACACGATCGTGCGCCCGACGATGCGCGAGGCCCGGGCCAAGGGCCTGCCGCTGACCCGCGAGATCGTGCACTTCAGCCAGTTCATCCTGGCCGAGATCTTCCCGGGCGGCGACCTGCCCACGGTTCCGGTGGTCGAGGAGCAGGCGGCGGCCGCGGGCTTCACGATGAAGCGCATTCAGTCGCTGCAACTGCACTACGCCAGGACGCTGGAGATCTGGGCGACCGCGCTCGAGGCCCAGCGCGAGCGGGCCATCGCGATCCAGTCGGAGAAGGTCTACAACCGCTACATGAAGTACCTGACCGGCTGCGCGAAGCTGTTCCGCCAGGGCTACACCGACGTCGACCAGTTCACCCTGCAGAAGTAGCTCAGTAGGTGTAGAAGCCCTTGCCGGATTTCTTGCCCAGCAGGCCGGCTTCCACCATCCGCAGCAGCAGCGGCGGCGGTCCGTAGTGCGGCTCTTTGAACTCCTCGTACAGCTTGTCCGCGATCAGCTTGAGGGTGTCCAGGCCGACCAGGTCGGAGAGCCGCAGCGGCCCCATCGGATGGGACAATCCCGCGACGACGGCCTTGTCGACGTCCTCGACGGTGGCGAAGCCCGCCTCCACCATCCGGATCGCCGACAACAGGTAGGGCACCAGCAGGGCGTTCACCACGAAGCCGGAGCGGTCCGAGCAGCGCACCACCTGCTTGCCCAGCACGGCGCCGGCGAACTCCTCGGTGCGGGCGGCGGCGGCCTCGTCGGTCACCAGGGTGCTCACCAGCTCCACCAGCGGCAGCACCGGGACCGGGTTGAAGAAGTGCAGGCCCAGCACCCGCTGCGGGTTCTGCGTGGCCGCGGCGATCTTCATGATCGGGATGCTGGAGGTGTTGGACGCCAGCACCGCCTCGGGGTCGGTGATCACGCGGTCCAGCTCGGCGAAGATCTTGGCCTTCACCGTCTCGTCCTCGATGACGGCCTCGATGACCAGCTGCCGGTCGGCCAGGTCGCCCAGGTCGGTGGTGAACGTCAACAGCCCCAGTGCGCGGTCGCGCTCGCGTTCGGTGACCTTGCCGGCGCTCACACCCCGTTCCAGCGACTTGGTGATGCGGTTACGGCCCGCGGTGATCAGCGCCTCGGTGGTCTCGAACACGGTGACGGCGACACCCGCACGAACCGACACCTCGGCGATACCGGCGCCCATCTGCCCGGCCCCGACCACACCTACCCGCTGGATTGCTGCATCGCTCACTGTCTTCTCCACTGATCGCCCGAATTGTCCTGCACCGCAATAGGCCCCGCCCAGGGTTGCCGGGCGGGGCCTATGCTACTTCAGCGCGAACCGGGGGTCGCCCGGCTCCGCACTGGCCTCATCCTCAGTGAAACTGGCCCTCTTCGGTCGAGCCGGCCAGCGCCGTCGTCGACGAAGTGGGGTCCACCGTGGTGGCGATCCGGTCGAAGTAGCCGGCACCGACCTCGCGCTGGTGCTTGGTGGCGGTGTACCCACGCTCCTCGGCGGCGAACTCGCGCTCCTGCAGCTCGACGTACGCGGTCATCTGGTTGCGGGCGTAGCCGTGGGCCAGATCGAACATCGAGTAGTTCAGCGCGTGGAATCCGGCCAGCGTGATGAACTGGAACTTGAAGCCCATCGCACCGAGTTCCTTCTGGAACTTCGCGATCGTCGCGTCGTCGAGGTGCTTGCGCCAGTTGAACGACGGCGAGCAGTTGTAGGCCAGCATCTGGTCGGGGAACTCGGCCTTGACGCCCTCGGCGAACCGCTTGGCCAGCGCCAGGTCCGGAGTACCGGTCTCCATCCAGATCAGGTCGGCGTACGGCGCGTAGGCCTTGGCCCGGGCGATGCACGGCTCGAGACCGTTCTTGACCCGGTAGAAGCCCTCGTTGGTGCGCTCACCGGTGATGAAGGGGCGGTCCCGCTCGTCGACGTCGGAGGTGATCAGGGTGGCGGCCTCGGCGTCGGTACGGGCGATGACGACCGTCGGGACACCGGCGACGTCCGCGGCCAGGCGGGCGGAGGTCAGGGTGCGGATGTGCTGCTGAGTCGGGATCAGCACCTTGCCACCGAGGTGGCCGCACTTCTTCTCCGAGGCCAGCTGGTCTTCCCAGTGCGACCCGGCGACACCGGCGGCGATCATGGCCTTCTGCAGCTCGTAGACGTTGAGCGCACCACCGAAGCCGGCCTCGCCGTCGGCGACGATCGGGGCCAGCCAGTTGTCCACCGAGCGGTCGTTCTCGACCTTGGCGATCTCGTCGGCGCGCAGCAGCGCGTTGTTGATGCGACGCACCACCTGCGGCACCGAGTTGGCCGGGTAGAGGCTCTGGTCGGGGTAGGTGTGCCCGGAGAGGTTGGCGTCACCGGCGACCTGCCAGCCGGACAGGTAGATCGCCTTGAGGCCGGCGCGCACCTGCTGAACGGCCATGTTTCCGGTCAGCGCGCCCAGCGCGTTGACGAAGTCCATCTCGTGCAGCTGCTCCCAGAGCACCTCGGCGCCGCGGCGGGCCAGGGTGTGCTCCTCGACGACGTGGCCCTGCAGCGCGACGACGTCCTGCGGCGTGTAGGTGCGGTTGACGCCCTTCCAGCGGGGGTTGTGGTCCCAGTCGTGCTGGATCTGCTCAGCGCTCTTGGGGGTTCCAACGACAGACATTGGACAGCTCCTTAACGGTTCACTCACTACTGAATTGCTGGTGGCTGCTTGCCACCCAGCCGGAAGCTTCGGGTTCGACTTCCATCTTCACTGCTGTGCTAACACGACCTTGGCACAGGGCATTCCTGCTGGTCTACCCATTTCACTTGCCAATTTCGGCTATGACCTGCGGTCATTTTGCAAATCTTGCGAAGCCGCAAATTTTCTGAACCGGTTCAGAAGCTACCGCCCGGTAACAAGAACCGCAGGTCAACACTAATTTAACAGAACGCTTGTCCTGTTAGAGAGCGAACAGCGCCGCGACGGCCTTCGTCTCGTCGCCGACCGCATATGTGAGCGTTGTAACAGCCCGGTCGACCAGGTCCGGCCCGAACTTGTCGGTCGATCCGGCCGGGTGGACGTGCGAAATGATCTCCAGCTTGTCGCCCAGCGCGACCGGCGCCTCGTGTTCGATGGTGACCCGCAGCGGGCCGTCCAGCAGGTCGGTGTGGGAGGCCAGGTAATCCTCGACCACGCTCCAGTACACGGAGTTGTTCATGTGGTCGAACAAGTCGATGTCGGTCACCCGCACCGGAAACTCATGGATTTCCGCCGCGTCGTCTCGGCCGCCGGGCTTCAGGTAGCCCTTCCACCGCAGCCGATCCACCGACGTGGTTTTGTGCAGTCCGGCCAGGAAGTCGTCGGCGATCCGCGCCGGCATCTCGGTTTCCTTATTGACGTGGATCCAGAACGCCTCCGACTCGATCAGCCCGCCCTTGCGGCCGTCGATGCGCACCCGCATCTCGCACCAGCGGTTGGATGTTCCCGAGCACCAGCGCCGACACCGCAGCATGTCGCCGAACTCGATGGGCCGGATCAGGTCGACCATGGTGCGCCGCACGATCCACAGCGGGTGCGTCTCCTCGAAACCCATCTCGCGCAGCTGGTCCTGGCCGATGTCCTGAATATGCCGACAGGCCGCGTCCAGCCGCAGCCGGCCGGTCCGGTCGATGTCGCCGACCCGCAACGGCCACTCGCGGTCGAAGACGTCAGGGTGCCCGTCCGGAACCGGCATTAACTTCTTGTCAAGGCTCACGGTGCTGCTCCCCGTCCCCATTTTCACTCGGTGCCCCCGGGTTTACCCAGGAAGGCCGATGCGAATCATGCCAATGGCCGGCCCGAAACACCAACCTGCCAACTCTGCTAACTGAGTCTTAGCAACAAGCGTAGGCTCCTGGAGTGTCCAAGACGTTCGTCGGCGCCCGGGTCCGCCAGCTCCGCAACGAGCGCGGATTCAGCCAGGCCGCACTGGCCCAGATGCTGGACATCTCGCCCAGCTACCTCAACCAGATCGAGCATGACGTGCGCCCGCTGACGGTGGCCGTGCTGCTGCGGATCACCGAGTTGTTCGGGGTGGACGCCACCTTCTTCGCCTCCCAGGACGCCACCCGGTTGGTCGCCGAGCTGCGCGAAGTCACCCTGGACCGCGATCTGGACATCGACGTCGACCCCACCGAGATCGCCGAGATGGTGAACGCGCACCCGAGCCTGGCCCGCGCAGTGGTCAATCTGCACCGTCGCTACCGGCTCACCACCGCGCAACTGGCCGCCGCCACCGAGGACCGCTACTTCGACGGCAGCAGCGGCAGCGGGTCGATCACCATGCCGCACGAAGAGGTGCGCGACTACTTCTACCAACGCCAGAACTACCTGCACGCGCTGGACACCGCCGCCGAAGACCTGACCGTCCAGATGCGGATGCACCACGGCGATCTGGCCCGCGAACTGACCCGCCGGCTCACCGAGGTGCACGGGGTGCGCATCACCCGGCGCATCGACCTCGGCGAGAACGTGCTGCACCGCTACGACCCCGCGGCCAAGACGCTGGAGATCAGCAACCACCTGGCCGCCGGCCAGCAGGTGTTCAAGATGGCCGCCGAGCTGGCCTACCTCGAGTTCGGCGACCTGATCGACGGCCTGGTCGAAGAGGGCAAGTTCACCAGCGCCGAGTCGCACACGCTGGCCCGGCTCGGACTGGCCAACTACTTCGCCGCCGCCACGGTGCTGCCCTACCGCCAGTTCCACGATGTCGCCGAGAATTTCCGCTACGACGTCGAACGGCTGTCGGCCTTCTACCTGGTCAGCTACGAAACCATCGCGCACCGGCTCTCCACGCTGCAACGGCCGTCGATGCGCGGCGTACCACTGTCCTTCGTCCGGGTCGACCGCGCCGGCAATATGTCGAAACGCCAGTCCGCCACGGGTTTTCACTTTTCCTCCAGCGGCGGGACGTGCCCGCTGTGGAACGTCTACGAAACGTTCGCGAACCCCGGCAAGATCCTGGTGCAGGTCGCCCAGATGCCCGACGGCCGCAACTACATGTGGGTGGCCCGCACCGTCGAGCGGCGCGCGGCCCGATATGGTCAGCCCGGTAAGACCTTTGCGATCGGGCTGGGTTGCGAGCTCCGCCACGCGCACCGGCTCGTCTATTCGGAAGGACTCGATTTGTCCGGGGACGTCTCCACTCCGATCGGCGCGGGCTGCCGGGTCTGCGAACGCGACAACTGTCCCCAGCGGGCGTTCCCCGCGCTCGGCCGCGCACTCGACATCGACGAGCACCGCAGCACCGTGTCGCCGTACCTGGTGCAGCAGGCATGACCGGCGACCAGGTGGTGCGCATCCCGCCCGGCCGGTTGCGCCAACTGGGTCCGATCAACTGGGTGATCGCCAAGCTGGCTGCGCGCAAGGTGCGCGCGCCCGAGATGCACCTGTTCACCACCCTGGGTTCCCGGCAAACGCTGTTCTGGCTGTGGGCGATCTATTCCGGACGTCTGATGCGCGGCCGACTCCCGGCGATCGACTCCGAACTGGTCATCTTGCGGGTCGCGCACCTGCGGTCCTGCGAGTACGAGCTGCAGCACCATCGTGGGATGGCCCGCACGGCGGGGCTGGACGCCCTGGCGCAGGCCGCGATCTTCGCCTGGCCGGAGTCCCCGGACGGCGACGGGCCCCGCGCGGTGCTCAGCACGCGGCAGCAGGCGTTGCTGCGCGCCACCGACGAGCTGATCAAGGACCGCACCATCAGCACCGAGACCTGGCAGCAGCTGGCGTCCCACCTGAACCGGGCCCGGTTGATCGAATTCTGCCTGCTGGCAACGCAATACGACGGATTGGCGGCCACGATCACCGCGCTGGGGATCCCGCTGGACAACCCGCGCTGACATTGGCCGCGCGCTCGCCCCGGGGCGTCACTCTGGCGTGACGCTCGGCGCCGACAGCCACTCTGGCGTGACGCTCGGCGGCGCCGGTGCGGGAGCTACAGGTACAGGTTGGCCAGCACGGCCAGGCTCAGCACCACCGGCAGCACCGGCACCGCGAACGCGAACGCCGACCAGCCGGGTCTGCGGCGCCAGCGCATCAGCAGGCCGCCCAGCGCCGCGCCGACCGCCAGGGCGACCGCGCCCAACAGCACCAACTGACTCCAGTTGCGCACCGTGGTGACGTCGTCACCGACGGTGATGGCGGCCAGCCACAGGACGTAGCCGACGACCAGCCCGCCGATCGTTCCGACTACCGTCTCGGCGGTCGTGGTTCGCATGCTGCTCAGAAGTTGATCATGTGACCGATGAGCCCGTGGAAGCATTCCTGCAGGGCCTCGGACATGGTCGGGTGGGTGTGCACGTTGCGGGCCAGCTCGGTCGCGGTCAGGTCCCACTTCTGCGCCAGCGTCAGCTCGGGCAGCAGCTCGGACACGTCGTGACCGACCAGGTGGCCGCCGATCAGCTCGCCGTACTTGCCGTCGGCGATGAGTTTGACGAAGCCGCTCGGGTCGCCCACGCCGTGCGCCTTGGCGTTGGCGGTGAACGGGAACTTGGCCACCACCACGTCGTAGCCTTCGTCGCGGGCCTGCTCTTCGGTGAGGCCGAAGCTGGCGACGTTGGGCTGACAGAACGTGGCGCGCGGCATCATCCGGTAGTCGCCGAGGGCCAGCGTCTCCGCGCCGCCGATGGTCTCGGCCGCCACCACGCCCTGCGCCTCGGCGACGTGGGCCAACTGCAGCTTGCCGGTGACGTCGCCGATGGCATAGATGTGCGACGTGGAGGTCTGCATGTAGTCGGTGATGCCGATCGCCTTGCGGTCGGTCAGTTCCACGCCGGCCTTGTCCAGCCCGTAGCCCTCGACGTTGGGGGCGAACCCGATGGCCTGCAACACCTTTTCGGCCTTCAGTTCGTCGGACTTGCCGTCCTTGCTGATACTGACCGTGACCTCGTCGCCGTCGTCGGTGATGGACTCGACCTTGGTGCCGGTGAGGATCTTGACGCCGAGCTTCTTGAACTGTTTCTCGATCTCCTTGGAGCAGTCGGCGTCCTCATTGGGCAGCGCGCGGGGCAGGAACTCCACGATGGTGACGTCCACGCCGTAGTTCTTCAGCACGTATCCGAATTCCATGCCGATGGCGCCGGCGCCGGCGATCACGATCGACGCGGGCAGCTCGCGGGTCAGGATGAGCTTCTCGTAGGTCACCACGTTCTCCGACAGCGAGGTGCCGGGCACCAGGCGGGTGCTGGCGCCGGTGGCGATGATGGCGTTGTCGAAGGTGACGTCTTCGGTGCCGCCGTCGTTGAGGTCCACCGAGATGGTGTTGGCGTCAGTGAACTTGCCGTAGCCGTGGATCTCGGTGATCTTGTTCTTCTTCATCAGGAAGTGCACACCGGCCACCCGGCCCTCGGCCACCTTGCGGCTGCGGTCATAGGCCACCCCGAAGTCGAAGGTCGCCTCGCCGCTGATGCCGAACACCTTGGCCTCTTTGGTGAAGATGTGGGCGAGTTCGGCGTTGCGCAGCAGCGCTTTGGACGGGATACATCCGACGTTCAGACACACCCCGCCCCAGTATTTCGGTTCCACGATCGCGGTTTTCAGCCCGAGCTGTGCTGCGCGAATGGCCGCTACGTATCCACCGGGGCCGGCTCCAAGGACGACGACGTCATAGTGAGAAGTCACGAGCCCACCCTAGTAGGGCACGACGTTCATCAGGCAGGGCGTGGCGACACGTTCGCAGTAGAAGTAGCCGTAGAGCGGCGCCGCGGCGGCGACCGAGGCGAACGGCGCCGACATCACCGCGATCGCCAGCGCCGCGATCAGTGGCCTGGCTTCCACCATCGCCAGAATCAGCCCCGCCACGGTGCAGGTGGCGACGTACCCGAACACCACGAAGACCGACGGCGTCTTGTCCAGGTCGTGGTACCACCAGTAGTACAGGCTGAGCCCGAACACCGCGGCGACGAACCACACGCCGAACAGCACCAGCGCGAACTTCCACCACTTCAGGTACAGATACCGGCCCGGGACGGTCACCGGTCCGGGCGGCTCGGCCGAGGTGTCCGGTTCCGCGCTGTCCGGTGCGGAATCGTCCGGTTCCGGGACGTCCGCCGCGGGCTGCACGGACTTCTTCTCCAGCTGCTGCAACCCGGCCAGGGGCAGGAACGGCTGGGAGTCGGTGTCGAAGTCCGGCACGAACGGCACCGACGGCTCGCCGGCATCGTATTCGGGCACCGGGGGCTGCGCACCGGTGTCGAAATCCGGCACGAACGGTTCGGTGCCCGGGCTCGACTCCTCGTCGACCTTCTTGTCAGGCACCCGACACCACCTGCAGGGCGACCAGCATCCCGAACCAGCCGGGGGCCAGCGCGAGGATCGCGGCACCGAGCATGGTCACCCAGCGCCGCCCGGAGACCAGGATCAACGACAGGCCGAGCACGCTGGGCACCCCCACCACCAGCGCGATCACCACATCGGGACGCATCCGGGTGTCCACCAGCAGACGCGCTGCCACCGCGAGCAGTTGCCCGGCCACGCACCCGACGAGCATGGCGCTGGCCAGCAGCCACGCACGCGGAAGGGGAATCACGCTGTACGACCTTACTGAGTCAGCGCTGCCGGGCCGGGCACGTTCGCGGCGCGTTGCCGGTCACAACATGACCACGAATCGACCGCCGGTCACGTTGCCGCAGTGCGGTTTCCGCGCCCCGGCGGGGCCGCGATCAGAAGAAGCCGAGCGCCTTGTCGGAGTAGGAGACCAGCATGTTCTTGGTCTGCTGGTAGTGCTCGAGCGCCATCTTGTGGCCTTCGCGGCCGAACCCGGACTGCTTGTAGCCGCCGAAAGCCGAGTGCGGTGGATACACGTGATAGCAGTTCACCCACACTCGTCCGGCCTTGATCTCGCGCCCGGCCCGGTAGGCGGTGTTGCCGTCGCGGCTCCACACCCCCGCGCCCAGGCCGTACAGGGTGTCGTTGGCGATGTCCATCGCCTCCTGGTAGCTGTCGAACGGGGTCACCGCGACCACCGGGCCGAAGATCTCCTCCTGGAACACCCGCATCTTGTTGTTGCCGGTGACGATGGTCGGCTGCACGTAGAAGCCGCCGGCCAGGTCACCGCCCAACTCGGCGCGCTCCCCGCCGGTGATGACTTTCGCGCCTTCGCCCTTGCCGATCTCGATGTAGGACAGGATTTTTTCGAGCTGGTCGTTGGAGGCCTGGGATCCGATCATGGTCTCGGAGTCCAGCGGGTCACCCTGCCGGACGGCCTTGGTGCGGATCGCCGCGAGTTCGAGGAACTCGTCGTGGATCGCGGACTGGATCAGACTGCGCGACGGGCAGGTGCACACCTCGCCCTGGTTGAGAGCGAACATGGTGAAGCCTTCCAGCGCCTTGTCCTGGAAGTCGTCGTTGGCGGCCATCACGTCGTTGAAGAAGATGTTGGGACTCTTGCCGCCGAGTTCCAGGGTGACCGGGATCAGGTTCTGGCTGGCGTACTGCATGATCAGTCGCCCGGTGCTGGTCTCGCCGGTGAATGCGACCTTGGCGATCCGGTTGCTGGAGGCCAGCGGCTTACCGGCTTCGGCGCCGAAGCCGTTGACGACGTTGACCACGCCGGGTGGCAGCAGGTCGCCGATCAGCGACATCAGGTACACGATCGAGGCCGGGGTCTGCTCGGCGGGCTTGAGCACGATCGCGTTGCCGGCGGCCAGCGCGGGCGCCAACTTCCAGGCGCCCATCAGGATCGGGAAGTTCCACGGGATGATCTGCCCGACCACCCCGAGCGGCTCGTGGAAGTGGTAGGCGACGGTGTCCTCGTCGATCTGGGACAGCGCGCCTTCCTGGGCACGGATGGCTGCCGCGAAGTAGCGGAAGTGGTCGGCGGCCAGCGGGATGTCGGCGGCCAGTGTCTCCCGGACCGGTTTGCCGTTGTCCCATACCTCGGCCACCGCCAGCGCCTGGGTGTTCGCGTCGATGCGGTCGGCGATCTTGTTCAGGATCGCGGCCCGCTCGGCGGGCGCGGTCTTGCCCCAGCCCGGCGCCGCGGCATGCGCGGCGTCCAGTGCCTTCTCGATGTCGGCCTCGTCGGAGCGGGGGATCTCGCAGAACGACTGGCCGGTCACCGGCGTCGGGTTCTCGAAATAACGGCCGGACGCGGGCGCGACCCACTCGCCGCCGATGAAGTTTCCGTACCGGGACTCGAAGGTCATCACCGCATCTGCGGAACCCGGGCGTGCGAAGACAGGCATTTCTCGGCTCCTCGTCAGTTCGTGTAATACAGCTCACAGTACCGCCGGGACCACAATGGGTTCATGTCAGCTGAAGCTCCCGACGACCCCTACCTGTGGCTGGAAGACGTCACCGGCGAGGAGGCGCTGGACTGGGTACGCGCGCGCAACGAGCCCACCACGGCCGAATACTGCACCGGCGACTTCGAGACGATGCGCGCCGAGGCGCTGGAGGTGCTCGACACCGACGCGCGCATCCCCTATGTGCGCCGGCGCGGCGAATACCTCTACGACTTCTGGCGCGATGCCGCCAATCCCCGGGGGCTGTGGCGGCGCACCACGCTGGACAGCTACCGCACCGACGCACCCGACTGGGACGTGCTTATCGACGTCGACGAACTGGGCCGCGCGGACGGTCGGAACTGGGTGTGGGCCGGGGCCAACGTGATCGAGCCCGAACTCACCCGCGCGCTGGTCAGCCTGTCCCCGGGCGGTTCGGACGCGGTGATCGTGCGCGAATTCGACATGCTGACCCGCGAATTCGTCACCGGCGGGTTCGAGCTGCCCGAAGCCAAGTCGCAGATCGACTGGGCAGATCCGGACACCGTCCTGGTGGGCACCGACTTCGGTCCGGACTCGATGACCGAATCCGGCTACCCGCGCATCGTCAAGCGGTGGCGGCGCGGTACCCCGTTGACGGAGGCGGAGACCCTGTTCGAGGGCGAACGCACCGATGTCAGCGTCGGCGGATCCACCGACCGCACCCCCGGCTTCGTGCGTACCATCGTCGGTCGCTCCCTGGACTTCTGGAACCGGCAGCGATACGAGCTGCGCGGCGCCGAGCTGCTGCCCATCGAGGTGCCCAGCGACGCCAGCAGCATGTCGGTGCACCGCGAATGGCTGCTGATCGACCTGCGCAGTGACTGGACGGTCGGCGACACCACCTACCGGGCCGGGTCGCTGCTGGCCGCCAGGTACGACGAGTTCCTCGCCGGTACCAGGGATCTGAGTGTGGTGTTCGAGCCCGACGAGCACACCTGCCTGTACCACTACGCATGGACCAGGGACCGGCTGCTGATCGTCACGCTGGCCGACGTCGCCAGCCGCGTCGAGATGGTGACACCACCCTCGCGTGACGACCCGCCGCGCCCGGCGTCGCCGCCCTTGCGATCGTCACCGGGCAGCTGGCAGCGCGAACCGATCACGGGCATCCCCGACTCGGCCAATACCGTGGTCGTGGCGGCCGACGACACCGGCGCCGAATTCTTCCTGGATTCCAGCGGGTTCACCGCACCATCGCGGCTGTTGCGCGGCACCGGCCCCGCCGAACTCGAACCGATCAAATCCGCGCCGGCCTTCTTCGACGCGGAAAACCTCACGGTGACACAGCATTTCGCGACCTCGGCGGACGGGACGGCCATCCCCTACTTCCTGGTGCGACCCGCCGGGATCGACGGCCCCGGCCCGACGCTGCTGTACGGCTACGGCGGTTTCGAGACGGCCAACACGCCGGGCTACAGCGGCGTACTGGGCCGGTTGTGGTTGGCCCGCGGCGGAACCTACGTGCTGGCGAACATCCGCGGCGGCGGCGAGTACGGCCCCGGCTGGCACACCCAGGCGATGCGCGAGGGGCGACACAAAGTGGCCGAGGATTTCGCGGCGGTCGCCGACGATCTGGTGCGCCGTGACATCACCACCGTCGGCCAGCTCGGCGCCCAGGGCGGCAGCAACGGCGGGTTGCTAATGGGGATCATGTTGACCAAGTACCCGGAGAAGTTCGGTGCGCTGGTCTGCAACGTGCCGTTGCTGGACATGAAGCGCTATCACCTGCTGCTGGCCGGCGCCTCGTGGGTGGCCGAATACGGGGACCCGGACAACCCGGACGACTGGGCGTTCATCTCCGAGTATTCGCCGTACCAGAACATTTCGGCCGACCGGAGCTATCCGCCGATCCTGTTGACGACCTCGACCCGCGACGACCGGGTGCACCCCGGACACGCCCGCAAGATGACCGCCGCCCTACAGGCCGCCGGTCACCGGGTCTGGTACTACGAGAACATCGAGGGCGGGCACGGCGGGGCGGCCGACAACGAGCAACTCGCGTTCAAGTCGGCGCTGACCTACTCGTTCCTGTGGCGGATGCTGGGTTGATCAGCGGTGCTCGGGCACCCGGTTGTCCAGGTCCGCCTCGATGCGCTTCAGTTCTGCCGCGACCTCGCCGTGCCCGTTGTCGCCGAGCGCCCGGCCCAGTTCGCTCAGGGCATGCTCGAGTTCCGCGGTGCGCGGGTGCTGCGCGACGGTCGTCAGCGTGTTGCGCACATGCTGGGCCGCGGTGCGCTGGTGCTCGGCGGACAGCGTAGGTAGCGCCTTGGCGTAGACGTTGAGCACCTGGGCGCACGTCTGATGCTGACCGCCCACGATGGCGGCGGCCGCGACGCTCGACAACGCCTTCAACACCTCGCAGATCGTGTCGTACCGGTACACCACCGCCAGGTCGTCGCCCTTCGGGCCGGGGGTTTCCTCCTGCGCCCAGTGGGCCAGCAGCGCATGCAGCCCGTCCACCGTCACCAGGGCCGCCTCGGAGTCCCGCTGGGTGGCCGCGCCCCATCCCATGCTGGACAGCTGGTGCACCCCGTAGGAGGGCTCCCGGGTGAGCTGGCGCTCCCGGCCGCAGCACAGGGCGTCCAGGACGACATCGGCCAGCCGCTCGCGCTCGTCGTCCCGCGCGGCACGCACCGTCGCCAGGTCGGTCCCGGTGACCATGTGCGATCCCAGCTTGGCGTTGAACTCGATCTCGGCCGGTCCCTGGGCGGACTGCAGGGCGCGGTCGAGCAGGTCCAGGTCGATGTCGACCAGGTATCCGGTGCAGCCGGAGCGGACGGTGCGGCCGGGCAGGTGCGCGAGCAGCGGTTGCGACCGCACCCGGCGCAGCCAGTACAGCTGGTGGGCGCGGGTGGCGATGGTGACCTGCACGATGCGCTCCACCACCGACGGCGGCCGCAGTTGGTCGAGCACCAGGTAGCCGAACACCACCAGCCCCATCAGGGCCAGCACGCTGAGTATCAGCGCCGCGACGGTGCTGAACACGGCCTGTTGCGGATCCACCAGCGTCAGCACCACGACGTAGTACGCCGACAGGCCGGCGAAGTAGCCGAAGAAGGTCTGATTCACCCGACGGCTGAGAAACTGTTCCACCACCACCCAGGTGAAGACGTCGGACATCCGCTGCACCAGGGTGAGCAACAGGACGAACGTGATCGTCATCAAGGTGAGCATCCCGGGCGCCACCGTGCGCAGCATCGACTGGTTCTCCTGCGGCGGTGCCACTTTGGCCAGCAGGTGTTTTGCCGGTTGCAGCCAGCTCACCTCGTTACCGTCCAGGACGCTGTTGAGGATCGCCAGCACGATGAAGCCGGCGATGATGGCCAGCGGCACGCCGAGGAATTCATGCAGCGCCCGGCGCACCCCGCTCTCCCGCCGGGGCCGGGCGTTGTTCGAATTACGGCGCATAAGTCCTAGTCACCCCTGTCCGAGCGCGGACATCCTGCTTGTGGCTGGTACCCGGTCGACGGCCCGGTGAACCAGGCATCGTGAGGTTCGCCTCTACCGCCACACGTCTAACACCGCGGCTCTTTGGGCACCCTGGAAGTCATGTCATCGCAGCTGCCGGGTGTCTTCGAGTCGCTCGGCCCCACGTTGGACAAGTTCGGGTACGCGGCGGTGATCGTGCTGGTCGGGCTGGAGGGCGTGGGCATCCCCCTGCCCGGTCAGATCATCCTGATCACGGCCGGCATGTACGCCGGTGCCGGCCACCTGCACGTGGCCCTGGTCATGGTCGCGGGATTCCTGGCCGCCGTCGTCGGCGACAATGCCGGATACGCCATCGGGCGGTTCGGGGGACGTGAGCTGGTGCTGCGGTTCGGGCGCTATGTGTTCCTGACCGACGAGCGGCTGGCCAAGACCGAGCGCTTCTTCGAAAAGCGCGGCCCCATTGTGGTGCCGCTCGGCCGGTTCGTCGACGGGCTGCGCCAGGCCAGTGGCATCGTCGCGGGGCTGGCCCGCATGCCGTGGCGGCGCTATCTGGGCTATAACGCGATCGGCTCTGCGGTGTGGGTGGCGATCTGGGTGCTGGCCGGATACCTGGCCGGCAACCACATCGCAGCGCTCTACGAGTACTTCCAGCCGTACGAGAAATACCTGCTGGTGGCGGCCGCGGTGCTGTGCATCGCGGCGGTGATCGGGTGGGCGCTGCGGCGCCGGGCCCGCGCCGCTGCCGAATGCTGAGGTTCTTGACATCGGCGTCCGGCACCGGCTTCGCTTCGCGCTATGACACCCGAGTTCCAGACGCTGCTGTACTCCACCGCCGGTCCGGTGGCCACGATCACACTGAACCGTCCGGAGCAGCTCAACACCATCGTCCCGCCCATGCCGGACGAGATCGAGACCGCAATCGGCCTGGCCGAACGCGACCAGGACGTCAAGGTCATCGTGCTGCGCGGTGCCGGCCGCGCGTTCTCCGGCGGCTACGACTTCGGCGGCGGTTTTCAGCATTGGGGCGAGGCGATGATGACCGATGGCCAGTGGGACCCGGGCAAGGATTTCGCGATGGTCAGCGCCCGCGAGACCGGCCCCACGCAGAAATTCATGGCGATCTGGCGCGCCTCGAAACCGGTGATCGCGCAGGTGCACGGCTGGTGTGTCGGTGGTGCCAGCGATTACGCGTTGTGCGCTGACCTGGTCATCGCCAGCGAGGACGCGGTGATCGGCACCCCGTACAGCCGGATGTGGGGCGCCTACCTGACCGGCATGTGGCTGTACCGGCTGAGCCTGGCGAAAGTGAAGTGGCATTCGTTGACGGGCCGGCCGCTGACGGGTGTCCAAGCCGCCGAGGTGGAGCTGATCAACGAGGCGGTGCCGTTCGAGCGACTGGAGGCGCGGGTCGCCGAGATCGCCGCGGAACTGGCGCAGATCCCGCTCTCGCAGCTGCGGGCGCAGAAGCTGATCGTCAACCAGGCTTACGAGAACATGGGCCTGGCGTCCACTCAGTTGCTGGGCGGCATTCTCGACGGACTGATGCGGAACACCCCGGATGCACTGGACTTCATCCGGACGGCACAAGCGCAGGGGGTGCGCAGCGCCGTCGAGCGCAGAGACGGCCCGTTCGGCGACTACAGCCAGGCGCCGCCCGAGCTGCGGCCCGATCCCTCACACGTGATAATTCCTGATCGCAGTGGGTAGTGAGATGAGCTACAGATTCTCTCCCGGCATCCCGTCGGCCTCCTGGAAGTGCTACGGTAATCAATATGTCTCGGCTCAGTAACAGCCTCCGCACCGGCGCCTTGGCGCTATTTCTCGGCGTGGCCGCCGCGGTGTCCCCTGCGACCGCGTCCGCCGACTCCACCGAAGACTTCCCGATCCCGCGCAGGCAGATCGCGACCACCTGTGACGCCGAGCAGTACCTGGCGGCGGTCCGCGACACCAGCCCGGTGTACTACCAGCGGTACATGATCGACTTCAACAACCATGCGAACCTCCAGGAAGCGACGATCAACAAGGCGCACTGGTTCTACTCGCTGTCGCCGGCGGAGCGCCGCGACTACTCGGAGAACTTCTACAACGGCGACCCGCTGACCTTCGCCTGGGTCAATCACATGAAGATCTTCTTCAACAACAAGGGTGTCGTCGCCAAGGGCACTGAAATCTGCAACCAGTACCCGCGTGGCGACATGTCCGTCTGGAACTGGGCCGGATAGCGGTGCGCAAACTCGTCGCGCTCGCGGTATCGGCGGCGGCCGTTCCGGTCGCCCTCCTCATCGGGAGTGCCCCGGCGCACGCCGACAGCGATCTGGGCAAAGCGTGCTCGCCGGAGGGCGCCAAAGTGTGGGGAAAACCCGGTCCCATCTACTGCCAGCGGCAGGCAGACGGACAACTGCAGTGGGTGTCCATTCCCGCGTCGGCGATGTGTGTGGCGTTCTGCGTGATCGACCCGACAACCGGACCCTAGCTTCACGGCATTGTCCCCCGATCGGGGGACCCGGAATTCATCCTGTCGGTGACCGTTTGGCGGATGTTTCGAACCTCTGACCAGCGGGAAGAATCGTAGTGGTCAGAAAAGTACGGTTTTCTTAGGGTGCCATAACTAAGGGAACGCGGATAATCACATGCGGCCGACCCTTGCCCGGACGGGTTGAAGGTACCCATAATGGACACTCCGGCCCAGCCAATTTCCGCAATACGTGCAAACGACGGATGCAACTGTGGTACGGGAGCTGGAGGTCATCATGAGCCAAACGACTGGCAACGGGATCCCTGGCACGCTCGCGGCCCTGGACTGGCAAACGATCACCTGTCAGTCCGACTCCGGGTGCACCAACCGGGCCAGCTACGTTGTGCACCGGCACGCGGTGGACGAATGCAACCATCCGCAGGTCGACCCGTTCGGCAATATCGTCGAAATCCTGTGCATCGCCTGCCTATGGCACGCTGAGGCCGAGGTGCTGGTCCAGGTCGGCCAGCTCGCGCGCACGTCCGGCACCTACTGCCTGACCTGCGGCGCCCCGGTGTCCGAGTTGCGCGACATCATGCGCGACGTCGCCGCCCTGTAGGCGCGGCGGCGCCCGGCGTATTCAGCGCTTCTTGACCAGCCCGCCCGGCGGGTGTTCGTCGACGTCGTTGAGGATCAGCTGGCGCACCGCGCGACGCGGTCCGTACGGGCGCAGCATGGTGCTGGCCGGGCGGGGGCGCACATGTTGCGGCCACCAGAACCAGCGCCCGAGCAGGGTGGCCACGGACGGCGTCATGAACGACCGCACGATCAACGTGTCGAACAACAGACCGAGCGCGATCGTCGTACCCACCTGCGCCATGACTTTCAACGGGCTGAAGGCAAACGTCGCCATCGTCGCGGCGAAGACCAGACCCGCCGAGGTCACGACGGAGCCCGAACCGGCCATCGCGCGGATCGTCCCTGTCTTGAGCCCGGCATGGATCTCTTCCTTCAACCGCGATATCAGCAACAGGTTGTAGTCCGAGCCGACCGCCAGCAGCAGGATCACCGCCATCGCCAGCACCATCCAGTGCAACTTGACGCCGAGGATGTACTGCCACAAAAGGACCGAGAGTCCGAACGAGGCGCCCAGCGACAGCAACACCGTGCCGACGATCACAATGGCCGCCACGACGCTTCGGGTGATCACCAGCATGATGATGAAGATCAGGGTGGCCGCGGCGATTGCCGCGATCAGCAGATCGATGTTGGACCCGTCGTGCATATCCTTGAACGTCGCGGCGGTACCGCCGAGGTAAACCTTGGCGCCCTCCCAGGGCGTGCCCTTGATCGCCTCGTGCACGGCCTGCTTGATCGGCTCGATGTGGCGGATGCCTTCCGGGGTCGCCGGGTCGCCCTCGTGGGAGATGATCAACCGGACCGCATGCCCGTCCGGCGAGATGAACTGTTTGAGTCCCCGCGCGAAGTCGGGGCTCTGGAACGCCTCCGGCGGCAGATAGAACGTGTCGTCGTTCTTGGCCCGGTCGAACGCATCGCCCTGGGCGGTGGCGTTGTCGGCCTGCGCCCTCGCCTGCTGATTGAGACCCATGGTGGTCGCGTAGTTCGACATGATGGTGTCGAGATTGCGTTGCTGGCTCTCGATCTGCGGCGGGATCAGCTCCACCAGCTTGGGCTGGATCGCATCCAGCCGGTCCAGGTTGGCGCTGAGGCTCAGGATGTTCTGCGCCACCTGGTCGATCCCGTCCAGCGCATTGAAGATGGACCGTAGCGCCCAGCAGATCGGAATGTCGTAGCAGTGCTTCTCCCAGTAGAAGTAGCTGCGGATCGGCCGGAAGAAATCGTCGAAAGTGGCGATGTCGTCGCGCAACGCTTCGGTGATCTTCACGGTTTCTTTGGTGAGCTTGGTGGTCTCGTGCGTGGTGTTGCTGAGGTCCTGGGTGACCTGCATCTGCTCGTGCAGGGTCGCCATCGTCTTGCGCAGCTCGTCGGCCTGGTTCAGCAGGTTTTTCGCCTGCTCGTCCTGATAGTGCTGGGTCTGCAGGCGGCTGGCGGCTTGCGCACCCATCTGGAATCCGAGGGTGCTGTGGTCCAGCGGCGTGCCCAGCGGCCGGGTGATGGTCTGCACCCGGCCGATGCCGGGAATGTGGAAGACGGCCTTGGCGACTTTGTCCAGGACCAGGAAATCGGCCGAATTACGCAGGTCGTGGTCGGTCTCGATCATCAATAGCTCAGGATTGAGCCGGGCCTGGTCGAAGTGCCGGTCGGCGGCCGCGTACCCGACGTTGGCCGGCGTGTCCGCCGGCAGGTAGTGCCGGTTGTCGTAGTCCGTCTGGTAGCCGGGCAGCGCGAGCAGACCGACCAGCGCGACCGCGATGGTCACCGCGAAAACCGGTGCGGGCCAACGGACGACGGCGGTGCCGATGCGACGCCAGCCCCGGGTCTGCAGCGTCCGCTTCGGATCCATCAGCTTGAAGAACGACGCGACGGTCAGCAGTGCCGGGCCCAGCGTCAACGCCGCCAACACCGCGACCAGCATGCCGACCGCGCACGGCACGCCCAGCGACTGGAAATAGGGCAATCGGCAGAAGCTGAGGCAGTACATGGCGCCGGCGATGGTCAGTCCTGACCCCAGCACGACGTGCGCGGTGCTGTGGAACATGGTGTAGAACGCGTCTTCGCGGCTCTCGCCCAGCCCGCGGGCCTCCTGATAGCGGCCCACCACGAAGATCGCGTAGTCCGTACCGGCGGCGATGGCCATCAACACCAGCATGTTGTTGGCGAAGGTCGACAGCCCCATGATCCCGTAGTTGCCCAGCGTCGCGACGACACCGCGGGCCGCGGCCAACTCGATGAAGACCATGGCCAGCATGATCAGGACGGTGGCTATCGATCGGTAGACCCACAGCAGCATCACGATGATCACCACGAAGGTGATGAGCGTGACGACCATGACGCCCTTTTCCCCGGCGTGGGACTGGTCGGCGAACAGCGGGCCCGCGCCGGTGACGTAGGCCTTGATCCCCGGCGGCGCGGGCACCGAGTCCACCATCTTGCGCAGGGCTTCGGCCGACTCGTTCGCCAGGCCGCCGCCCATGTTGCCGGCGAGGTACACCTGGACGTACGCGGCCTTCTGGTCGTGGCTCTGGGAGCCTGCCGCCGTCAGCGGATCGCTCCAGAAATCCTGGACGTGCTGAACGTGTTTCTTGTCCTGCTCGATGCGCCGGATGATGTCGTCGTAGTAGCGGTGCGCCTCGGCCCCGAGTGGCTTGTCGCCCTCCAGCAGGATCATGGCCGAGTTGTCGGAGTCGAACTCTTTGAACTTCGATCCGACCTTCATCATCGATTGGAAGGACGCTGCGTCCGTCGGACTCATCGACACCGAGTGGGTCTTGGCGACCACCTCCAGCTGCGGGGCCACGGTGTTGGTCACGAACACGATGCCCAACCAGATCAGCACGATCGGCAACGCCAGCCGGTGGATCATCCGCGGCAGGAACGGCGGGATCAGCGGCTGTTCGACCCGCGGCGGCGCTTCGGTGGTCTCGCTCATGCGGACTTGTCCAGGCAGTAGACGAACGCATTCACCGTCTGCTCGGGAGGCGAGTGGTTCGGCGCCTTGATGACGTCACCGCGGCCGTCGTTGTTGTTCACCAGGAAGCGGCAGGCGATCCAGCTGCCGGTCCCCTGCGCTATCAAGTTGGCCGGGATCCCGGGCTTGGTCGACTTCAATACCGTATTCCAAGGTAGGGGCACGTTGAGCGCCTGCTGGGGGTGGGAGTTCTCGTCGAGATAGTTGATGGTCGCGGTGCTGCCCGGTGCACCCCAGACCTCGAGGGTGATCGTCTTGGGGTTGAACTGGTCGATGACGTCACCGGAGGAGCCGCCGCCGAACGAACCCTTGTGGACGCCGAAGATGCCGTGCAACCGGTGCACGACGAAGCCCGATAGGGCGACGACGGCCAGCACGGTGAGGACGAGCCAGAACCGGGTGATGAGGCGGGCCAGACGTCGGCGCTTGGGCGGCCGCTGAGTCGCCGTCTTCTCGTTGCGAACGGAGTCCGGGGTCGTCATCTGGTCAGTCCTTGGCTCGGTCGTCGTCATGGGCGCTGTCCTAACCGATACGAGAACCGCCAACTGATTAGCCTGAGAGTCAACTTAGGTACCCTAACCTAATGGAGGCCGTGGCCTTCGCCAATACGAGCGACGACGTCATCGGGACCCCGTGAGGGTGCCGATGCAGGTCGCGGTGAGAACCCGGGTGAGCGCCGAGGCGAAGTCGATGTTCCATTCGGGCGGCAACACCTCGGGCTCCTCTGCGTAGACGTCGGAGATCTTCGCCGGCGGGTTGGCGATCTGCCAGAACGCCGCGGCCAACGAGTAGGCGGCGATCAGGATGTCGAAAGCTCCCGGACGCCCGAGCGCCGGCAGTGCCTGTTCGATCGCGTCGGCCAGGGCGATCGCGGCGGCCGAAATGGTCCGCCGGATCTCGATGACCCGTTCGATCTCGACCTCGTGCTCGAGATGCAGGTGCAGATTGGCCAGCAGGTCGCAGAACAGCGGGTCGGCGGCCAGTCCGTTGGCCAGCGTCTCGGCCACCCGGTCCGGCGTCATTGCCCCGGGCTGGGCCAGGTTCTCGCACACCGTGCCCGACCACCGCACCCATCCCTCCGCAGCCAGGTGCAGCAATACCTCTTTGTGTGAGGTGAAATAGCGGCGCACGGCGGAGTAGTGGATGCCGGCCCGGCTGGCCACGGCGGTCAATGTCACCGATGCGACACCGGTTTCCAGGGCCAGCGACCGCGCGGCCTCTACCAGCGCCGCCGCCCGTTGACGCTTGTTTTCCTCGGTGCGGGCGCGCCGAAATGCGAGTTGCGCCACCGGCAGAGGATAACGCACGACATGTGATTTGCATAACGCACGTAGTGTGATTTGTGCAGGTGGCAGGCATCGGACCCGCCTTGTTACGCACGTGATATGCGTTACAATCCAGTGCGCGAGAGGAAGGAGTGGACAGTGCCGTCCGTCGCCGTGATTTACTTAGGCAAGGCTTAGTAGTTCCGCTCGACAGGGCCGCCCCGGGACATGCGGCGTCGAGGCGGTGGGCCGCCGCCGGTCGCGGTCGCCGAAATTCACATACCAACGGGTGAAGGGGATCTGCGATGTTCAGGCTGCTGTCGCGCGCGTGGATTCCACTGGTCGTGCTGGTGGTGGTGGCGGTGGGGGCCTTCGTGGTCTACCGGGTACACGGTTACTTCGGCTCGGAGAAGCGCGAAACCTACGCCGACAGCAACCTCAAGAACCCCGAGCCGTTCAACCCCAAGCGCATCGTTTACGAGGTGTTCGGTCCGCCGGGTACCGTCGCGGACATCAGTTACTTCGACGTCAACAGCGATCCGCAACGGGTCGAGAATGCCCGGCTGCCCTGGTCGCTGCACATCAGCACCACCAAGGCGGCCATGGTGGGCAACCTTGCGGCACAAGGCGATAGCGACAGCATCGGCTGCCGCATCCTGATCGACGACGAGGTCAAGGCCGAGCGGGTCAGCAACAGCGTCAACGCGTTCACCTTCTGTCTGGTCAAGTCCGCGTGACCACCACCTACGCCCCCGGCGCGCCGGCGCCGGGGCCCGCCACCGACACCCATCGGCCGTTCATCCCGCGGATGATCCATGCCCTCGCGGTGCCGATCATCCTGTTCTGGCTGGTGGTCGTGGTGCTGCTCAGCGTCTTCCTGCCGTCGCTGGAAGTCGTCGGGCAGGAACGGTCGGTGTCGTTGAGCCCCGGTGACGCGCCGTCCTTCGTGGCGCTCAAGCACATCGGCAACGCCTTCAAGGAGGGCGACACCGACAGCTTCGGGATGATCGTCCTGGAAAGCGACAAACCGCTGGGCGCCGAGGCGCACAAGTACTACGACGAGATGGTCCGCAAGCTACGCGAGGACAAGAAACACGTCCTGAGCATCCAGGACTTCTGGGGTGACCCACTGACCGCCGCGGGCGCGCAGAGCAACGACGCCAAAGCCGTCACCGTCCAGCTCACCCTGGCCGGCAACCAGGGCGAACCCCTGGCCAACGAGTCGGTCCTGGCCGTGCGCAAGATCGTGGACGGCATCAAGGCCCCGCCCGGTCTCAAGGCCTACGTCACCGGCGCGTCGGCGCTGGCCGCCGACCTGCATGACAGTGGCGACAAGTCCATGGCCAAGATCACCATCACCACGGTCCTGGTGATCACGCTGATGCTGATGTTCATCTACCGCTCGTTTCTCACCGTCTTCCTGCTGTTGATCTCGGTCGGTATCGAACTGAGCGCGGCACGCGGCGCGGTGGCACTGCTCGGACACAACGGGTTGATCGGGCTGTCCACGTTCTCGGTCAGCCTGCTCACGTCACTGGCGATCGCGGCCGGCACCGACTACGGCATCTTCATCATCGGCCGCTACCAGGAGGCGCGTCAGGCCGGCGAGGATCGGGAGTCGGCGTTCTACACCATGTATCACGGCACCGCGCACGTGATCCTGGGCTCCGGGCTGACCATCGCCGGCGCCCTGTTCTGTCTGCACTTCGCCCGGATGCCCTACTTCCAGACGCTGGGCATCCCGTGCGCGGTCGGCATGCTGGTGGCGGTCCTGGTCGCGCTGACGCTGGGCCCGGCCATCCTGGTGGTGGGCGGCAAGTTCGGGGTGTTCGATCCCAAGCGGGTGCTGTCGGTGCGGGGCTGGCGCCGCATCGGCACGGCCGTGGTGCGCTGGCCGCTGCCCATCCTGGCGGTCACCCTGGCGATCGCGATCATCGGCCTGCTGACGCTGCCGGGCTACAAACCCAGCTACGACGACCGCGCCTACCTGCCCCCGTCCATCCCGGCCAACCAGGGCTTCACCGTCGCCGACCGGCACTTCTCCCAGGCCCGCATGAAGCCGGAGATCCTGATGATCGAATCGGATCACGACCTGCGCAACCCGGCCGACTTCCTGGTGCTCGACAAGCTGGCCAAAGGCATTTTCCGGGTGCCCGGCATCTCCCGCGTCCAGGCCATCACCCGGCCCGACGGCACCACCATGGACCACACGTCGATCCCGTTCCAGATGAGCATGCAGAACGCCGGTCAGGTGCAGACCATGAAATTCCAGCGCGACCGCATGGACGACATGCTCAAGCAGGCCGACGAGATGACCAAGACGATCGCGCTGATGCAGAACATGTACGCGCTGATGACGAAGCTGGTCGGCCTCACGCACAAGATGGTCGGCGACACCGAGGCGATGCAGCAGATCACCAACGACCTGCGCGACAAGATCGCCAACTTCGACGACTTCTTCCGGCCCATCCGCTCGTACTTCTATTGGGAGAAGCACTGTTTCGACATCCCGGTGTGTTGGACGCTGCGGTCGATCTTCGACGCGTTCGACGGGATCGATCAGCTCACCGAGCAACTGAACGTCCTGGTCGGCGACATCAAACAGCTGGACACACTGATGCCGCAGATGATCGCCACCTTCCCGCCGATGATCGACACCATGGTGAGCATGCGGACCATGATGCTGACGATGCACAGCACCATGTCGGGGATCTTCAGCCAGATGGACGAGATGAGCGAGAACGCGACGGCGATGGGCCACGCATTCGACGCCGCCAAGAACGACGACTCGTTCTACCTGCCGCCCGAGGTGTTCAAGAACGAAGACTTCAAGCGCGCCATGAAGAACTTCCTGACCCCCGACGGGCACGCGGCGCGGTTCATCATCCTGCACCGGGGTGATCCCGCGTCGCCCGAAGGCATCGCCAGCATCGACCAGATACGCACCGCGGCCGAGGAATCCCTGAAGGGGACGCCCCTGGAAGACGCCAAGATCTACCTGGCCGGCACCGGGGCGGTGTTCAAGGACATCTCCGACGGCGCCAAATGGGATCTGCTGATCGCCGGCATCTCCTCGTTGTGCCTGATCTTCATCATCATGCTGATCATCACCCGCGCCTTCGTGGCCGCCGCGGTGATCGTCGGGACGGTGGCGTTGTCGCTGGGCGCCTCCTTCGGCCTGGCCGTGCTGGTCTGGCAGCACATCTTCGGCATCCCGCTGCACTGGCTGGTGCTGGCGATGTCGGTCATCGTGCTGCTGGCCGTGGGATCGGACTACAACCTGCTGCTGGTCTCCCGGTTCAAACAGGAGATCCACGCCGGTCTGAACACCGGAATCATCCGGTCGATGGGCGGCACCGGCAAGGTGGTGACCAACGCGGGTCTGGTGTTCGCGTTCACCATGGCCTCGATGATCATCGGCGATGCCCGCATGATCGGCCAGGTGGGCACCACCATCGGGCTGGGTCTGCTGTTCGACACGCTGATCGTGCGCGCCTTCATGACGCCGTCGATTGCCGCGCTGCTGGGCCGCTGGTTCTGGTGGCCGATCCGGGTGCGGACGCGCCCGGCCCGCAGCCCCGCCCTGGCGCGCATCGAGCGGCCGACCGAGCGGATACCGGCGCTCAGCGGCGACCGTTAGTCCCGTCGGTCCGGCCATCCGGGCAGCCCCGGGCTCCGAATAGCAGGTGTGCAACCAAGGGGCGTTAGGCTACCGATCGATGACCGGCCCGCCCCCCTCCAGCAACGACCTGGACGCCTTGCTGCGCCGGGTGGCCGCAGGCGACGACGCCGCGTTCGCGGCGTTCTACGACCAGACGAAAACCCGGGTGTACGGGCTGGTGACCAGGGTGCTGCGTGACTCCGGCTACAGCGAAGAGACCACTCAGGAGATCTACCTCGAGGTGTGGCGCACGGCGTCGGACTTCGACACCGCCAAGGGCTCGGCGCTGGCCTGGTTGATGACCATGACGCACCGGCGCGCGGTGGATCGGGTGCGCAGCGAACAGGCCGGGACTGAACGCGAATCACGCTACGGCACAGCGAATTTCGAGTCGGCAACCGACGTCGTCGCCGATTCGGCGATAGCCGGCGACGAACGCCGCCGGGTGGTCGGGTGTCTGGAGGGGTTGACCGAAGCGCAACGACAGTGCATCGAGCTGGCCTACTACGGCGGACTGACCTACGCCGAGGTGTCGCAGCGGTTGGCGGCGAACCTGTCCACGATCAAGTCACGCATGCGCGACGCGCTGCGCGGGTTGCGCAACTGTCTGGACGTGTCATGACCGCCCCCCACGGCTTCGACCTGCTGGAGCTGGCGGCCCCCTATGCCCTGCACGCGTTGTCCGACGCCGAGCGGGTCGAGGTCGACGCCCGGGTCGACGCCGCGCCGGCGCCGGTCGCCGCGGCCTTCGCCGACGAGGTCCGCGCCATCCGCGAGACCATGGCGGTGCTGTCGTCGGCCAGTGCGGCCGAACCGCCCGATCAGTTGCGCGCCGCCGTGCTGGCCCGGGCCACCCCCGCTGCGACACCGCTGCGCCGGATGCCGCAGCGGCGCACCGCCCTCATCGCGGCGGCGGCGACCATCGCGATCGGCCTGGGGGCGTTCGGCCTCGGTGTACTGATGCGGCCGTCGCCGACGATGGCCGAGCAGGTTCTGGCCGCACCCGACGTGCGGACCGTGTCCCGGCCGCTGGGGCCGGGAACGGCGACGGTGATGTTCTCCCGCGACCGCAACGCGGGCGTGTTGGTGATGAACAACGTGCCGCCGCCGCCACCGGGCAGCGTGTATCAGATGTGGCTGATCGGCACGAGCGGCCCGACGTCGGCGGGCACCATGGGCGTTGCGGCGGTGGCGCCGTCCACGAAGGCGACGCTGGACAATCTGGGCGGCTCGACCGTGCTGGCGTTCACCGTCGAACCCGGCACCGGGTCGCTGCAGCCCACCAGCCCGGTGCTCGCCGAATTGCCGCTGGGCTGACGCGCCGGCCCTACTTCACGATGCCCCGCAGGTAGGCGGCCTGGCCCAGGTGTTGCGCGCAATCGTCGATGATGCTGACCAGCCGCCCGCTCGCGGTGACCGGCGGATCCCAGTTGGTGTCCACCACGCGGGCCAGCTCGGCGGCCGTCACCGTCGCGACGTACTCCAGGGTGAATTCGTGCACCGCCCGGTAGTAGCCGGCCAACAGGTCGGCGGGCGCGTGCACCTTGGCGACGTCGTCGGGACCGTGCCCGTACCCGATGTCGCGCCGCGGTAGGTCCAGCCCGAACCGGTCCACCCAACCGTCGCGGGTCCACACCTCCTCGACCCCCGCGATGTCGGCGAGCTGCAGATCCTGCACGCGGGCGCTGTGCCAGACCAGCCAGGCGATGCTGTTGGCTTCGGGAGTCGGCCGGTAGTCGGCGACCTCAGCGGTGAGCCCGTCGGTGATTTCGTCGGTGTGCTCGATCAATCGGGTGAATGCATCGCGCAGCAGTTCCTGCACGGCGGCGTCGGGATTTGTCACCAGGCCGACCCTACGGGCCGCCGTGCCAGACCGCCTCCACGTTGTTGCCGTCCGGATCGCGCACGAAGGCACCGTAGTAACCGGCGTGATACTCCGGCCACCGCCGCGGGGCGTGCAACGGCTCCGCACCCAGGCTCACCGCAGTCTCGTAGAAGGCGCGCACCGCAGCCTCGTCCTGCGCCTGGAACGCAATGTGGACCTCGCGATTCGGGCCCGAACCGGCGCCGTTGCCGACGCCGTCGGCGATCCAGAAGTCCGGCTTACCGTTGCGGCCGTACCCGATGGCCACACCGAAATCCAGCTGCCGGGAGTAACCCAGCACACCGAGCACGGTGTCGTAGAAGTTCTTCGAATCGGCATAGTTGGCACAGTTGATGCCCAGGTGATCGATCACGATGCGATCCTGGCACGACCCTGCGCCCGGTCGTAGATTATTCAGATGACCTACGACCTGCTGATCCGCAACGGCACCATCGTGGACGGACTCGGAGGTGAGCCGTACGTCGGTGATGTCGCGGTGCGGGACGGTGTGATCGCCGCGGTCGGGTCGGTGACCGGGGGAGCCGAGCGGGAGATCGACGCGACCGGACTGCTCGTCACGCCGGGCTTCGTCGACCTGCACACCCATTACGACGGACAGGCCATCTGGTCGGACCGGCTGACGCCGTCCTCGGCGCACGGGGTGACCACCGTCGTGGTCGGTAACTGCGGAGTCGGCTTCGCGCCGTGCCGACAAGAGGACCACGAGGTGCTCGTCGACGTGATGGCCGGCGTGGAGGACATCCCCGGTGTCGTGATGACCGACGGTCTGCCGTGGACCTGGGAATCCTTCCCGGAATATCTGGACGAACTGGACGCCCGCCGCCGTGATATCGACGTCGCCGCATACCTGCCGCACTCCCCGCTGCGGGTCTTCGTGATGGGCCGACGCGGCGCCGACCGCGAGCCCGCCACCGCCGACGACCTGGCCAAGATGCGGGCGCTGGCCAAGGAGGCCACCGAAGCCGGGGCGCTGGGCTTCGCCTCCTCGCGGCTGATGATCCACAAAACCGAGAGCGGCGCTCCGATCCCCAGCTACGACGCCGCCCGGGAGGAGATCGAGCAGATCGCCCGGGGCGTGGTCGACGGCGGCGGCGGCCTGCTGCAGTTCGTGCCCGACGTGCCGGCCGGCGGCTACCAACAGGTGTTGCAGACGGTGTTCGACGTCGCCGAGGACGTGGGATTGCCGCTCACCTTCACCCTGATCGTCGGCAACTCCGGGGACCCCACCTGGCCGGAGGCCATCACCATGATCGATAAGGCCAACGCGGCCGGTGGTGACGTCAGCGCGCAGCTACTGCCCCGTCCGATCGGGCTGATCATCGGGCTGCAGCTGAGCGCCAACCCGTTCGTGCTCTACCCCAGCTACCGCGAGATCGCCGACCTGCCGCTGGCCGAACGCGTCGCCGAGATGCGCAAGCCGGAGGTACGCGCCCGCATCCTGGCCGACAAGCCCGGCACCGGGCACCCGATCCTCTACGTCGCCCAGCTGTGGGACTGGATCTTCCCGCTCGACGACAACCCCGACTACGAGCCGGACCCGTCGACCAGCATCGGCGCGCGCGCCCGGGCCCGCGGGGTGGACCCGATGGCGGAAGCCTACGACCGGCTGCTCGACGACGACGGCCGGGCGATGCTGCTGGTCGCCACCAGCAACCTGGAGAACAACTCGCTGGACACCGTGGGCGAACTGCTGCACCGCGACGACGTGATACTCGGACTCGGCGACGGCGGCGCGCACTACGGCATGATCTGCGACGCCAGCTACTCGACGTACTTCCTCACGCACTGGGCCCGGGACCGGGCGACCGGTCGCTTCACCGTCGCCGAAGCGGTCCGCGAACTCACCTCGGTGCCGGCGCGGATCGCCGGACTGGCCGACCGCGGCCGCATCGCCGTCGGCTTCAAGGCCGACCTCAACGTCATCGACCACGCGGGGCTGCGGCTGCACAAACCCGTCATCGCCTACGACCTGCCGGCCGGTGGGCGTCGGCTGGACCAGACCGCCGACGGCTACGTCGCGACGGTGGTATCCGGCCAGGTGATCGCCGAGCACGGTCAGCCCACCGCGGCCCGGCCGGGGCGGTTGGTGCGCGGCCGGCAGGCCGCACCCGCGGCGGTCTGAGCGGGTTACCCGATAAGCCCACGGTGGCCAGTCCCAGCCGGGTAGGTTTGGGTGGTGACAAGCCCGCATTTCGCGTGGTTGCCGCCTGAGATCAATTCGGCACTAATGTTCGCCGGTCCCGGCGCGGGACCGTTACTTGCTGCTGCCGCAGCATGGGGCGGATTGGCCGAGGAGCTGGCGTCGTCGGTGGCGTCGTTCACCGCTGTCACCCAAGAATTGACCACCTCGTCCTGGCTGGGACCGTCCGCCGCGGCGATGATGGAGGTCGCCACCCAGTACATGGCCTGGCTGAGCGCGGCGGCGGTGCAGGCCGACCTGGCCGCGGCGCAGGCCGCGGCGACCGCGGCGGCGTTCGAGGCCGCGGTGGCCGCCACCGTGCAGCCGGCCGTGGTGGCCGCCAACCGCGGCCTGGTGCAGATGCTGGCGTCCACGAACTTCTTCGGGATGAACTGGCCCGCCATCATGGACACCGAATCCGCCTACGAAGCGATGTGGGCCGCGGACGTGGCTGCGATGGTGAACTACCACTTCGACGCATCGAAGGCAGCCGCCCAACTGGCCCCCTGGCAGCAGGTGCTGCGGAACCTGGGCATCGACGTCGGCAACAACGGCATCAACTTCGGCTTCCGCAACACCGGCAGCGGCAACATCGGCAACAACAACGTCGGCAACTACAACCTGGGCAGCGGTAACAGCGGCATCGGCAACGTCGGCGCCGGCAACACCGGCAGCTACAACCTGGGCTTCGGCAACACCGGCACCAGCAACATGGGCATCGCCAACTTTGGCAGTGGCAACCTCGGCTTCGCCAACACCGGCAGCGACTCCTTCGGTTTCGGACTGACCGGCGACCACCAGTTCGGCTTCGGCGGGCTCAACTCCGGCAGCGGCAACACCGGCTTCGGCAACTCCGGCAGCGGCAACAGCGGCTTCTTCAATTCCGGTACCGACAACATGGGCTTCGGCAACTCGGGTTCCCTCAACGCCGGGATCGGCAACTCCGGCGACGCCGGACTCGGCGGCCCGCTGAGCCACTGGAACTCGGGCATGTACAGCAGCGCGGCCGGCCTGGACTCCGCGGTGGCCGGCAATGCGCACTACGCGACGGGCGGTCTGGGAACCGCGGCGCTCGGTTCGGGCCTGCTCGGCTCGGCGTTGGCCACCACCGGGGGGCTGCACCCCGGTCTGGCCGGCGCGCTGAACTCCGGCATCAGCGGACCCGTCGTCGCGTCGGCGCCCGCGCCGGCCGCCGCCGGCGAACCGGGCGGCCCCAGTCCCGTCTCGGCCAACCCCACCAGCAGCCCCGCCGCCAACTCAGGCCTGCGCACCAGCGGCGGCAGCCCGACCGGCTTCTACCCGTCCGGCGATCCCGGCGCGCGCCCCACGCTGGCACGCGAGTCGGTGCTGAGCAGCCTGAGCCTGCCCAGCGACCCGATCCCCAAGTCCGGGTTCCATCCGCCGTCTGAGCGCGACACCGCGGATCAGAGCCGGGTGATCAAGTTCCCGGTGCGGTCGCAGTAGCGCGCCTATCCTCGGTGCATGGCTGCAAAGACCGCGAAAAAGGTTGACTTCCAGCGGCTGGCCGCCGCCCTGCCGGACTTCCCGTTCGCCTATCTGATCACCGTCGACGACAACTATCGGGTGCACACCGTGACGATCGAGCCGGTGCTGCGCGATCAGACCGTCGAGGTGGGCCTGATCGGCGGCGGCACCCGGGCCAACCTGGCCCGCCGCGTCGAGGTCACCCTGCTCTGGCCGCCGCCGGTACCGGGCGGCTACTCGCTGATCGTCGACGGGCGCGCCGAGATCGCCGACGCCGGCACCGACGCCGCGCGCTGCACGGTGGTGCCCACCCGCGCCCTGCTGCACCGCAATGCCGAGTCCGCGACCGCGGGCTGTCTGCACGACTGCGTCGTGTTCAGCGTGCCGGACGCATGAGCCGCATCGAACCTCTCGCACCGCCGTGGAGCGACGCCGGCGCCGCCGATATCACCAGCTGGGGCCACCCGACCGCACCCTGATCGAGGCCGTCGACGAACTGGAACGCACCGGATCGTGGTCGGCGCAGACATGGGCGGCACTGGGCATGGAACAGGCTCACCTCCACCCGGACCCGTCGGAGAGTTCGTCCGCCAGCTCGCGCAACCGGTCTTCGCGGCGAACGACCAGCGTGACGCCGTGACCGCGGCCGGCCAGTTCGCGCGCGATGTCGGCGCCGATGCCCGACGAGGCCCCGGTCACGACGGCGGTGCTGGCGGGGGATGGAGTCGGGAGAGCCACGCCACCGAGACTACCGTCACCGCACCCTGAATTACGCTGTGGGCAACTGGAGGAGCGGCGCGTGATCACGCTGGATCGCCTGGTCAACGTACTGGGTAGTTACGGGGTGCGACTGCGGTGGTCGTCGATTCCGCGATCGACCGAGCTGCGCAACGTCGTGATGCACGAGACCACGCCGCGCGGCCCGGTGACGGGCGACGTGCTGCTCGCCATCGGTGCCACCTCGCTCGAGGAGGCGATGCGGTGGGCCGACGCGGCGCATGCGGTCGTGACGTTGCTGCGCGCCGAGGTCGAGCCGTCCTTCGACGGTGAACCCGGCGCGGTGCTGCTGGTCGACGAGGCGCTGTCGTGGAGCGAGCTGGCCGCGGTGGTCTACGGGCTGGTGTTGGAGGGCCGCGAGACCGAATCCGGGCGAGGACCGACCGATTTGTTCGCCCTCACCGACAGTCTGGCCGACGCGATCGGTGGCGGCGTCGTCATCCACGACCGGTTGATGCAGGTGCTGGCATATTCCCGACAGCAGCAGCACGCGGATTCCGCACGGGTGCAGACCATCCTGGCCCGCCAGACACCGGAGCGGTTGCGGGCGTTCTTCGACGAAGACGGCGTGTTCACGCATCTGGCGGCTTCCGATGAACCGCTGTTCATTCCCGAGGACGCCGAGCACGGCGTGACGGGACGGACGGTGGTCGCCGTGCGCTCCGGGCGCGAACTGATGGGATCGGTCTGGGTGGCGTGTGCCCGCCCGCTGGACGGTGCGGCCCGCGTCGCGCTGGTCGACAGCGCCCACACGGTGGCCGTCCACCTGTTGCGGTCACGCGCAAGTGCCGACCTCGAGCGCCAGGTGGAATCCGAGCTGGTGATCCGGTTGCTGGAAAGCACAGCCGACGCCGCGACGGTGCTCAGCAGACTGGGACTACCGCGCACTCCCCTGCGGGTGATCGCGTTGCAACCGTCCGTCGCTGCCGATCGGGACGCGGTACTGCTGCTGGCGTTCGAGCGTGCCACCGCCGGGTTCGGTTGGTCCCGGCCGGGCCGCAGCGCCCTGGTCGGCAGCACCGTCTACACCCTGCTACCCGGCGAGGCAGCGGAAACGGCCCGGCAATGGGTTGCCGGGCTGAGGGCTGCACTGCCCGAGGGGGTCACCGTGGTGGCCGGCATCAGCGGCGCAACCGAGCCGACCGACCTGGCCGGCGCCCGGCAGGAGGCCGACGAGTGCCTGGCGTTACACGAGGCGTCGCCGTCGGCCGCCGTCCCGGTGTACGACGAATGCTGGGACGAGATTCTGCTGCAGCGGTTGCGCACGGCGTCGCGGTCCGGCCGGCTGCCGGACCGGGGTCCCGTCGCCGATCTGCGTCGCCACGACGACGCGCACGGCACCACGTACGTGGCGACGCTGCGGGCATGGCTCGCGGCCCAGGGGGACCCGGCCGCCGCCGGTGCGCGGTTGGGAGTGCATGAGAACACCGTGCGAAACCGGATGCGCAAGATGGTCGAGGTCACCGACCTCGCCCTGGACGACGCCGAGAAGCGGCTCGCGATGATGATTCAGCTGGCGGCCACCGATTTCGACTGAGCCGCTGTGCGGTGTCGAGACGCTACAACGTGAGTCGGCGCGATTGTGCGGCTGGGCCAACAGGTGCCGGGGCCGTCCGGGTCATCCTGGAATTGCCGCCGAAGTTTGGCGGCCCATCGATAGGAGACCGCCGATGACCCGCCGGCACGCCGATCCGCAGCAGCGGTCGGGCGACGGCGCCGCCTTCACCGTGCGCGCGCCGCTCTGGTTGCGGGTGCTGTTCAGCCGCAACCCGCTGATCCGCGTCAGCGATCGACTCGAAGCGTTCGCTCTCGTGTTGACCTTCGCGGTGTCGCTGCTGGCAGCTCCCGCCGCCGGCGCCATCGGTACCGCGGTCTACGGCTCCCGCACCCAGTTCCATGCCGCGCAGGCGCAGGGTCGAACCGAGGTCACCGCGACCGTGCTCGATGCGCCCGCCCGCAGCGATCTCACCCAGGTGCACGCTAGGTGGTTCGCCGCCGGGGTGGAACACACCGGCAAGGTCCACGCGCGCACGGCACCGAAACCGGGCGAGACCGTCGAGATCTCGGTGAATCGGGACGGCTCCTACGCCGGCGCACCGCAGATGTCCGCCGCGCGCGAAGCGGTGTTCGCGGCGCTGGCGGTCTGGCTGAACGTGACGGTTGCGGCCGGACTGATCTTCATCGGAGTCCGCAAGCTGCTGCGCCGGTCCCGCTACGACAGCTGGCGACCGGAGCTGGCCGATGTGACCGGCGAGGGCCGCGGCCACATCAGTCGACCCTGACAACACCGAAAGGACACCGAATGACTCTTGCCGATGCTCAACGCGTATGGATCTCCAAGCGCGGCTATGACCGGTTACAGCGGGAACTCGCCGCGCTTCGCGAGTCAGGTCGCGCCGCAGCTCGCGACGGCGACGCCGAGGCGCAGGCCGACGAACTGCAACGGCAGCTGCGCATCCAGCAGATCCACGATCTGCTGACCGACGTCACGGTGGGGCAGGATCCCCCGGACGACGGGATCGCCGAACCCGGCATGGTGCTGACCGTCCGCTTCGACGACACCGGTGCGGTCGAGACGTTCCTGCTGGGCGTGCGCAGTGCCGAACACGGTGACATCGAGGTCTACTCCAACCAGGCCCCGTTGGGCGCCGCGCTGGAAGGCGCGCGACCTGGTGAGCGCCGGGCGTATCGCCTGCCCAACGGCGCCGCGGTGACGGTCACGCTGCTCAACGCGGTGCCCTACGGCATCCACACCGCCGGCACCGCGTCCCGCTGAGACCAAAAAAGGCCCGGTCCCTGTTGCCAGGGACCGGGCTCTTTTCGTACCCGGACTTAGAAGTCCATACCGCCCATGCCGCCGGTCGGGTCGCCCGCCGGAGCGGCCGCCTTCTCCGGCTTGTCGGCGACGACCGCCTCGGTGGTCAGGAACAGGCCCGCGATGGACGCCGCGTTCTGCAGCGCCGAACGGGTCACCTTGACCGGGTCGGCAACGCCGGCCTTGAGCAGGTCCTCGTACTCACCGGTGGCGGCGTTCAGGCCGGTCCCGGCGGGCGAGTTGCGCACCTTCTCGGCCACCACGCCGGGCTCCAGCCCGGAGTTGAAGGCGATCTGCTTGAGCGGCGCCTCGAGCGCGACGCGCACGATGTTGGCACCGGTCGCCTCGTCACCCTTGAGGTCCAGCTCGGCCAGCGCGGGCGCCGACTGCAGCAGGGCCACGCCACCACCGGCGACAATGCCCTCCTCGACGGCCGCCTTGGCGTTGCGGACGGCGTCCTCGATGCGGTGCTTGCGCTCCTTGAGCTCCACCTCGGTGGCAGCCCCGGCCTTGATCACCGCAACACCGCCGGCCAGCTTGGCCAGGCGCTCCTGCAGCTTCTCGCGGTCGTAGTCGGAGTCGCTGTTCTCGATCTCGGCGCGGATCTGGGCCACCCGGCCGGCGATGGCGTCGGAGTCACCGGCGCCCTCGACGATGGTGGTCTCGTCCTTGGTGATGACGACCTTGCGGGCCTTGCCGAGCAGCGCGATGTCGGCGTTCTCCAACGAGAGCCCGACCTCTTCGCTGATGACCTGACCACCGGTGAGGATGGCCATGTCCTGCAGCATCGCCTTGCGGCGGTCACCGAAGCCCGGAGCCTTGACGGCGACGGACTTGAAGGTGCCGCGGATCTTGTTGACGACCAGGGTGCTCAGCGCCTCGCCCTCGACGTCCTCGGCGATGATCAGCAGCGGCTTGCCACCCTGAATGACCTTCTCCAGCAGGGGCAGCAGGTCCTTGACGGTCGAGACCTTGGAGCTGACCAGCAGGATGTAGGGGTCCTCCAGGACGGCTTCCTGACGCTCGGCGTCGGTGACGAAGTAGCCCGAGATGTAACCCTTGTCGAACCGCATGCCCTCGGTGAGCTCGAGCTGCAGGCCGAAGGTGTTGGACTCCTCGACGGTGATGACGCCCTCGTTGCCGACCTTGTCCATCGCCTCGGCGATCAGGTCGCCGATCGACTGGTCACCGGCGGAGATGCCAGCGGTGGCCGCGATCTGCTCCTTGGTCTCGACGTCCTTGGCCGAGTCGAGCAGGGTCTGGGTCACCTTCTCCACAGCCTTTTCGATGCCGCGCTTGAGACCCAGCGGGTTGGCGCCGGCGGCCACGTTGCGCAGGCCCTCCTTGACCAGGGCCTGGGCCAGCACGGTGGCTGTGGTGGTGCCGTCACCGGCGACATCGTCGGTCTTCTTGGCGACTTCCTTGACCAGCTCGGCGCCGATCTTCTCGTACGGGTCCTCCAGCTCGATCTCCTTGGCGATGGAAACCCCATCGTTGGTGATCGTGGGAGCGCCCCACTTCTTCTCCAGGACGACGTTGCGACCCTTGGGGCCCAACGTCACCTTTACCGCGTCGGCGAGGCTGTTCAGGCCCCGCTCGAGGCCGCGACGGGCCTCTTCGTCGTACGCAATTGTCTTGGCCATTGCGAAGTTATTCCTCCGGATTGGGGATGAAACGGGCGCTATCGGGTGACGGCAGTCCCGTTACTTACGCTGGCCGGGCGCAGTGCCCGCGACGGACGACCGAATGGCCTCACCGTCCCGACCTAGCACTCGCCGGTCGCGAGTGCCAACGTCATTTTTAGCACTCGCCTATGCCGAGTGCAAGAAGGCCCCGGCCCAGTTGGGTATGTTCGGGCCATGGCCTCCAACGGCGACGGTGACCGCACCTGGGCAGCCGGCGACATCCCGGATCAGAGCGGGCGCACCATCGTCATCACCGGCGCCAATACCGGGCTGGGCTACCACACCGCCGAAGCTCTGGCCTTCCGCGGCGCGCACGTGGTGCTGGCGGTGCGCAACCTGGCGAAGGGCAACGCGGCACTGGCCCGCATCGCCGCCGCGGCGGGCCGCGAAGACCGCCCGGCCGACGTCACGCTGACCGAGCTGGACCTCAGTTCGCTGGATTCAGTCCGCCGCTGTGCGGACCGGCTGCGCGACAGCTACCCCCGCATCGACCTGCTGATCAACAACGCCGGGGTGATGTGGACGCCCAGGCAACTCACCGCGGACGGCTTCGAGCTGCAGTTCGGCACCAACCATCTGGGGCATTTCGCATTCACCGGCCTGCTGCTGGAGCACCTGCTGCCGGTGCGAGGTTCCCGGGTGGTGACCGTCAGCAGCCTCGGTCACCGGCTGCGCGCAGCCATCCACTTCGACGATCTGCAGTGGGAACGCGGCTACAGCCGCGTCGGCGCCTACGGACAGTCCAAGCTGGCCAACCTGTTGTTCACCTACGCATTGCAGCGCCGGCTGGCAGCGGCGGCCGCACCCACCATCGCCGTCGCCGCGCACCCGGGTGGCTCCAGCACCGAGCTGGCCCGCAACGTGCCGTGGTACCTGCAGCCACTGCTGGTGCTCGGACCGGTGTTGTTCCAGAGCGCCGAGGCCGGGGCCCTGCCGACGCTGCGCGCGGCGACCGACCCCGCGGTGCAGGGCGGCCAGTACTACGGGCCGGACGGCTTCGCCGAGCAGCGCGGCAATCCCACCGTGGTCCAGTCCAGCGCCCAGTCGCACGACGTCGAGCTGCAGCGCCGGCTCTGGGACATCTCCGAACAGCTCACCGGGGTTCGGTTCCCCGTCTGACATGCGCTCGGTCACCGAACATCAGCGGATCGTCGCGGACCTGATCCGGCCGCGCCCGGCGGTCGCAGTGTCGCTGCGCGACGCCCTGGGCCTGACGCTGGCCGAGGACGTGGTTGCGCCGCTGTCACTGCCGGTGTTCGACAACTCCGCGATGGACGGCTACGCGGTGTGGGCGCAGGACACCGTGGCCGCCACCCCCGACCATCCGGTGCAGTTGCCCGTCGCCGAGGACATTCCGGCCGGGCGCACCGACCCGCTCGAACTGCGACCGGGCACCGCCCACCGGATCATGACCGGCGCGCCGCTGCCGGCGGGTGCGACGGGCATCGTGCCGGTGGAAGACACCGACGGCGGCGTCGAGACGGTGCGGATCCGCCGGCCCGCCGGCCCCGGCCGCCACATCCGCCGCGCCGGCGAGGACGTCGCCGCCGGTACCACCGTGTTGTCCGCCGGCCGAGTGGTGACCCCGGCCGCGCTGGGCCTGGTGGCGGCGTTGGGACTGGCCGAGTTGGCGGTGCTACCGCGACAGCGGGTGCTGGTGATCTCCACCGGCTCGGAGTTGGCGCCGCCGGGCGCTGCGCTGCTGCCCGGGCAGATCTACGAGTCCAACGCGGTCATGCTGGCCGCCGCCGTCCGGGAGGCGGGCGCCGAGGTGGTGGCCACCGCGACCGCCGGCGACGACGTCGCCCAGTTCAACGCGGTGCTGGACAGTCACGCCGCCGCCGCCGACCTGATCGTCACCAGCGGCGGGGTCAGTGCCGGCGCCTATGAGGTGGTCAAGGACGCCTTCGGTGGCGATCGAGGCGTGCAGTTCGTCAAGGTCGCGATGCAGCCGGGCATGCCGCAGGGCGTCGGACGGGTGGGCGGCACCCCGATCGTCACCTTGCCCGGCAACCCGGTCAGTGCGCTGGTGTCCTTCGAGGTGTTCATCCGGCCGGCGCTGCGCACCGCCATGGGGCTACCGGATCCGCGCCGCCCACTGCGCGCGGCGGTGCTGACCGAGACGGTGTCCTCACCGCGGGGCAAACGCCAGTTCCGCCGGGCGGTGCTGGACGCTGAGACCGGGCAGGTCACCAGTTACGGCCCGCCGGCTTCGCACCACCTGCGCTGGCTGGCCACCGCGAACGGGCTGCTCGACATCCCCGAAGATGTTGTGGAGGTGCCGGCCGGCACCCGGCTGCAGGTGTGGGATCTGCGCTAGGCGGTCGAACCGGCCGGATCCCGGTGAAATTCGTCGGCGACCTTGAACGCGGTGGTGCCGCCGATGGCCACCGCGGCCACCGCGAGCACCACCGGGATGGTGAGCAGCGCCGCGGACAGCCCGAACCACTCGGCGAGGTGGCCGATCAGCGGCGGACCGAGCAGGTTGCCCAGCCAGCCGGTCGCGGCCACCAGGGCGATCGCCGAGCCGCCCTGGCCGGCGGAGTAGGCGGCGCTCAACGCCGTCGGCACCAACAGCGCCACCCCGGCGCCCACACAGGCGAAGCCGATGACGCTGACCGCGACACTGGCGGACGCGAGCGTCACGCACATGGCGACCGCGGCGAACAGGGCCAGCGCCGGCAGCAGCCGACGTGCCGGCAATCGCGCGTGCAACCGCATCGCGCCGAGCCGCATCGCCACCATCGCCGACGTGTAGGCGGCGTAGCTCAGCGCCGCCACACCGGGACCGGCGCCGACCACGTCGTGCAGATAGTTGGCTGACCAGTCGGTGGCGGCGCCCTCGCACAGGAACGACGCAAAGGCCACCGCAGCCAGCAGCGCCACCGTCCGGGTCAGCCGAGCCCGACCCGGCTGCTTGCCGTCCTCGCAGGCGACCACGGCCTCGTCCGGGAACAGGCGGCGGGTGAACGGGCCCACGGCGACCAGCACCACCGCCCCGAGCACCGTCAGCTGCAGGCCCAGGCCGACCCCGATGCTGACGCAGCCGGCGCCGGTCAGCGCGCCCAGCAGGGCGCCGACACTCCACATGCCGTGGAAGCGGGCCATGATCGGCGCGCGGGCCAGCCGCTCCACCGTGCCGGCCTGGGTGTTCATCGCGACGTCCAGGCCACCCTGGAACATCCCCCACAGCGCGAGTGTGCCGAACAGCCACAGCCCGGAGGTGGCCAGCCCGACCGTCATTCCGGCCAGCGCGTAGCCCACCACCATGACCGGCACCAGCCGGTGACTGCCCCAGCGCGGCAACGCCCAATGGCTGAACACCGTCGCCGCGACCGACCCCAGCGGCGCACCGAACAGCGCGGTGCCCAACGCGGCGTCAGACAGCCCCAGGTCCGCCTTGACCTGCGGGATGTGCGCCGCCCACGACGAAAACACCACAGCGTGCAAGATGAACACTGCGGTGACACTCAGCTTCGCGCGGCGCAGGCGGGCCGCGCGCGCGTCATCGGTGGAAATCAGAGTGGGCCCTCAGGGACGGGTGCGAATTCCAAACGTTCTCCTGCCCGTTCCCCTTCCGGGCCGGAACGAACCACGACGGCCGGTCCCGCTTACGTAAGATGACCCGCGTGGCAAAACGCCCTGGCTCCGCCGACGGTCCTGCACACCTGCTCGAATTGGTGCGCTCCACCATTCCCCCGATACACCCGGCCGGCCTGCCGTTCGTCGCGACCGGCCTCGCCGTGGCGGCCGGCGGTTACCGTTACCGCTGGCTGCGCCGGACCGGCCTGCTCGCGGCCGGCGCCTGCGCGGGATTCTTCCGCCACCCCGCCCGGGTACCTCCCGGCCGGGACGGCGTCGTGGTCGCGCCGGCCGACGGCACGGTCGCCCTGGTCGATTCCGCCGCCCCGCCCGCCGAGCTCAGCCTGGGCGACACCCCGCGGCCACGCGTCAGCATCTTCCTGTCGATTCTGGATGTGCACGTGCAACGGGCGCCGGTGAGCGGGAAGGTGATCGCGGTGCAGCACCGCCCCGGGCAGTTCCTGTCCGCCGATCTGCCCGAGGCCAGCGCCGCCAACGAACGCACCAGCGTGCTGCTCCACACCGCAGCGGACGCCGAAGTGGTGGTCGTGCAGATCGCCGGGCTGGTCGCCCGTCGCATCGTGTGCAACGCCCACGTCGGCGACCACCTGACGATCGGCGAGACCTACGGTCTGATCCGGTTCGGCTCGCGGCTGGACACCTACCTGCCGCCAGGCGTCGAACCACTGGTCAAGGTCGGCCAGCGGGCCGTGGGCGGCGAGACCGTGCTGGCTGAGCTGTCATGATCGACAAGCCTCGCATCCGGCGAACGGTGGATCTGCACCTGCTGCCCAGCGCCATGACCGTGCTGTCCATCTGCGCCGGCCTGACCTCCATCAAGTTCGCGCTCGACGACAAGCCGATACCGGCGATGGCGCTGATCGCCGTCGCCGCCATCCTCGACGCCCTGGACGGCCGGGTGGCGCGCATCCTCAACGCCCAGTCGCGGATGGGCGCCGAGATCGATTCGCTGGCCGACGCGGTCAACTTCGGGGTGGCACCGGCGCTGGTGGTTTACGTGACGCTGCTGGAGAAGTCGCCGATCGGCTGGATGGTGGTGCTGCTGTACGCGGTGTGCGTGGTCTTGCGGTTGGCCCGGTACAACGCGCAGGCCGACGACGGCAGCCTGCCGCCGTACGCGAAGGAGTTCTTCGTCGGCATGCCCGCGCCGGCCGGTGCAGTGTCCATGATCGGCACCATCGGCCTCAAACTGCAGTTCGGGCACGACGGCTGGTGGTCCAACCAGTGGGTGCTGGCCGCCTGGATCACCGGGACGTCGCTGCTGATGGTCAGCGCCATCCCGATGAAGAAGGTCCACACCTTCGCGGTACCGCCGAACCTGGCGGTGCTGTTGCTGGCCGTGGTGGCGATCGTGGCGGCGGCCGCGGTGGTGGTGCCCTACATCCTGATCTGGGTGATCATCATCTCCTACGTGTGCCATATCCCGTTCGCGGTGCGCAGCAAGCGCTGGTTGGCCAAACACCCTGAGGTGTGGGACGACAAGCCCAAGCAGTGGCGGGCGGCGCAGCGCGCGACCCGTCGGGCGGCGCCGCACCGCCGCTCGATGGCACGGCTCGGGTTGCGCAAGCCGGGCCGGTAACGTGACCCGCCCCGACCAGCTCGCCCTCACCGCGCGGCTGAATACGTCCGCGGTCGACTCACGGCGCGGGGTGGTGCGACTGCATCCCAGTGCCATCGCGGCGTTGGGCATCCGGGAATGGGACGCGGTGTCGCTGACCGGCTCACGCACCACCGCGGCCGTCGTGGGCATGGCCGCCGGCGACATCCCCGTCGGCATCGCGCTGCTCGACGACGTCACGCTGTCCAACGCCGGACTGCGGGAAGGCATCGAGGTGATCCTGCGTGCGGTCACCGTCTACGGGGCCCGGACGGTCACCCTCAGCGGCTCGACGCTGGCGGCCCAATCGCTGTCGTCGGCGACGCTGCGCCAGGCGCTGCTGGGCAAGGTGATGATGGTCGGCGACGCGGTCTCGTTGCTGCCCCGCGACCTGGGCCCGGGCACCTCGACCTCGGCGGCCACCCGGGCGCTGGCCTCCTCGGTCGGGATCAGCTGGACCTCGGAGTTGTTGACCGTCACCGGTGTGGATCCGGACAGGCCGGTCAGCGTGCAACCGAACACGCTGGTCACCTGGGGAACGCTGGTCGCGCAGCGGCCGGCCGCGTCGGAGACGGCCGAGGTGGTCAGCCCGCAGATCCAGGTCGAAGAACTCAAGGGCGCGGGACCGCAGGCCGCCAAGCTGACCGAATGGCTCAAGCTCGCCCTGGACGAGCCGCACCTGCTCAAGACCCTGGGCGCCGACACCAACCTGGGTGTGCTGGTGTCCGGACCGGCCGGGGTCGGCAAGGTGACGCTGGTGCGTGCGGTGTGCGCCGGACGGCGGCTGGTGCAGGTGGACGGTCCCGAAGTCGGCGCCCTGGCCGCCGAGGACCGGCTCAAGTCGGTGACCGCGGCCGTGACCGCGGCGACGAGCAGCGGCGGGGTGCTGCTGATCACCGACGTCGACGCCCTGTTGCCGCAGACCCCCGAACCGGTGGCGTCGCTGGTACTGGCCGAGTTGCGCACCGCGGTGGCCACCGACGGCGTCGCGTTGATCGCCACCACCGCGCGGCCCGACCAGATCGACTCGCGGTTGCGGTCGCCGGAGTTGTGCGACCGCGAGCTGAGCCTGCCGCTGCCCGACGCGGCGACTCGCCGGGCACTGCTTGACGCGCTACTCAGAGAAGTCCCGGCCGGTGCTCTCGATTTGGACGAAATCGCAAGCCGGACACCGGGATTCGTGGTGGCCGACCTGGCCGCGTTGATCCGGGAAGCCGCGCTGCGGGCCGCCTCGCGGGCCAGCGCCGACGGGCGTCCGCCGCAGCTGAGCCAGGCGGACCTGCTGGGGGCGCTGACCGTGATCCGCCCGTTGTCCCGGTCGGCCGGCGAAGAGGTCAGCGTCGGGAACGTCACGCTGGCCGACGTCGGCGACATGGCCGAAGCCAAACAGGCGCTGACCGAATCGGTGCTGTGGCCGCTGCAGCACCCGGACACCTTCTCCCGGTTGGGGGTGGACCCGCCCCGCGGGGTGCTGCTCTACGGCCCGCCCGGTTGCGGCAAGACGTTCGTGGTGCGCGCGCTGGCCAGCACCGGCCAGCTCAGCGTGCACGCCGTCAAGGGCTCCGAGCTGATGGACAAGTGGGTGGGTTCGTCGGAGAAGGCGGTCCGCGAGTTGTTCCGCCGGGCCCGCGATTCCGCGCCGTCGCTGGTGTTCCTCGATGAGGTGGATGCACTGGCGCCGCGCCGCGGCCAGAGCTTCGACTCCGGCGTGACCGACCGGGTGGTGGCCGCGCTGCTGACCGAGCTGGACGGGATCGACCCGCTGCGCGACGTCGTGGTGCTGGGTGCGACCAACCGGCCCGACCTGATCGACCCGGCCCTGCTGCGGCCGGGCCGGCTGGAACGGCTGGTGTTCGTCGAGCCGCCCGACGCCGACGCCCGGCGCGAGATCCTGCGCACCGCCGGCAAGTCGATCCCGCTGAGTTCCGACGTCGACCTGGACGCGGTGGCCGCCGATTTGTCCGGGTACAGCGCCGCGGACTGCGTCGCGCTGCTGCGCGAGGCCGCGCTGGCTGCGATGCGGCGCTCCATCGACGCCGCCGACGTCACCGCCGCCGACCTGGCCACCGCCCGCGGTAAGGTGCGCCCCTCGCTGGACCCGCTACAGGTGGAGTCGCTGCGCGCCTTCGCCAAGGCGGTCTAGCCGCGTTTGCCCGACCCCGCACCGGGTATCGCTGCCCGGTGGGGCGGGGGTAATCAGCGGTGACGACGGCGATCTCGGAGGTCAGTGCGGCCAGGCGCTGGTCGATGCTGACGGTCTCCCAGCTGGCGACGCTGTCGGCCAACGTGTTCATCAACGGGGTCGCCTTTCTGATCCCCACCCTGGGCAATCGGGGCGTGAGCCTGGTGCAGGCGGCCCTGCTGGCGTCGATGCCCAGCGTCGGCATGATGTTGACCCTGATCCCGTGGGGCTACCTGCTGGACCGCGTCGGCGAGCGGATCGTGCTGTCGGCGGGCCTGGGGCTCACCGCGGCGGCCGGCTTCGCCGCGGCGTCGGTGCATTCGATGCTGCTGGTCGGCACGTTTCTGGTACTCGGCGGCATGGCCGCGGCCAGTTGCATCACGGCCAGCGGCCGGCTGGTCACCGGCTGGTTCCCCGAGCATCAGCGGGCGCTGGCCATGGGGATACGGCAGACCGCGCAACCGCTGGGAATCGCGGTGGCCGCACTGGTCATTCCCGAACTCGGTAGACGCCACATGTCGGCGGCGCTGTTGTTCCCCGCGGGTCTGTGTGCACTGGCCGCGGTGGCCAGCGCGTTGGCCGTGCGCGACCCGCCGCGCGAACACAGATCGCACGTACCGATGCGCGAGTTGGCCGACCTGTACCGGGGAACCTCGTTGTGGCGCATACACTTTGCCTCCGCGCTGTTGATGGTGCCGCAGCCGGTGGTGCTGACCTTCATGCTGGTCTGGTTTCTCCAGGAGCACCACCTGTCGATGGCGTGGGCCGGTGTGCTGGTCGGCGCTTCGCAACTGCTGGGCGCGGCGGTGCGCATCGCTGCCGGACGGTGGGCGGATGCCATCGGGTCGCGGATGCGGCCGGTCCGGTGGATCGCCGTGGTCACTGCCGCGGTGATGATGCTGCTCGCGCTGGCCGATCAGCTGAACTGGCCGGTATCGGTGGGCCTGATGGTCGTCGCGTCGGCGATCACCGGCGACAACGGTCTGCCGTTCACCAAGATCCCGGAGATAGCCGGGCCGTTCTGGAGCGGGTGGGCGTTGGGGAAGCAGAACACCTTCGAGCGGTTGGTGGTCGCCGTTGCGCCCCCGGTGTTCGCCCAGCTGATTGTGGTGGCCGGGTATCCGCTGGCCTTCGCGGTGTCGAGTGTCTTTCCGCTGGCAGCGTTGCCGCTGGTGCCGGTCACCGACCCCGCGGATTCCGACGGCGACTACTCGGAGAGCTGAAACTCGATCACCGCGGTCACCGAGTCCACCGCTTCGAGCAGGGCGGCCAGCCGGTCGGCCGCCGACGGCGCCGCGAGCACCGCATACCGATCGGCCGGACCCATCGGGACGCGAGTTGCCAAGGCGTACAACAGCTTTGCGTTGTCTCTGGGCTCTGCACCCGGATAGTCGAACAGCTCGGCGCGGTCCGGTAGCTGCACTCCCTGCACCGCGGCGATCCGCTCGAACAATGCCAGCACCCGGTCCTCGACGTCGCGGAACAGTGCCGCCGTCACCGGCGGCCCCGATTCGTCGGGCCAAATCTCTACGCGCGCACGGGGATACGGATCGTCCGGCAGCCATTCGCGCACCCGGATCCGGTCGCCGATCCGGCACCGCAACACATAACGGCCCGAGTCGGCAGCGGCGTAATCGGTGATGGTGGCCACCACCCCGATGTCGCTGCGCGCATCGCCGCCACCGACCTCGCGCCCGCGCGAAATCAGCACCACTCCGAAGCGGGGATTCTGACTGCCCATGCAGTCCTGCACCAGCGCGGTATAGCGGGGCTCGAAGATACGCAGCGGCAGGATCTCTCCGGGCAGCAGCGCCGATTCAAGCGGAAACATGGGCATTACCACCGGTTCACGATTCATCGCGCCTCACCCCCGGTTCAGCATAGCCACGCAGCAGCGACCGGGCGGCTGCCGCGACATCGGCCGCCAGCCACTCGGGCAGCGGATCGTCGTAGGCGTGGCGGCGCACCACCGCGTAGGGCAGGTCGACCACGGCGCGATTGACCGCGTCCACGGCGCGCGCCGCACCGCTCCCGTAGAGTCCGATCGCCAACTCGCGCACCCGCACGGCCAGCGGCGCGTTCATCGCGGCGAGGGTGTGCTGAAACTCCGCACCCGGCCGGCCGTCGACCAGGTCACCGGGCCGGACCGTCAGCAGCAACCGGGCGTCGTCGGGCAGGTCGCGGGCGAAGTCGATCGCAGCGGCCGCCATTGCCACGGCCGTCCCCTCCGGGGTCGGCGCCGTCGCCGCCATCGCGCGCGTCTGGAAGCGCTGCAGTGCGCGCAACCAGGCCGCGATCACCACCCCGTCGCGGTTGCCGAACCGGTGGTAGAGGGTGCCGGCCGGGGCGCCGCTGGCTTTGGCGATCGCCGCGACGCTGGCCGCCCGCGGTCCGTGCCCCAGAATCAGGGACCGTGTGGCATCGAGAATGACGTCGGTCTCATGCTTCCGTGGCGGCGCCATGATCTAGTACAGTCCTTCTATATGAAACGATTACCCTATATTGATGAGTATGGTATCCCGGTGCGGGCCTCGGCCGCTGACACCTGGTCGGCGCTGCTGCGCACCATGTGCCGCGATCCCCTCGACCCGACCACGGTTCCGGTCGGTTTCCAGTTGGACGAGGCGACGCCCCCGCAGCGGCTGGCACTCAAGGGCCGCCATCCGTTCGCCATCTATCGGCTGGTGTTCGAGCTCGATCCGGACGGAGACGCAGTCCGGTTGCGGGCACTGACGTTTGCGGAGTTTCCCGGCCTGCGCGGCAAGGTGTACCGCGCACTGGTCATCGGTTCCGGCGGCCACCGCGTCGCGGTGCGCCGGATGCTGCACCGGGTGGCCGCGGCCGTCGACCGGGATCGGGTGCGCGCCTAGATGTCCAACTCGGCCACCAGCGCGTCGACCACTGCGCGCAGGTCGCCGTCGTGCTCCTCGGCCACCCGCCGCTGTCGCTGGTAGGACGCGCCCAGGCGGGGGATGTCGGCGACGGCAGCCAACTCGTCGGCGCACCGCAACGACTTGGCGATCGGCTCCAGCCGGGTCAGCACCTCGTCGAGATCCTCGGTGACCAGCCGCTCGTTGCTGTCGGCGTCCAGGATGATCACTGCGTCGAGCCCGTAGCGGGCGGCCCGCCACTTGTTCTCCTGCACGTGCCAGGGCGGCATGGTCGGCAACGGCTCGTCGGCTTCCAGCCGGCGGTCCAGATCCACGATCAGGCAGTGCGTCAACGCCACCAGCGCACCCAACTCACGCAGGTTGGAGACACCGTCGCAGATGCGCACCTCGATGGTGCCCAGGTGCGGGGAAGGCCGGACGTCCCAACGGACCTCGTCGACGTGATCGATGATCCCGGTCTTCTTCTGGTCGTAGACGAAGCCCTCGAATTCCGACCACGCCTGAAATTGAAACGGCAGACCGGCCGTCGGCAACTGCTGGAACATCATCGAGCGATTGCTCGCATATCCGGTGTCCACGCCACCCCACCACGGCGACGACGCCGACAACGCCAGCAGGTGCGGATACTGGTTGAGCAGCGAGGAGATGATCGGCATCACCTTGTACGCCGACGAGATCCCGACGTGCACATGCACACCCCAGATCAACATCTGGCGGCCCCACCACTGGGTGCGCTTGATCAGCTCCGCGTAACGCGGTGCGTCGGTGAGCTTCTGACTGGACCACTGGGCGAACGGGTGGGTGCCGGCGCAGAACAGCTCCATGCCGCGGTCGCGGACGATGCGCCGGGCCGGGCCCAGCGTGTCGCGCAGGTCGTGCATGGCCTCGGCGGCGTTCTCGCAGATGCCGCTGACGACTTCGACGGTGTTGCGCAGCAATTCCTTGTGCACGCGCGGGTTTTCGCCGATCTCGGCGATCACCGCGGTGGCCTCGTTGCTCAGATCGCGGGTCTGCGCATCGACCAGCGCGAACTCCCATTCGACGCCGACCGTCGGACGGGGCGAACGAGCGAAATCGATGCGGTTGCGCGCCCGGCTTCCCTTACCCGGACCCGATGACACCGCACGCCACCCGCTTGCCGGCGTCACCGGTAGTCATCGTCGTCTCGTCGGGACCGGGTGCCCCGTTGACCTGGTAGCGATTCGGGATGTTCATGAAGTTGTCCGGGCCCTCGTGGATGATGATCGACGTCTTCGCACCGCCGACCAGGTCGTCCATGGTGAAGCCGTCGGTCGTGGTCACCAGCAGCGCCGCCCCGTCCTTACGCACCTGCAGCGAGGTCAGGTCTCCGCTGGAATGGCCGGTGGCGCCCGGCACCTTGAGGTGCCCACCTGCGGAGGCGAAATCGCCCTCACATTTGCCGACGCTGTGGACGTGCACGCCGTGGAATCCCGGCGCGAGCCCGCTGCTGCTGGTGGCCGTGATCGTCACGGTCGCATAGCCGTTGGCGAAATCGAACTTCGCCGTCGCGACCTCCTGGCCGGACGACCCCTTGAGCACAGTGGTGATGGTCTGCCCGGACGGCGGCGCCTCCTGGGTGCTGGGCGCGGGCTCGGCGTGGCCGGAGGTCGACGGCGCCGGGGTGCCGGTCCAGACCGTCGGCGGGGTACCGGTCGTGGTCGCCGCTTGCTGCGGCGACGAGCACGCACCTACGACCGCGACGCACGCGGCCGCGACCAGAGCGGACTTGGCGGCAGCTGCGGACGTGCGACCTGCGGGACGGACAACGGGACCGGCGGGCTTTGACATAGCCGTGAGCCTATCTTGACGACCCGTCGAACCGGGCCTCAACCCGTCACTAAAACGATGACGCCGGGGGGCTGGTCGGCGAGTGCGGCGATGCGCTTCTCCACCGGGGCGTTCAGCTTGGTCCCGACCGCTTCAGCGGTGGCCTTCTCGCTGTCTTCGCCGTAGTACACCGTGGTCGCCGTCACATCGGCGACCGCGAGGTTGGTCACCTCGGTCACCTTGAAGCCGGCCGCTTTGAGATCGTCGGCGGCAGTCTTGGCGATGCCCTCCCGCGAGGAGATGTTGTACACCCGCACCTCGGCCTGGTTGGCCGCCGGTTTGGCACTGGTCGAGGTCGGCGCCGACGTGCTGGACATCGTGGTGACCGCCGACGACGACTCCTCGTCGGCCTTGCCGGCCGAACCCAGGGCCTGCCAGCCGAGCAACAGGAAAATCACGCCCAGGAAGAGCAGCACCATCACCATGGCCCGCAGCGGAAGCCCCGTCGAGTCGGGTACGCGCTCGTTCATCGAAGCCACTGTAACCAGCGCACGGCCAGAACCCGCAAAGGGCGCGGACCGGTCAGGTGACCTCGAAGCCCAGCCGCCGCGCGGCGCGGGCCTTCTGGCGACTGGCCCGCAGCCGCCGCAACCGCTTCACCAACATCGGGTCGGCGGCCAGCGCTTCGGGCCGGTCGACCAGCGCGTTGAGCACCTGGTAGTAGCGCGTCGCCGACATCGAGAACAGCTCCTTGATGGCGTCTTCCTTGACGCCGGCGAATTTCCACCACTGCCGTTCGAAAGCCAAGATGTCATGCTCGCGCCGGGTCAGCCCGTCTGCGATCTCCGAGTCGTCGTCCGCTCGATGTGCCCGCGCCATGGCGCTGTCCATATTGCTTCCCCTGGACCCTTTCGGCGAATGCTGGGCAATGTTGTGCGCGAATATTGAACCACGCCGCAATGTGTTGCGCCGGAATGCAGACCCGCGCGTCGGCGTAGACCTTTGCGGGACCGTTCGCGCAACTCGCCTAAGCTAGCCGACCATGGCAGTCGTACCCATCCGCATCGTGGGAGATCCGGTTTTGCACACTCCGACGACGCCTGTCCCGGTCGGCGCCGACGGGTCGCTGCCGGCCGAGGTGCTCGAGCTGATCCAGACCATGTACGACACCATGGACGCCGCCCACGGTGTGGGACTCGCGGCCAACCAGATCGGGCACGGCCTGCGGTTGTTCGTCTACGACTGCTCGGACGACCGGGGACTGACCAGCCGCCGGCGCGGGGTGGTGGTCAACCCGGTGCTGGAGACGTCGGAGATTCCCGAGACCATGCCGTCAGCCGGCCACGACGACGACGAAGGGTGCCTCTCGGTGCCGGGCGAGTCCTTTCCGACCGGACGGGCCGACTGGGCGAAGGTCACCGGCCTGGACGCCGACGGCAAACCGGTCAGCGTCGAAGGCACCGGGCTGTTCGCGCGCATGTTGCAGCACGAGACCGGGCATCTGGACGGATTCCTCTATCTCGACCGGTTGATCGGCCGGCACGCACGCGCGGCCAAGCGGGCGGTCAAGTCGCATGGCTGGGGCGTGCCGGGATTGTCCTGGACGCCGGGCGAGGGGCCCGACCCGTTCGGTCACTGATGGTTGCCTGGCCGCCGCCCGGGACGCGGGTGACGCTGCGCTACCGCCGGCCGGCCGGATCGGTCCCGCCGCTGACCGACGCCGTGGGCCGGTTGCTGGCGGTCGATCCCGCGGTGCACGTACAGACGAAATCCGGTGCAGTGGTCCAGGTTCGGCCCGACGACGTGGTGGCCCTGCGGGTCCTGACCGACGCTCCGGTGCGCACTGCCGACATCCGGGCGCTCGAGCGCCGGGCCGCCGAGGCCCGGCCCGGCGCCGAGGAAAGCCGGCTGTCGGGCTGGCTGCTGCGCGCCGGTGACGGCGTTGAACTGGCCACCAATTCTGCTGTGCCGCTTGATCTTTCGGCGGATTCAGCAGCCATCGGCGCGATCGCCGCCTGGTACACCGCGCGAGGCCTGCCGCCGCGGGTGGTCATCCCGGACCGGTTGCTGTCGCCGCCGGCCGGCTGGTGCTGCGAGCGTACCGAACGGGTCCTGGTGCGCGAGGCTGATCACGCGTACCGCTGCATACCCGACACCGAGCCGACCGGCACGGCCGAATTGCAGGGTTTCCGCCTGCACCATCGCCGCCGGTATTTCCGCGCAGCACCGGACTGGACACCGGACTAGAGAGGAGAACGCCATGCCCGACACCCCCGCCGGCGGCGACCGGCTGCGGTTGGCCACCTGGAACGTCAACTCGATCCGCTCCCGGCTGGACCGGGTCCTCGACTGGCTGGTGCGCGCCGAGGTCGACGTGCTGGCCATGCAGGAGACCAAGTGTTCGGATGAAAAGTTTCCGGCCCTGCCGTTCCACGAAATCGGTTACGAGGTGGCCCATGTCGGCTTCAACCAATGGAACGGGGTGGCGATCGCCTCCCGGGTCGGGCTGTCCGATGTGCAGGTCGGCTTCGACGGCCAGCCGACCTGGAGCGCCAAACCCGACGTGGCGGCGGCGGCCGAAGCCCGTGCGCTCGGCGCCACCTGCGGCGGGGTGCGGGTGTGGAGCCTGTACGTGCCGAACGGCCGCACCCTCGACGACCCGCATTACCTCTACAAGTTGAATTGGCTTGCCGCGCTGCGCGATACCGCTGCCGGCTGGATGCGCGAGGATCCCGGCGCGCCCATCGCGCTGGTCGGCGACTGGAATATCGCGCCCACCGACGACGATGTCTGGAGCACCGAGTACTACGCCGGCTGCACCCACGTCTCGGAACCGGAGCGCCGTGCGTTCGCGGCCATCGTCGACGCACAATTCGCTGACCTGGTAAGGCCTTTCACGCCGGGACCGGGGGTATACACCTACTGGGACTACACCCAGCTGCGCTTCCCCAAGAAGCAGGGCATGCGCATCGACTTCATCCTTGGCTCCCCGGCGCTGGCCGAGCGGGTGGTGGACGCACAGATCGTCCGCGAGGAGCGCAAGGGCAAGGCGCCCAGCGATCACGCGCCGGTCCTGGTGGACCTACGCCCCTGACCTTTCAAGATGCTGTGAAATTCGTTGTTGTTTCTGGTGAAGAACGCGGCCGGGGGGTATACAAGCAGAGTAGCCAAGGCCAGGGAGTGATCATGGGTGTCGTTGACGGAGCTTTTCGCACGGTAGGTCGGACACTCAGTCGGGCCGCGACGGCAACCACCGCCGCTGCCGGCGCCGTCGGCGGGGCGACGGTCAACGGCATCGTCGGCGGGGTCAAGGGCGCCGCCGAGGGGATTCAGCAGGGCATCGGCACCGGCAGCAAGTCGACTCCGGCCGCCGCGCTGGCGATCGGCGCGATCGGCGCCGCGGGTCTCATCGAGTGGCCCATCCTGTTGGCGGTCGGCGGTGGAGCGCTGTTGCTGCGCAAACTGAACAACGCCCCGGAACCGGCCGGCGTGCAGGCCCCGGCCAAGCTCACCCCGGTGCCGGACGAACCGGCCGCCGCCGAAGCACCGAAGACCCCGACGAAGACAGCGACAAAGACAGCCCGGAAGGCACCGGCCAAAAAGGTCGCCGGGCGCCGGGCCGGTAGCACCAGCCTGCGCAGTACGAACTGATTCCGTCGTCAGCCGGTTGCGCGCGAGCAATCACACCGCGACGCGCGGACCGTGACAGGGCGAGGAGTTCGATCCGAGACCACCTCCAGCACCCCCGCCCGCCACAGCAGGGCGTACAGCTCCGTCAACGGCCTCTGCAGCAACCGGGCGCACGACGCAGCCAGCGGGTCACGCAATGCATCTGTCGTCGTCATACCTCGACGGTGACCGCCCCACCGGGCACGACGGCAAACCCTTCGTTACTGAAAGGCAAATGATGGCCGAAAAGAAAGATCGCTCCGTTACCTCCCAGCGCGAGGCGGTGTCCCAGATCCGGCAGGCCCAGACGTTCGTGATCAACCTGCCGATCCTGGGCAGGGTCCAGATACCGCCGCCCGAACAGCTGGCCTACTACGGCGGGATCGCGGCCCTGGCGGCGTTCGAACTGATCGACTGGCCCGTCGCCCTGGTGATCACCGCCGGGCACCTGCTGGCCAGCAACCACCACAACCAGGTCCTCGAGGAACTCGGCGAGGCCCTGGAAGAGGCCGACTGATACCCGGGCCGGTGCGCGCTGCGCTAGCGTGGGAGCCATCCAACCGAAAATGACGCGGGAGCGCACGCCCGGTGCGCTGAGAGGACGGCTCGGGGCCGTCGACCGTACGAACCTGACCGGGTAATGCCGGCGTAGGGAGATAGCCATGACCATGACCGTCGAACCGTCCGTCACCACCGGCCCGATCGCCGGCAGCAGCAAGACCTACCGCGAGGTGGAGGGCGTCCCCGCGGCGCGGGTCCCGTTCCGGCGGGTGCACCTGTCCACCGGGGATCACTTCGACCTGTACGACACGTCCGGGCCCTACACCGACGCGAACGCCGTGATCGACCTGAACGCCGGCCTGCCGCCGCGTCCGGGTGTGGTCCGCGACCGCGGCACCCAGCTGCAGCGCGCCCGCGCCGGCGAGATCACCGCGGAGATGGCCTACATCGCGGTGCGCGAAGGCATGCCCGCCGAGCTGGTGCGGGACGAGGTGGCCCGCGGGAGGGCCGTCATTCCGGCCAACCACAACCACCCCGAGATCGAGCCGATGATCATCGGCAAGGCGTTCGCGGTGAAGGTGAACGCCAACATCGGCAACTCCGCCGTCACCTCCTCCATCGCCGAGGAGGTCGACAAGATGGTGTGGGCCACCCGCTGGGGCGCGGACACCATCATGGACCTGTCCACCGGCAAGAACATCCACGAAACCCGCGAATGGATCCTGCGCAACTCGCCGGTCCCGGTCGGCACGGTGCCCATCTACCAGGCACTGGAGAAGGTCAAGGGTGACCCGACCGAGTTGACCTGGGAGTTGTACCGCGACACCGTGATCGAACAGTGCGAGCAAGGTGTCGACTACATGACCGTGCACGCCGGTGTGCTGCTGCGGTACGTGCCGCTGACGGCCAAGCGCGTCACCGGCATCGTGTCCCGCGGCGGGTCGATCATGGCGGCATGGTGCCTGGCGCACCACCGGGAGTCGTTCCTGTACACCCACTTCGAGGAACTCTGTGACATCCTGGCCCGCTATGACGTCACGTTCTCCCTGGGCGACGGGCTGCGGCCGGGTTCCATCGCCGACGCCAACGACGCCGCCCAGTTCGCTGAGTTGCGCACCCTGGGCGAGCTGACCAAGATCGCCAAAGCCCACGGGGTGCAGGTGATGATCGAAGGCCCGGGCCACGTCCCGATGCACAAGATCGTGGAAAACGTTCGGCTGGAGGAGGAGTGGTGCGAGGAGGCACCGTTCTACACCCTCGGGCCGCTGGCCACCGACATCGCGCCGGCCTACGACCACATCACCTCGGCGATCGGCGCGGCGATCATCGCCCAAGCCGGCACCGCGATGCTCTGCTATGTCACCCCCAAGGAGCACCTCGGCCTGCCGGACCGCAAGGACGTCAAAGACGGCGTGATCGCCTACAAGATCGCCGCGCACGCAGGTGATCTGGCCAAGGGCCATCCACACGCGCAGGACCGCGACAACGCTCTGAGCACAGCACGTTTCGAATTCCGCTGGAACGACCAGTTCGCCCTGTCGCTGGATCCCGACACCGCACGGGAGTACCACGACGAGACGCTGCCGGCCGAACCCGCCAAGACCGCCCACTTCTGTTCGATGTGCGGGCCGAAGTTCTGCTCGATGCGCATCACCCAGGATGTGCGGGACTTCGCCGCCAAGCACGGACTGGAAACCGAGGCAGATGTGGACGCCATGCTGGCCGCCGGCATGGCAGAGAAGTCCCGCGAGTTCGCCGACCACGGCAACCGGGTGTATCTGCCGCTCGCCCAGCAGTGACCTACCTGCCCCTGCCGGCACCGGGCGCAACGCCGCTGCGGGTGCTGACGATCGCCGGGTCGGACTCCGGGGGCGGCGCGGGCATTCAGGCCGACATGCGCACCATGGCGCTGCTGGGCGTGCACGCCTGCGTCGCCGTCACCGCGGTGACTATCCAGAACACCTTGGGCGTCAAGGGTTTTCACGAGGTTCCCACCGCGGTGGTGGCCGGGCAGATCGAAGCGGTGGTCACCGACATCGGCATCCAGGCGGCCAAGACCGGGATGCTGGCGTCGTCGTCCATCATCGAGGTGGTGGCCGCCACCTGGCAACGCCTCGACCCGCAGGCGCCGTTGGTCGTCGACCCGGTCTGCGCGTCCATGCACGGGGATCCGCTGCTGGCCCGGGATGCGCTGGAATCGCTTCGCACCCAACTGTTTCCGTTGGCCACGTTGGTGACGCCGAACCTGGACGAGGTACGGCTGATCGTCGATATCGAGGTGGTCGACGCCGCGTCCCAGCGCGCCGCGGCCGAGGCACTGCATGCCCTGGGCCCGCGGTGGGCGCTGGTGAAGGGCGGGCACCTGCGGACCTCGCAGTCCAGTTGCGATCTGCTGTACGACGGTTGCGATTTCTACGAGTTCGACCAGCCCCGGATCGCCACCGGCGACGACCACGGCGGCGGTGACACGTTGGCGTCGGCGGTGGCCTGCGCGCTGGCCCACGGCTTCACCGTGCCCGACGCCGTGCGCTTCGGAAAGCGCTGGGTCACCGAATCGCTGCGGGCCGCCTATCCGCTGGGCCGCGGCCACGGTCCGGCCTCTCCCCTGTTCCGGCTGCACCGGTGAACCTCGACGACATCGCAGGTGTCGCGCATCGGCCCGAAGGCACCCCACATGGGGTGGTGGTGCTGACCCACGGCGCCGGTGGCAATCGGGATTCCGCACTACTGCAACAGATTTGCGCACAGTGGGCCCAGCGCGGCTGGCTCGCGGTGCGCTACAACCTGCCGTACCGCCGACGCCGCGCAGCAGGCCCGCCGTCGGGCTCGGCGGCCACCGACCGGGCCGGGATCATCGAGGCGATCGAGGTGTGCCGGCGACTCAGCGACGGACCGCTGATCGCCGGCGGACATTCCTACGGCGGCCGGCAGACATCCATGGTGGCCGCGGGGGGCCAGCCACTGGACGTGCTTACCCTGTTCTCCTATCCGGTGCACCCACCGGGCAAGCCGGAGCGTTCCCGCACCGAACATCTGCCGGACATCACGGTGCCGACGGTGTTCACCCACGGCACATCCGATCCGTTCGGCACGATCACCGAACTGCGCGACGCCGCTGCGCTCATCTGCGCACCGACCGAGATCGTCGAGATCACCGGCGCCCGCCACGACCTCGCTTCGAAGAAGTTCGACGTCGCCGGCCTGGCGGTGGCCGCGGCGCTCCGGCTGGCAACCGCAGTGGGCTGAAACGCCCTGCTCCGCACCACCCAGACTACCGTCGTGCTGGAATGTCCATTAACATAGTGCACGTCCGTGGGGTAGGCCGACTGGTGGCGGGGCGTCGTGTTGGAAAGAATTCGCCGGGTGTTGAGCTTCGAGCTCTCCGTCGCCCAGCTGCTGGCCATCGGGATCGGGCTCGGTGCCCCATATCTGCTGGTAGGGGTGGTTTGGTCAGCGACGCACACCGATCATCTGCGCGATCTGCAGGGCGCCGATCTGGCCGTGTCGTTCCTGGGGTCGATCGTTTCATGGCCCGTCCTACTGTTCGCCAATGTCTGCATGACCTGAATGTCGACACCGTACCGACTATTAACATCGCCGGGAGCAAACGTGAGTCACCGTCAGTTCTACCTCGGAATCACCGGCCTGCTACTCGTGCTGATCGGACTGGCTGCGCTGTGGTTTCCGGTGTACCTGGGCCAGTACGACCAGTACGGCATCAGGATCAACTGCGGCAACGGTCTCGGCTTCCAGCTCTCTCAGGCCCCGCAGGCCGCCCCGGCCGCGACGTCGCAGTGCGGCAGCGCGTTGCTGATCCGTCGGTTATGGGCGATCCCCGCCGTGGCCGTCGGGTGGGTGCTGGTCTGCTGGGTAGCGATCAAGTGGATGCGGGAAGAGACGTTGAGCGACGAGCCCGAACACCTTGTGCCCCATCCCGAGATCGGGTGGTTCTAACAGGACACCGTCTGGGGAGTGCGGCTGATCGTCGCGGCGATGGCGGTCGAGTAATCGTAGTAGTCGCGGTGGTGGTAACGATGGCGGCGTGAGTCCGCCTGTGCCAGCAGCACCAGCGCGATCACGATGATCACCCCGGCCACCACGGTGAGCGCGCTGATGATGATGCCGGCAATCGCCATGCCGCGGCCCTGTTGCCCGCTGGTCCTGATCTGGTGGAGTCCGATGAACCCGAACACCAGCCCGAGAACGGTGGCCACGCCGCACACGAACGGTCCGATCACCGAACACACCAGCGAGGCGATCGCCATACCGTTCGTGCCCTGCTGCGTCGGGTAACCGCCCATCGGCGGCGGATAACCGAAGCCTGGTTGCGGCTGGTATCCGTAGCCACCGGGCGGCGGCGGATAGCTCGGCGGCTCGTAGGTCACGAGACGAAACTCTACCCCGGGTAACGGGTATAACATCCGGCCATCTCGCCGCCGACGCCGGAGCGGAATGCGGCGATCCGGGTGAATCCGGCGGGCACGCTGACACCGTCGGCGTCACTGGCGACCATATGGTTGGTGAGCAGTCCGGCCACCGCTTCGTCGAGGTCACCGGCGGTCAAGACCAGCGAGTTACCCGACGGCAACTCGATGTTGTCGGACATTTTGCGGTGCGCGACGCCGGTGAGGCAGGCCGTGCGCAGCGCGGTCCACGGACTCTGCATCGGCAGGTTGCGCTCGTGCTGGACCGCCAGCGCGTACCTCGACATCACGATCGACAACGCGGTGTCGTCGCCCTGGGGCAGGCTGTGTTCGTTCTCGCCGGCGACCTTGCCCATCGTGGCCAGGGCAGGCAGGTCGACGGCGATGGTGTTGGTGGCCGGGCAGTACGACGCCGGCGGGCTGGGCTTGGCGTCGGCGCAACCGGCTTCCTTCAGTGACAGCTTGGGCGGGTTCTTCGGGGCGAAGATCTTGCCCATCAATTCCATCAAGGTGTTCAGGGTGTCTTCGTTGATCTGGACCTCACCGGTCTCCGTCGATCCGCTGGTGTCGACCCGCAGCGTCGTGGGCAGGTCGCCGCGGCGCCGCTCGATCTCGGCTTTGGTGATCGTCGCGCACGCCGACGTCCCGGTAACGAAGCCCATCTGAAAGGCGCTCACCCGGTCCAGTGCCGATCCGTGCTCGTCTTCGTTGGATTCGTCGGCGTCCATCACCGGGTCCCGGGTGGTGATGATCCCGGCCAGCACATGGTCGAGTCCGTCGCCGGTGCTCAGGGTGAAGCGCGGCGACTTACCCTCGGCCACGTAGTACAGGTACACCCCGGCGAAACAGTCCGCCTGCTGCTCGTAGACGATGGTCGGGTCTTTCCGGTTGACCAGCTTGGCCATCGCCTGCAGGGCGTGCCCGAACTCGTGGGCGAGCACGCCGTTGACCGACATGTCACCGAAGTACTGCTGCGCGGTCGGCATGAAGACCCCGCGGTCCCAGGCGATCAGGTTGCAGCGCGACGTGAAGAACGCGTTGACGTTGTCGTAGGTCTGGCTGCGGCAGACCCGTGGGCTGTTGCGGTCCTTGGAGTTGTAGGACACGAACTTGTCGACTGGCTTGTAGGAACCCTTCAGCGGTGCTTTGTAGTTCGCCTGCCAGAACTCTTCGATGTCGTTGATGGAGAGCAAGGACAGTCTGTCGATCGGTCCGTTGTCGGTGTTGACGACGGTGCCCGTCGCGGCGGGCGCGTTCGCTTTCACGCCACTCTTGCCGTTGGTCGCCGGCAGGCCACCCACCCGGAAAGGATCGTTCAGGATGGAGACCGCCCGGCCCTCGACCATGGTCGAACATCCCGCCACTATCAGCACGGCGCCGAGGCATGCCGTCACTGCCCGAAAGCTCATCGAATCAACCCCGTCCCGACCCGGCCGGACCCAACGACACCCATTCTAACCGGCGTCGTTCAGGTCACCGGAACGCGTCAGACTAGCGCAGCTCGCGAAAACACCTGCGGGTCAACGGCAGTCAGCATCATCGAGACGGTGTCGTGGCTACTGCTGGTGGCCGCCATGATGGCGACGAAGATGAACCAGAGCACGATCATGACGATCGAGATCCCGCTGATGATCACGCCGGCCAGCGCCATGCCGCGGCCATCCTGCCCGGTCTTCTTGATCTGATTCAGCGCGATGATGCCCAATACCAGGCCCACGATCGGGCCGATGCCGCAGATCCACCCCACCAGCGAACACACCAGCGAGGCGATCGCCAACCCGTTGGTGCCGACGGGTTGCGGATAGCCACCGTACGGATTCGGTGCCGGCGGCGGATATCCGTATCCACCGGGCGGTGGCGGCGGATAGTGGGGCGGTTGCTCCGTCATGGGACCCTCCTACACCAATCACGATGCCGCCGCAGTTTGCCGACGTCAGCGCACACTCTACTTCCCGGCTCACGTCGTGACCAGCGTTGCGCTAAGACACCCGGGTGCGGTGACGTTTGTCATGGGGGGTAACGCCGTTGACACCGGTGACCGAGTCGGCATAGGTGCCCACCGCGAATGCCACCCCAGACCCCATGACCGCCAACGCTTCCCGGTTCACGGCTTCGAGGTTGTCGCGTGCACTCTGGTAGCCGGGGTCGAATGCCACGCCCGGCTGACCACCCCAGAGTCGCGCCTGCACAGCGGTTTTCACTTGCGAAGCGCCGGTGTTCATGCCACCCACCGGGACGCCCGCGACGAGAAACGGGTGATAGTCGGTGCGGGTGTTCAGCGGCATGTCGGCCGGCCGCTTCCCGGCCAGGTTCAGGTATCCGGCCAGCGTCCGTTCGATTCCGGCCGATCCCTGCGGCACGTCGGCCGACGGCACATCCGGACCGGCCGGTCCCGACTGGTCACCGTCGTCGGTGAAGAACCCCGCGTTAGGCGAACCGAGCATGTCGAAGTTCAAATACAGTGCAATGTTGTTCAGCGCCTCGTTGTCGAGGCCGAAGACGTAGTCCATCGAGCCGTTGGTGCCGTTCTCCTCGGCTCCCCAGAACGCGAAGCGCACCGCGTTGGTCACCGGCGGCAGGGGACCCAGCTGCAGCGCCGTCTCCAACACCGCGGCCACCCCGGTCCCGGCATTGTTCAGGCCCGGACTGTCCGCCGGGCTGTCCAGATGGGTGCCTACCATCACCACCTCGTTGACCGCGCCGGTCCTGGTCTGCGCCAACACGTTTCGCGAGGTGATCTTGACGTTCGCGGCGTCCAGCACCAGCCGCACCGGTCCGGCGCCGCGGGTCAGTGCGGCGGCACCGTTGGTGCCCACCACCGCGACCGGGACGGTCAGCTGGTTGTAGTAGCCGGGGTTGAACAGTGTGGGCGATGCCCCCTGGCCGCTGGGCTGGATCACGATCAGCGCGGCCGCACCCCTGGCCACGGCGCTGTTCTGCTTGTCCACCACCGAACAGCGGGTGTCGTCGACCACTGCGATCGCGCCCTTGGGCAGCGCGTCCGGATAGTCGGTCGCGGCACAACCGGCGGCTGCGGCGGGTCGCACCACCGGTCCGCTCAGGCCGCCGGCCGGCGTCCGCACCAGTAGCGAAGCCTGGTCGACGGGGAAGCTGCGACCGGCGACGGTGAGCGCCGGCTTGCCCTGCGAGGTGTTGCGCAGCCGCTCGAACTGGGGTGTCGCTACTTCGAATCCCTTGGCGCGCAGTGTTCTAGCCACATACTCGACACTGGCGTCGTAGCCGGGTGTGCCCGCGGCCCGACTCCCCTTGTTGGCGTCGGCGATGTCCTGCAGCGCCCGCAGATGGGCGAACATCGCGGCTGCGGTGACCTTCGACGCCAGCGCACGCGCCGGGTCCGGTGCGGCAACCGGCTGGGCCGGGTCATGCGAGGACGGCGTACCCGCGCATGCCGCGAGCAGCAACGTCAACAGCAGGGCGGCGATCCGGCCGGTCATGGCCTGGCGAGCACGTGACGGGTGCGATCTCCCATGCTCGGAACCCCGTTGCGGCCGCCGAGATCCTGCGCGTACAGGCCTACTGCATAGGCGACGCCGCCGCCCTGGATCCCCAGCGAGGTTCGGTCGATGTGTTCGAGGGTGTCGCCCTTCTGGTGGTAGTTGGGGTCGAACGGCTGGTCGGCCGCCCCGCCCCACAGCTTGGCCTCCTCCTCGGACATCTTGGCTTCCGCTCCGGAGAACAGGCCGCCCGACGGGACGCCGGCCAGGGTGAACCCGTCGTAGTCGGAGCGACCGTCGAACGAGGTGTCCCGGGCGGCCTTTCCGGACAGTTTCAGGTAAGCGACCAACGTGCGCTCGATGCCGGCCGAACCCTCCGGCACCACCGGCTGGCCGCGGGCATCCATCGGCAGCGACTGGTCACCGTCGTAGGTGAAGTAACCGGGGTTGGGCGACGCCAGCATGTCGAAGTTAAGGTACAGCGCAATGTTCTTCAGCCCGTCGATGTCCAGTGACTCGACGTAGTTGCGCGAGCCGATCAGCCCGAGTTCTTCGGCGCCCCAGAAGGCGAACCGGACCGCGTTGTGCACCTGCGGCGAATTCCCCAGTTGCACCGCGGTTTCCAGGATCGCGGCGACGCCGGAACCGTTGTCGTTGATGCCCGGCCCCTCCGGCACGCTGTCCAGATGCGCACCGGCCATCACGACGTCGGTCGGCGAACCCGTCTTGGTCTGCGCGATGACGTTGCGGGCCTTGAAGTTCTGCGTGGTCGCCGAAAGTTTGATGGTCGCCAGCCCGGACTTGGCGCGCAACTGGAAGCCGACGGATTTGGTGACACTGACCACCGGAATCTTCACGTCGGTGGTCGCGCCGAGCGTGCCGCCCATGGCCTGCTCGTCGACGTTGTCGATGACGATCAGGGCCACGGCACCGCGTTGTGCGGCGGCGTCCTCTTTCTGGGCGAACTGGCAGGAACCGCGGTTGACCACCACCACCGCGCCCTGCACCGGCAGCTTGTCGTAGTCGTCCGGCGTGCAACCCGGACTCTCGCCGTCGGGCGCGAACAGCAGCGGGCCCGTCACACCCTCGGGCGGGGTGCTGCGGCTGTACTCCAGGGCGCGGGCGTCGGCGGTCAGGTCCCCGACGGCGACCGAACCCTTCTCGGCGTGGAACACCCGCGCCGAGAATTCGGGGGTCTGTACGTCAAACCCGCTGTTGCGCAACGTTTCTACGACGTAGTCGACGCTGGCGTCGTAGCCGGGGGTGCCCACCGCGCGGGTGCCGTTGTTGGCGTTGGCGATGTCCTGCAGTTTGGACAGGTGCGCCAGCATCCCGTCGGTGGACACCTTGTTGCGCATTGCGGTGGCGAAGTCGGTCGCGGCCGGGCTGCCGCCTGCGGGCTGCGACTCCGTGGCGCACCGTCCGCAACCCGTGACGAGGAAAGCGACCGTCGCCAGCACGGCAAGGGCCGCGGCAAGCGACTTCGATTTGTGCACCATCGCGCCCAGACTAGACGGCCAGTCCCCGCAACGGCGCGACCGGGATGTTGCGCACCACGAACCAGACCACCCACACCCCCAGCGTCACCAGCGCCGCCCACCGGGTGTGCTGCCAACTCTTGATCCGCCGACCGACCACGTGGCCGTACGTCCAGGCGGCGTAGGCCCACACCAGGAGTACCACTGCGATCAGGGCGACGGCGTTGAATCTGGCCGCCGCCCACACGTTCCCGTGCAGCAGGCTGTACAGCATCCGCATGCTGCCACACCCCGGGCAGTCGATCCCCAGTAGCGCTTTGGTGGGACAGGTCGGCAGCGGGCCGCCCGGCGTGGTGGGGTCAGCCAGCCAGATGCCGGTACACACCGCTGTTGCTGCCGCAGCCACCAGCAGCGGACGACCCAGCCGCAACGGCCGGACAGCTCGGCGGGTGTCCACAGGATCAGCCAGTGCTCGGCCTCAGAACAGGATTGCGGCCATCGAGGTGGTCGTATCCGGAGCGTTCGACGCAAGCACGAATGCGAGGACCGCATAGAGGACGGCCGAGATCACCCAGGCAATGACCGACCACTTCACCCACTTCTTGGCCGAGTCGGCGGAGGCTTGCGCCTCGGCGTACTGACCCTGCGCCCAGAGACCCGAGACCTGACTGGCCTTGACGATCGCGACGATCCCGGTGGGCGGGAAGCAGAAGATCGTCGCCAAGATGGCCAACACCAGGTTGTTGTTCGGCGCCTGCCCGGCGGGCGGCTGCTGCGGCGGGTAACCGGGAGGTTGCGTCATGATTCTCCAGATCGAGAGAAGTTAGCTGGCGGGAAGCGAGGCTTACCATACCGGAGACTTGGCACGCTGGCACCACAAACTCGGCAGCCGCGATCGCGCCCCGGCAGCCCGCCCTTGCGCAATTTTCAGAACTTGCGACAAACACTGCGCCACAACGTATTTCAGTGCTACCCCGAGGACCGACGCACCGTCATTGGCACCCAATCAGACAGTGCCCCACAGAATGTATCGCCGCCGGGCAGGATGTCCGGTCACCCGAGCCGTGGATTCCTTTCGGAAAAGTCTGTTTTCTGCGGTGCCGCACAAATACACTCCCCGGTACCGGCACAGGCGCACCATCGGTCCCACCAAATAAAAGGAGTCAACAAATGTCTCACCTCACACAGTTGCTGCGGGCCGTATCCGCCGCGGCGCTGGTTGGCACTGTCAGCTATGCGGGCATGGCGACAGCGAATGCCGATCCCAACGAAACGCTCGTCAGCCTGCTGTCGAAAGGCTACTCCACCAGCAACTGTCACCAGGCGGACCCGTCCAGCGGCATGGTCGCCGTCATGGAGTGCGGCCAGAACTCGCTCGAGGGTGGACCCGTCGTCGCCAAGTACATGCTGTTCAGCAACTCCACCGACCTGGGCAGTGCGTTCACCGCCAGCATCAAGGACGACACCCTGGCCAACTGCGGGGACGCCAAGTCACCCACCACCTGGACCCAGGGCAGCTCCACCACACCCTCCGGCCAGGTGGCGTGCGGCACGTATCAGGGTCAGGCCGAGGTCATCTGGACCACCGACGCCAAGAACGTGCTGAGCTTCATCCGCGCGTCCAACACCGACACCGCGTCGCTGTACAAGTGGTGGCACACCAACGGCTGACCGTTTTCGTTGCCTTACAACGCTTTCCGGATAAGTTCTGCGACGGCCCGCATCCCGGCACCGTTCGGGTGCAGCGGTGCGGGCCGACCGGGTAGCGGCACACCGGGTTTGGTAGTCCAGGGCTGCTGGGACCACGCGTGATGATCGCGGCTGGCCGCCGCGGCCGGCACCACGGCACAGTCCGTCACCGCGGCGGCTTCGGCCGTCAGCTTTTCCAGGGTAGTGGCCAGATGCCGGCCCAGTTCCACATGTTCGCCGGACAGCGGTGGCGCGGGCACACCTGCCGGTGGCAGCACCGTCAGGTAGTCGACAAAGAAGATCTGCGCCCGCGGCGCGCGCTCGCGCAACGAATGTCCCACTGCGCAAAGCGAATCGAACACCTCGGACAGGGCGCGATCGCGCGTCTGCCGATCCAGCAGACCCGCGATGCGTCCGCCCAGCAGCGGCAGGTGCCGCACCACTGACGGCAGCGACGCCGCCATCAGCGCCGGGACATAGCCGACGTCGTTGCCGCCGATGGTCACCGTCACCAATGTCTCGGACCCGTCCAGTGCGGTCACTTGTGGCGGTGCGCCGTATTGACGTTCAGACAGCACGTGCGCCGTGGTGGCGCCGGAGAAGGTGACGTCGGTCAGATCCAGGCCGGCTTGTGCGGCGAGCAGGTGCGCGTAGTTGCGCGCCGATCGTCCCGCTCGCCACGGCGCACCCGCCGCGCGCGGCCGTATCCCAGGGCCGGCGGCCATCGAACTGCCCAGTGCCACATATCGTTTCATCGGGTGGGGCTGGACGCCTGAGCCCAGAAGCGCTTCGGGATGCGACCGGCCCGCCGGGCCAGATAACCCGCATTGACGGCGGCCGCCATGGCCGCGGCCATCATCGGCGGATCGGCCGCGCGGGTGACCGCGGTGGCCAACAGGACCGCGGCACAACCCAATTCCATCGCCAGGGCCGCATCGCTGGCCGTGCCGATCCCCGCGTCCAGCACCACCGGGACACCGGCGCGGGCGACGATCATCTCGATGTTGTGCGGGTTGGTGATGCCCAGCCCGGTGCCGATCGGCGAACCCAGCGGCATCACCGCCGCGCATCCGGTGTCTTCCAGGCGTCGGGCCAGCGCCGGATCGTCGTTGGTGTAGGGCAGCACCACGAAGCCGTCGTCCACCAACTGTTCTGCTGCCCGGATCAGTTCGACGGCATCCGGCAGCAGGGTGCGCTCGTCGGCGATCACTTCGAGCTTCACCCAGTTGGTGTTGAGCGCTTCCCGGGCGAGCTGCGCGGTGAGCACCGCCTCGGCGGCGCTGCGACACCCGGCCGTGTTCGGCAGCGGTGTGATGCCCAGCCGGTTGAGCAGGTCGAGCAGGCCGGTGCCGCCCTCGGCGTCCACCCGGCGGATCGCGACGGTGGTCAGCTCGGTGCCCGAAGCGGTGAGCGCCTCCTCCAGCACTGCGAGGTTGCCCGCTCCCCCGGTGCCCATGATGAGCCGCGAGGAGAAACTGCGGTCCGCGATCGTCAGCTTGTCAACCACCCTGCACCGCCGTCACCACCTCGATACGCGCACCATCGGACAACGTTGTCGCCCAATTGGACCGCGGCAGCAACGAAGAATCCAGCGCCACCGCCACCCCTCGGTCCGGGAAACCCATCGAGCTCAGCAGCGCGGCCACGGTGGTCTGCTCACCGACCTCGACCTGTCGTTCGTTGACCATCACGATCATCAGTGCGCTCCCACCGGAATCAGTTGTGACACAATATGTTCGGCTGTCCACGGGGCTAACAGGAACCCGGACCGGCCGTGGCCGGTGGCGACCAGGGTCCGCTCGTCCAGTCGTCGCACAATGGGCAGGTTGTCCGGCGTCATCGGCCGCAGGCCGGCCGCGCACTCGGCCAACTCGTATTCGCCCAGCGCCGGCAACACCGCGCACGCGTCGTCGAGCAGGTCACGCACCCCCGAGACCACCGGGGCGGTGTCGCGGCCGTGCTCGTACTGGGTGGCGCCGACGACGACGCCGTCCGGGCGCGGCACCAGGTACACCTGCCTGCCGTGCACCCGGGCCCGAATCACCCGCTCCGGCAACGGCATACATCCCTTGCGCCAGCGCAACCGCAGCACCTCGCCCTTGACCGGCCGCACCGGCAACCCGGGCCACAATCCGGGAGCGTCGATGCCGTTGGCGATCACCACCGTTTCGCCGGCTGCGCCGGCCAGGTCGGTGACCGGTCCCGCCCAGTGAATTCCGAGCCGCGTACAGTCCCGGGCCAGGGCGTCGAGCACCGCGCGGTTGTCCACCGCCAGCTCGGTCGGCGCCCGGAAGCCGTGCCGGATGCCCTGCGCCAGCTGCGGTTCCACCTCCCGGGCGGCCGACTCCCAGACCACCGGGTGACCCTGCTGCGACAACCAGTCCGCCACCGTCCGCAGATCAGCGACGTCGGCCCGGTCGACCGCCACCACCAGAGACTCGCGGGCGGTCACCAGCTGCGGTTCCAGACCGTCCAGAAACCCGCCGTCGCGCCACAGCCGCAGCGACTCCAAGCCCAACCGCAGCAGCCGCTCCTCACCGGGCCAGCCTTCGCTGTGCGGGGCCAACATGCCGCCGGCCACCCAGGAGGCGCCGCCGTCGTCGCGGCGGTGCACGGTGACCGAGAGCCCGGCCTGAGCGGCCCGGCGCGCCACCGACAACCCGATGATCCCGCCGCCCACCACCGCGAGCGCGTCCGACATTCCTGCTCCCTTCGCCGGCATGACCCGGATCAGGTGTGACGGTAAGGGCAGGTCCATATCGGCTGTGCCCACTCTCAGCCCCGCCGGTAACCCGGGACTCCCGTGTGTTCTCCGTGTCCACGCTAGCGCGCTAACGTCGCGGTGTGCATCAGCCCCGACTCGCGACAGCACGGTTGTACCTGTGCACCGACGCCCGGCGCGAGCGCGGCGACCTCGCCGAGTTCGCCGACGCAGCGCTGGCCGGCGGGGTGGACATCATCCAGTTGCGGGACAAGGGGTCGCCCGGTGAGCAGCGATTCGGTCCGCTGGAAGCGCTCGACGAGCTGGCCGCCTGCGAGATCCTCGCCGAGGCTGCCCACCGGCACGGTGCCCTGTTCGCCGTCAACGACCGCGCCGACATCGCCCGCGCCGCCGGTGCCGACGTGCTGCACCTGGGCCAACGCGACCTGCCCCTGCCTATCGCCCGCGAGATTGCCGGGCCGGACCCGCTGCTCGGGCTGTCCAGCCACTCAGCCGCCGAAGCCGAAGCGGCCGCGGCCGGGCCGGCCGACTACTTCTGCGTCGGTCCCTGCTGGCCCACACCGACCAAGCCGGGCCGATCGGCGCCGGGTCTGGACCTGGTGCGTTTCGCCGCCGCGCTGGCTACCGACAAGCCCTGGTTCGCCATCGGAGGCGTCGACGTGCAGCGGTTGCCTGAGGTGCTCGAGGCCGGGGCACGCCGGATCGTGGTGGTGCGCGCCATCACCGCCGCCGAGGATCCGACAGCCGCAGCGCAAGCGCTCAGCTCGGCGCTTGCAGCGGCAGCGTAGCCAGGACGCCGCGCAGATATTGCCAGCTGGCGGCGAACCCCGGGTGTAGCGGCAGGCTGGCAACCTCGTCCTCGCCGACCCAGCGCATCTCCGCGGTTTCGTGGTTGGCCACGGTCTCCAGCATTTCCTCGGCGTCGGCGACCACGGTCGTGTAGGTCCACTCGGTATCGAGTGGCTCAGCCGTGATCCGCGTTGTACGCACAATCACCCGCCGCGTGTCCAGACCCGCCTCCTCGTACGCCTCACGCAGCGCCGCCTGCTCCGGGGTCTCGTGACTGTCCAGGGCACCGCCGGGCAACCCCCAGGTCCCGCCCTGATGACTCCATACCGCGCGATGTTGCAGCAGCACCGCGGGGGCGCCGTCGTGCCGGGGCGCCCGCAGCAGCAGCCCGGCCGCACCGAATCTGCCCCAGTAGTGCCTGCCACCCTCGGATATCACCCATCCGTCACCGTCGCCCCGCACCGATTCAGGATAGGCAGGCGGCAATTCGTGCCGCCTCCCCACATCCTCGCCGAGATGCTCATAAACTCGACGCATACGGGTTGGTGAGATGGCCGAAAGATGAGGGCTGAGCAGAAGTGACGGTTGAGCTGGCGCATCCGTCGACCGAGCCACTGGGATCGCGCTCCCCCGCCGAACCCGCACATCCCCGCTGGTGGTTCGTGTCCACCACCCCCGGCCGCATCCTGACCATCGGCATCGTGTTGGCCGCCCTGGGGGTGGCCAGCGCGTTCGCGACTTCCACCACGATCAACCACCGCCAGCAGGTGCTGACCACGGTGCTCGAGCACACCGAGCCGCTGTCGTTCGCGGCCGGCCGGCTATACACCACGCTGTCGGTGGCCGACGCGGCGGCGGCCACGGCGTTCATCGGGCAGACCGAACCGCGGGCTGTGCGGTTGCGGTACGAGCAGGCCATCACCGACGCCGCGGTCGCGGTGACCCGGGCCTCGAGCGGTCTGACCGACCAATCGCTGGTGCAGCTGCTCGGCCGGCTCAACGCCGAACTGGCCGTCTATACCGGGCTCATCGAGATCGCCCGCACCAACAACCGGGCCGGCAACCCGGTCGGCTCGTCGTACCTGTCGGAGGCGTCCGGGCTGATGCAGTCACGGATCCTCCCCGACGCGCAGCGGCTCTACCAGGCGACCTCGAACCGGGTGGACAGCGAGACCACCGCCTCGACGCAGATCCCGGCCCCGGTCATCCTGGTCGTGGCCACCACCGTGGTGTTCGGCGCGTTCTCCCATCGCTGGCTGGCGCGGCGCACCCGGCGGCGGGTAAACCCGGGCCTGGTCGTCGGCGCGCTCGGTATTCTCGTCATGGTGGTGTGGGTGGGGACCGCGTTGGCCATTTCCACGACGGCGAGTCGTAGCGCGAAGGACACTGCCGCCGAGTCGCTCAAGACGGTGACCAACCTGGCGATCACCGCCCAGCAGGCACGGGCCGACGAGACGTTGTCGCTGATCCGCCGCGGTGACGAGGAGGTCCGCAAACAGGCCTTCTACCAGCGCATCGACGCCATGCATCACCAGCTCGACGCGTACATGGCCCGCAACGACGCCGTCGACAAGCCCGATCTGCAGGGTGCCGATCAACTGCTGGTGCGCTGGCAGCAGGCCAACGACCGGATCAACGCCTACATCGCGGTAGGCAATTACCGGGCCGCCACCCAGGTGGCGTTGGGCAAGGGCGAGGACGACTCGACCCCCGCCTTCGACAAGCTCGACGAGGCACTCACCAAGGCCATCGAGCAGAGTCGTAATCATTTGCGCACCGACGTGCTCAATGCCTACCGGGGACTGGCCGGGGCGCAGATCGGCGCGGTGGTGCTCAGCCTGAGCGCCGCCGTCGCGGTCGCGCTGGGGCTGTGGCCGCGGCTGAAAGAGTATCGGTGATGAGGCGCCGGGGCCGGATCCGACGAGTTGCCGGGCTGGTTGCGCTCACGGTCGGCCTGGCCGGTTGCGGTCACTCCGAACCACTGAAGGTCGACGCGGCGCCGACCCTGCCGCTGCCGACGCCGGTGGGCATGCAGGAGCTGCCGATGGAGGCTCCGCTGCCGCCGGACAGCACCAGCCAGGACTGCAACCCCACCGCCAGCTTGCGGCCATTTCCCAACCGCGCCGACGCCGACGCCGCGGTGGCCGGCATCCGTGCCCGCGGCCGGCTGATCGTCGGCCTGGACATCGGCAGCAATCTGTTCAGCTTCCGCGACCCGATCAGCGGCGACATCACCGGTTTCGACGTCGACATCGCCGGCGAGGTGGCGCGCGACATCTTCGGCAGCCCCAACCACGTCGAGTACCGGATCCTGTCGGCCGACGAACGCATCACCGCGTTGCAACGCTCGCAGGTCGACATCGTCGTCAAGACCATGACCATCACGTGCGAGCGGCGCAAGCTGGTCAACTTCTCCACCGTGTACCTCGACGCCAGCCAGCGCATCCTGGCGCCGCGGGACTCGCCGATCGCCAAGGTGGCCGACCTGTCCGGCAAGCGGGTCTGCGTGGCCCGCGGCACCACCTCGCTGCGCCGGATCCGCGAGATCGCGCCGCCCCCGGTGATCGTCTCGGTGGTGAACTGGGCCGACTGCCTGGTGGCGATGCAGCAACGCCAGATCGACGCGGTGTCCACCGACGACTCGATCCTGGCAGGTCTGGTCGGCGAAGACCCCTACCTGCACATCGTCGGGCCGAACATGGCCACCCAGCCGTACGGCATCGGGATCAACCTGGACAACACCGGCCTGGTCCGGTTCGTCAACGGCACCCTCGAGCGCATCCGCGGTGACGGCACCTGGAACACGTTGTACCGCAAGTGGTTGACCGACCTGGGTCCCGCCCCGCTGCCGCCCCAGCCGAAGTACGTGGACTGATGAGCAAGCAGGCATCCCAGGACCAGCAGGATGAGCTGGAGGGCACCGAACCGGCCCCCCAGCAGGAAGATGCGCAGACCGGCGCGACCGCGACGACCGGCCGCCCGCAAGCCACCCAGGCGCTGTTCCGGCCGGATTTCGACGACGATGACGATCTCGACAGCGACGACATCGCCTTTTCGCTGGGCTCCATAGACACCCAGCCGCAGGACCGGATCGCCGGGACGACGCGGTCGGTGCCGGCGATCCGGCAACTCGGCGGCGGGTTGGTGGAGATCCCGCGGGTGCCCGACATCGACCCGCTCAAGGCGTTGATGAAGAACCCCGTCGTCCCGGAAAGCAAGCGGTTCTGCTGGAACTGTGGCCGTCCGGTCGGCCGGTCCGGTTCGGAAGGCAAGGGCGGGGAAGGACCCAAGGAGGGTTGGTGCCCGTACTGTGGTAGCCCGTACTCCTTTGTGCCGCAACTGAATCCGGGCGATATCGTGGCCGGGCAGTACGAGGTGAAAGGTTGCATCGCGCACGGCGGGCTGGGCTGGGTCTACCTGGCGGTGGACCACAACGTCAACGACCGCCCGGTGGTGCTCAAGGGCCTGGTGCATTCCGGCGACGCGGAGGCACAGGCCATCGCCATGGCCGAGCGACAGTTCCTGGCCGAGGTCGTGCACCCGTCGATCGTGCAGATCTTCAACTTCGTCGAGCACAACGATAAGCACGGCGACCCGGTCGGCTACATCGTCATGGAGTACATCGGCGGCCAGTCGCTCAAGCGCAGCCGCAAGAACGGGAAGACGGAGAAGCTGCCGGTCGCCGAGGCGATCGCCTACATCCTGGAAATCCTGCCCGCGATGAGCTACCTGCATTCGATCGGCCTGGTCTACAACGACCTCAAGCCGGAGAACATCATGCTCACCGAGGAGCAGCTCAAGCTGATCGACCTCGGCGCGGTGTCGCGGATCAACTCGTTCGGCTACCTCTACGGCACCCCCGGCTTCCAGGCCCCCGAGATCGTGCGGACCGGGCCGACCATCGCCACCGACATCTACACCGTGGGCCGCACGCTGGCCGCATTGACGCTGAACCTGCGCACCCGCAACGGCCGCTACGTGGACGGCCTGCCCGACGACGACCCGGTACTTGCCGAGTACGACTCGTTCGGCCGGTTGTTGCGCCGCGCCATCGACCCGGACCCCCGGCGGCGATTCGCCAGCGCCGAGGAGATGTCCGCGCAGCTGATGGGGGTGTTGCGGGAGGTGGTCGCGGCCGACACCGGGGTGCCGCGACCCGGCCTGTCCACCATCTTCAGCCCGAGCCGCTCCACCTTCGGGGTGGACCTGCTGGTCGCCCACACCGACGTTTACCTGGACGGACAGGTGCATTCGGAGAAGCTGACCGCCAAGGAGATCGTCACCGCGTTGTCGGTCCCCCTGGTCGATCCGGCTGACGTGGCCGCACCGGTGCTGCAGGCCACCGTCTTGTCCCAGCCGGTGCAGACGCTGGATTCGCTGCGGGCGGCGCGCCACGGTTCGCTGGACGCCGACGGCGCCGACGTCTCGGAGTCGGTGGAACTGCCGCTGATGGAAGTCCGGGCCCTGCTGGACCTCGGCGATGTCAGCAAAGCCACGCGCAAGCTCAACGACCTCGCCGCGCGGGTCGGCTGGCGGTGGCGGCTGGTCTGGTACCGGGCCGTGTCCGAGCTGCTCACCGGCGACTATGACTCGGCCATCAAGGACTTCACCGACGTGCTGGACACCTTCCCGGGCGAGCTGGCCCCCAAGCTGGCGCTGGCCGCCACCGCTGAACTGGCCGGCAAACCGGACGAGCAGAAGTTCTACCGGACGGTGTGGAACACCAACGACGGCGTGATCTCGGCCGCTTTCGGATTGGCGAGATCGCTGTCCGCGCAAGGTGATCGGAGTGGGGCGGTGCAGACGCTCGATGAAGTACCGCCCACCTCGCGGCACTTCACCACCGCGCGGCTGACCAGCGCGGTGACGCTGCTGTCCGGGCGGTCGCAGAACGAGATCACCGAGGAGCAGATCCGCGATGCGGCGCGCCGGGTGGAGGCGCTGCCGGCCACCGAACCCCGCGTGTTGCAGATCCGCGCGCTGGTGCTCGGCGGCGCGATGGACTGGCTGCAGGACAACGAGGCGAGCACCAACCACATCCTGGGTTTTCCGTTCACCGACCACGGCCTGCGGTTGGGTGTCGAGGCGTCGCTGCGCAACCTCGCCCGCGTCGCGCCCACCCAGCGGCACCGGTACACGCTGGTGGATATGGCCAACAAGGTGCGGCCCATCAGTACTTTCTGAAGCCCGGGCGCCGAGCGTGAACCCTGGGCGCCGGGTGTGAACCCTGGGCGGGAATTCGCCGGCCGGAATCCCGCCCTCCGCTCACTTTCAAAACCACTGTTGCACAACGGACGCCACCAGCTCACACCCAACGCTGTAGCTCCGAATCCGGCGCAGGCCACCCGCGCTCTACCATCGCCACCCGCACTCGCCGAGTAATGCTCGCCGGGCGGTCCTCGGCGACTACCCGCACCATCAGCCAACCCTGCTGCTGAACGTCCTCCAGTCGGTGGATGTCGTAGACGTAGCGCCCCCGCACGGTCTGATGGTGCATGCCCTCGTATTCGACGCCGACCTTGAACTTCTCCCACCCGACGTCGATGTGAGCGAACGGAATCCCGTTGGCGCCCAATACGGGTATCTGGGTCTGCGGCCGGGGAAACCCGGCTTCGATCAGCAGCATCCGTAGATAGCTCTCCCTGGGCGACTGCGCACCCGCGTCGACGAGTTCGAGCGCCGTCTCCAACCGTCGCAGGCCCGGCGACCCGGGGTGCCGTTGCGCGATGTCCAGGACATCGTCGACCGTGAAAGACGTCGCGGCAGCCAGTGCGTCCAACCGCGCGACCGCCGAATGCAGGGCGCCACCCCGACCGATGTCGAAGGCGGTGCGCGCCGCGGTGGTGACGAAGCGGCCGTCGATCAGCTGCACCTCACCCTCCAGCAGCCGGCACCGCCGAGTCACGACACCGCGCGGTGGCCGGGAGTTGTTGCAGACCAGTTCGATTGGCACGGCACGCGGAACCCACCCGGCACCGTGCAACCCTGCCGCGGCCGCACCCGCGATGACGGCGGTACCTTTCGCCCATAGCCAGGCCGCCGCAATGCGCTGCTCAAACGAAGGTTCGCCGGCCGCAGGCAGATAGATTCCGGGCAGCACCGCCCGGTATCGCGTGCGCAATTGATGACGGTTCAACACTCCGCGCTGCAGCGCGTCGCTGCCGACGAATGGTTCCTGCACGCCGCGAAGAATCGCACGACCGGCGCATCCCCCGAATACGTTGATCCACAGCTGCTCCGCAGGCGGGCACCGCCCACGTCTATCCGTTCAGCAGGCCGATGCAGTCGCGCGCAATCGCCAACTCCTCGTCGGTCGGCACCACCAGCACCGCGATCCGCGAACCGTCGGCGGAGATCCGCCGCGCGCCGCTCCCGGTCGTGTTGCGCTCGTCGTCCAGCTCGATCCCCAACTCGCCGAGTCCGGCCAGCGCCTCCCGGCGCACTACCGCGTCGTGCTCGCCGATCCCGGCGGTGAAGCTGATGACATCGCAGTGCCCGAGCACCGCCAGATAGGCACCGATGTATTTGCGCAGTCGGTGGATGAACACGTCGTAGGCCAATTTTGCTGCGGCATCGCCGGATTCGATCATGGACCGCAGCCGGCGGAAGTCGCGTTCGCCCGCCAGGCCCTGCACCCCGGACTGCTTGTTCAGCATGGTTTCGATCTCCTCGACACCGAGGTCCGCCGCGCGCCACAGATAGCTGAACACGCCCGGATCGATATCACCGCTGCGGGTGCCCATCACCAGGCCCTCCAGCGGGGTCAGGCCCATCGATGTCTCGACCGGCCGGCCGCCCACCACCGCCGAAGCGGACGCGCCGTTACCCAGATGCAGCACGATCTGGTTCACATCGGACCACGGCCGGCCCAGGAACTCAGCGGCCTGCCGGCTGACGAATTCGTGTGAGGTGCCGTGGAATCCGTACCGGCGGATCTGCCACCTCTCGGCCAGCTCGCGGTCGATCGCATAGGTCTGCGCCGCCGCGGGCAGTTCGTGGAAGAAGGCGGTGTCGAACACGGCGACGTGCGGCACGTCCGGTAGCAGTTTGCGGGCCACCCCGATACCCGCCAGCGCGGGCGGGTTGTGCAGCGGAGCCAGCGGCGAAAGTTTCTTCAGCTCCGCGATCACCTGGTCGTCGAGCCGCGTCGGCTCGTGAAACCGGTTGCCGCCGTGCACAACCCGATGACCGACCGCGACCAGCCCACAGTCGTGCAGGTCGATTCCGTCGTCGTCCAGCATGTCGAAGGCACGACGCAGCGCAGCTTCGTGGTCGGGGACTTCGGCGGATTTCTCCCCGATCTGTTCGACGACGCCGGCGGCCCGGGAGACCCCGGAGTCGGGATCGACGAGCTGGAACTTCAGCGAGGAGGATCCGGAGTTGATCACCAACACCGACCGGTCACTCATCGCTGCCCCTGCCCCTGAATCGCCGTGATTGCCACGGTGTTGACGATGTCTTCGACCAGCGCACCCCGGGACAGGTCGTTGACCGGCTTGCGCAGGCCCTGCAGCACCGGGCCGATCGCGATGGCGCCCGCGGAGCGCTGGACCGCCTTGTAGGTGTTGTTGCCGGTGTTGAGGTCCGGGAAGATCAGCACCGTGGCGCGACCGGCCACCGGCGAGTCGCGCATCTTGGTCGCCGCGACCGACGGGTCCACCGCGGCGTCGTATTGGATCGGGCCCTCGACCAACAGCTCCGGTTCTCGGGAGCGCACCAATTCCGTTGCAGCCCTGACTTTTTCCACGTCTGCGCCAGAGCCGGAGTCACCGGTGGAGTAGGACAGCAAGGCCACCCGCGGGTCGATGCCGAACTGGGCTGCGGTGCGCGCCGAGCTGATGGCGATGTCGGCCAGCTGCTCGGGTGTCGGGTTGGGGACGATCGCGCAGTCTCCGTAGGCCAGCACCTTGTCCGGCAGACACATCAGGAAGATGCTGGACACGGTCGACACGTCCGGCACCGTGCGGATGATCTCCAGCGCCGGACGGACGGTGTGCGCCGTCGTGTGCACCGCGCCGGACACCATGCCGTCGACCATGTCGTGATACACCAGCATGGTGCCGAAATACGTTGCGTCATTCATGATTTCGCGTGCCTGCTCCAGGGTGACGCCCTTGGCCTCGCGCAACTCGGCGTACTTCTCGGCGAACTGCTCGTGCAGGTCGCTGGTGCGTGGGTCGATCACCTGCGCATCGTCGAGGCTGACGCCGAGTTCGGCGGCGCGCCCCCGGACCTGCCCCTCGTCGCCCAGGATCGTCAGCTCGGCGACCGAGCGCTGCAGCAGGCGTCCCGCAGAGCGCAGGATCCGGTCGTCCTCGCCCTCGGGCAGCACGATGCGCTTGCGGTCGGCTCGGGCCCGCTCCTGCAACTGGTGGGTGAACATCTGCGGCGTGGTGACCGTCGGGATGGGCAGGGCGAGTTGCTCGAGCAGATCGGTGACGTCGACGTGGCGGTGCATCATCGCCAGCGCGGTGTCGATCTTGCGCTGCGAGGCGACGGTGACCCGCCCGCGTGCCGAACCCGCCGCGCTGGCGGTGTCGTACGTGCCGAGCTTGGTGGCGATGATCGGCAGTCGCAGCTTCAGGCCGGCCACCAGCGCCGCGATCGAGGGGTGCAGGTCGAAGCCACCGTTGAGCACGATGCACGACAACGACGGAAAGCCTTCGGCCGCATGGGCACTCGCAACGGCGAGCACCACGTCCGAGCGGTCACCGGGGGTGATGACCGCCATGCCGTCGCGCAGCCGCTCCAGCACGTGGTCTGCCGTCATTCCGGCCACCATCACCCCGGTCACCTCGCGCTGGGCCAGCTGTTCGTCGCCGCGCACCGGCGTCCCGCGCACGGCGGTGGTGAGCTCGGCCACCGTCGGCGCGGCCAGCAGCGGCTCCTCGGGCAGCACGTAGCTGCGCGGGGTGAACCGCCGCAGCGCGTCCGACACCGCCGCCAGCTCGGCCGGATCGCAGCGGTTGGCCACCACCGCCGCGGTGTGCGCGCGCTGCGCGGACAGCTCGGCCAGACACACCTCGACGACGGCGGCGATCTCGGCAGGTGTGCGCCCCTTGCCGCGTACCGCAAGCAACACCGGGGCACCGAGATTCACGGCGATGCGCGCGTTGACGGAAAGCTCGGCCGGACTCGCCACGTCGGAGTAGTCACTGCCCACGATCACCACGACGTCGCATTTCGCGGCCATCGCGTGGTAGGTGTCGACGATGGTGGCGATGGCGGCGTCGCCGTCCTCATGCAGCTGCTGGTAGGTGACGCCGGCGCATTGTTCGTACGGCAGTCCCGCACTGCTGTGCGCCAGCAACAGCTCCAGGATGTAGTCCCGGCCGGCCTCGGCGCGCGTGATCGGCCGGAACACACCAACTTTGGCGACGGTGGCCGCCAACCGGTGAATCAGTCCGAGCGCGATCGTCGACTTACCGGTCTCCGACTCGGGCGCCGCGATGTAGATCGCCCTCGACGCGGTGTCAGCCAAGTTTGCGCAGCCTGGGCGCGAGGTCCTTGTCGAACAGCTCCAGGAAGCGGCGCTGGTCGTGACCGGGAGCGTGGAAAACCAGGTGATTGAGACCCCAGTCCACGTAGTCCTTGACCTTGGCGACGGCCTCGTCGGGGTCCGAGGCCACGATCCAACGCTTGGCGATCTGCTCGATCGGCAGTGCGTCGGCGGCCTTCTCCATCTCGATCGGGTCGTCGATGCTGTGCTTCTGCTCGGCGGACAACGACAGCGGCGCCCAGAAGCGGGTGTTCTCGCGGGCCAACTCCGGGTCGGTGTCGTAGGAGATCTTGATCTCGATCATCTTGTCGATGTCGTCGAGGTTGCGGTCGTTGATCTGCGCGCCTTCTTTGACGGCCGGGATCAGCTTCTCGGTGTAGAGCTCCTCGCCTTTTCCAGAGGTGCAGATGAAACCGTCGCCGGCGCGTCCGGCGTACTTGGCCACCGCCGGGCCGCCGGCGGCGATGTACACCGGGACGCCGCCCTCGGGTACGTCGTAGATCGAGGCGCCTTTGGTGCGGTAGTACTCGCCGTCGAAGTCGACGCGATCCCCGCGCCACAACTCGCGCATCAGCCGCACCGATTCCCGCAGCCGCGCGAACCGCTCTTTGAACTCCGGCCAGTCGCCCTCGTACCCGGTGGCGATCTCGTTGAGCGCTTCCCCGGTGCCGACGCCGAGGAACACGCGGCCGGGGTATAGGCACGCCATGGTCGCGAACGCCTGCGCGATGACGGCCGGGTTATACCGGAAGGTGGGGGTGAGCACCGAGGTGCCCAACTGCAGCCGCTCGGTGCGCTCGCCGACGGCGGTCATCCAGGCCAGCGAGAACGGGGCGTGCCCGCCCTTGTGCCGCCACGGCTGGAAATGGTCGCTGACGGTGGCGCTGTCCATGCCGTGCGCCTCGGCGAGAACGGCGAGTTCGACGAGCTCTCGGGGTGCGAATTGTTCGGCGGACGCCTTGTATCCGAGTTTCAGTTCAGCCACTAGTTCTTTCTACTCCTGACGGTCGCGACCCGCTGCGCCCGGCATCGCCGGGCTTGCGATCGCTCCTAGACTCACGACCATGACGGAGCTGGTGCAGATCACCGACAAGGTCCACCTCGCCCAGGGTCCCGCGGTCAACTGGACACTGGTCGCCGACGACACCGGCGTCATGTTGATCGATGCCGGTTACCCCGCCGACCGGGCGGAGGTGCTGGCCTCGCTGCGCAGGCTGGGCTACGAACCCGCCGACCTGCGCGCAATCCTGCTCACCCACGCCCACATCGACCATCTGGGCAGCGCGATCTGGTTCGCGCGCGAGCACGGCACCCCGGTGTACTGCCATGCCGACGAGGTCGGTCATGCGAAGCGCGAATACCTGGAGCAGGTGTCGATACCCGCGCTGGCTTTACGGTTGTGGCGGCCCCGCTGGGCGGTGTGGACCGCGCATGTGGTGCGCAGCGGTGGCCTGATTCGTGCGGGCATCCCGACTGCCAGGCCGCTGACGGCCGACATCGCCGCCGGGCTGCCGGGTCGCCCGGCAGCGGTCTTCAGTCCCGGCCACACGAACGGCCACTGCTCGTATCTGGTCGACGGCGTCCTGGCCAGTGGTGACGCGCTGGTCACCGGGCATCCGCTGCTCCCGCACGACGGCCCCCAGTTGTTGCCGGCGATCTTCAGCTACAGCCAGCAGGAGTGCATCCGCACCCTGTCCGCGCTGGCCCGGGTGGAGTCCGAGCTGCTCGCCCCCGGTCATGGCCCGCTGTGGCGCGGCCCGATCCGCGAGGCGACCGATGCCGCGCTGCGCAAAGCGGGCTAATCGGCCAGCTGCTCGCGCAGCGTCACGCCGGTGTATTCGGTGCGGTAGGCGCCGCGCTCCTGCAGTAGCGGCACCACCCGGTCGACGAACTCGTCGAGGCCGTGCGGGGTGAGGTGCGGCACCAGGATGAATCCGTCGCAGGCGTCGGCCTGCACGTAGCGGTCGATCTCGTCGGCGATATGCGTTGCGGTGCCGACGAATTGCTCACGGCTGGTCACCGCGATGATCAGTTCGCGGATCGACAGGCCGTCGGCAGCGGCCCGCTCCCGCCAGCGACGTGCCACCGCGACCGGGTCGCCGTGCCGGACGCGCCCCTGGGAGATGTCGCTGTCGACGACGGGATCGACGTCGGGCAGCGGACCGTCCGGGTCGTAGTCGGAGAGTTCGCGGCCCCACACCTGCTCCAGCATCGCGATTGCGGTGGCGCCGCTGACCTGTTGGTGGCGGATGTGGTGAGCCTTATCGCGGGCGTCGTCGTCGGAGTCACCGAGCACGAACGTCGCGGCCGGAAAAACCTTGAGCTCGTCCGGGTTTCGGCCTTGCTTGCGGGCCCGGTCTTTGACGTCGAGGTAGTAGCGCCGGCCGTCGTCCAGGGAGCCGTGCAGGGTGAACAGTGCGTCGGCATGGCGGGCACCGAAGTTGCGGCCTTCATCGGAGTCGCCGGCCTGCAGCAGCACCGGATGCCCCTGCGGGCCGGCGGGCAGTGTCGCGAACCCCGTTACGTCGAAGTGGGATCCGGTGAATTCGACGCTGTGGATTTTGTCCGGATCGACGTAGGCGCCGTCGCGGCGCACCACCGCATCCGGGGCCCAGCTGTCCCAGAATTTGCGGGCCACGGTGACGAATTCCTCCGCCCGAGCGTAGCGCTCGGAGTGCGCCAGGAAACCGCCGCGGCGAAAGTTGGCCCCGGTGAACGCATCTGAGGAAGTCACGATGTTCCAGCCGGCCCGTCCCCCGGACAGGTGATCCAGGGTGGCGAATTGCCTTGCCACTTCGAATGGTTCGTTGAAGGTGGTGTTGATGGTTCCGGTCAGGCCGATTCGTTCGGTGACACCGGCCAGTGCCGCCAGCAGGGTGAACGTGTCCGGCCGGCCGACCACGTCCAGGTCGTAGATCTGCCCGCGATGTTCGCGCAACCGCAACCCTTCGGCCAGGAAGAAGAAGTCGAACAGACCGCGTTCGGCGGTGCGGGCCAGGTGCACGAACGAGTCGAAGTCGATCTGGCTTCCGGACGCGGGATCGCTCCACACGGTGGTGTTGTTGACGCCGGGAAAATGCGCGGCCAGATGAATGGGCTTGCGACTCATGGCGTCAGCCCCCAGCGTCGGGCGATCAGTTCGTGGGACCGCAACCGGTCTTCGTGCCGGTGGGTGACCGAGGTGACGACGAGTTCGTCGGCGCCGGTCACCCGCTGCAGTGCCGCCAGGCGTTCGGCGACCTCGTCTGGGTTGCCGACGAATTGTGTTGCGAGCCGATCCTTAACCAGGTCGAACTGCGCTGCGGTGAGCGTTGGCAGGTGGTCCGATTCCGGGTAGGGCATGGCGCCCACCCCGGTGCGGATGGAGTACACCCAATGCCCGTAGCCGGCCGCCAGCCGCTGCGCGGTCTCGGTGTCGTCGGCAACCACGATATCGGCCGAGACCACCACATACGGCTTGTCCAGTGCCGCCGACGGCACGAACGTTTCGCGGTAAGCCTCGATGGCCTCCAGCGCGGTGGCCGGCGTGATGTGGTAGCTGGCGACGAACGGCAATCCCAACGCGCCGGCGACGCGCGCGCTCTGCCCCCGGGTGCTGCCGAAGACCCACGGCCGCAGGCCGCTGCCCTCGCCGGGCACCGCGTGCACGTCGAACCCGCCGGCGCGGTAGCTTCCGTCCAGCAGCGCGAGAATGTCGTGGATCTGCTCGGCGAAGTCCGGCGAAATCGCTTCGGGCTGCTGCAGGATCGCCATGGTGGCCTGCAGCCGGTCGACATCGAGCAGTCCGCGCAGATCGAACGGGGTGGGGATCACGACGCCGTCAGTCTCATGCCAGACGCGCGGGGGCCGCGGCTGCCGGGGGCGCTTCGGTTTGCCTTCGTCGGAGCGACGTTGCCCGGACCGGCCGACGCCGAGATCGATGCGACCCGGGTAGAACGCATCGAGCATGCCGAAGTTCTCGACGACCGCGACCGCGGTGGTGTAGCCCAGCTGGACCGCCGCCGCGCCCACCCGAATCGTGTTGGTGGCAGCGGCAATCTGGCCGATCAGCACCGCCGGCGACGAACTGGCGACGCTGACGAAATGATGCTCGGCGACCCAGTAGCGGCGAAAGCCCCACCGCTCGGCCCGCTGCGCCAGGTCGATGGTGTTGCGCAGCGCGGTGGCTGCATCGCTGCCGGCGCTGATCGGCGCCAGGTCCAGGATCGAGAGCGGAATCATGTTGTCAGACCGATCCTTTCGCGCAGGGATTCGCCGTCGCGGTAGTGGGTGCGGAACCGGTCGGCGCGCTGCAGCAGCGGCACCACCTCGTCGACGATCACCGCCAGGTCGGTGGCATGCACCGCCGGGCGCAGTCGCACGCCGTCGAAACCCAGGCGCTGCCAGCCGAGCAACATGTTTACCAGTTCGGCCGGAGTGCCCGACCAGACCCAGGTATCCGAGCGGAAATCGTTCTGGCCGTGAAACGAAACCACAATGTCGGCAAAGACTTTCAGGTGTGCGCCGATGCCACGCACCTCATCGTGCAGTGCGCCCGCGGCGGCGTCGTCGCTGGGCGTGACGAACACGACATCGGCGGTAGCGGCCGCGAACTCATAGACGGGGGTCGCGTGGGCCAGCACGGCCACCACCGGCTGTCCCTGCGGCGGGCGCGGTGTGATCGAGGGCCCCTTGACCGAGAAGTACTTGCCGGTGAAGTCGATGTAGTGCAACTTGTCCCGGTCGATGAAACGACCGGTGGCCACGTCGCGGATCACCGCGTCGTCCTCCCAGCTGTCCCACAACCGGCGCACCACTTCGACGTAGTCGCGCGCCTCGTCGAACAGCTCATCGGGGTTGATGCTGCGTCGGCCGAACAGTGCCGCCTCGTGCGCGGTGCCGCTGACCCGCGGTTGCCAGCCCGCCCGCCCGCGGGACACAAAATCAAGGGTGGCAATGGCTTTGGAGATGTGGAACGGCTCGGTGTGGGTGACGGTGGCGACCGGGATCAGGCCGATGTGTCGGGTGGCCGGGGCGATCCGGGCGGCGGTCAGCACCGCGTCACCGCGTCCGGTCAGCCGGTCGGGATGGATACGGGAGCTGCGCCCGATCTGCGGCATCAGTGTGTCGTCGATGGTGAGGAAATCGAGCAAGCCGCGTTCGGCGGTGACAGCGAGATCGGCCCAGTAGCCACCGCTGAGCACCGAACGCGATTCGGCGACCAGCGCCCACGCCTGCGGGTGCCAGCCATACCCGTCGAGCGCAACCCCCAGGTGCAGGGTCACTGCAACGCCTTCAAGAAGGCGATCGGGAGTACCGGCCCGCGCGTCGGCAGCGGCTCGGACAGCTGGGTGTAGCCCAGCGAGCGGTACAACTGCACGGCCTCTGGCTGACGGTCGCCGGTGACCAGATACACGCGGCGGTAACCGCTGGCCGCGATGTCGGCCTCCAGCGCAGCCACCAGCGCGGCCGCATACCCTCGGCGGCGGTGGTCGCGGTGCGTCCAGACCCGTTTGATCTCGGCGGTCTGATCGTCGTAACGACAGAACGCGCCCCCGGTCACCGACCGGCCGTCCACCAGGCCGACGAGCATGCCGCCGTCCGGGGCGGCGAACTCCCCGGCCGGCCCGTCGACCAGCCAGTTCCGGATCAGCGGGCGTTCCATCCCGTACCGAACCGAGTACTCGTCGGCCAACTCCTCCAGCAGCGGCTGCGCGTGCGGATCGTCGAGCGTGACCGGCACGAAGCGCAGCCCGGGGCGGGTTGAGGGGGTGGGCATCACGTAACTGTCTAACGCTTGTCGCGAGAAAGCATTCCGGTGAGATATCGGGGGCTGGCCGCGACATCGCGCGGACTCATCCGTCGGCGTCCCGCAAAGCCGCCGGCGGCGAGCAGCTCGAGGATGCTGCGATCGTTGACCACCCAGCGATGCGCCGCCAGGTTCTCCGGGACCGAGCGGAATTCGGCTGTGTAGGTCAATTTGGTCAGGTCGACATCCAGACCCTGATCACGCCACTGGTCGATGAACGCCCGCCCCTCGGTGAGCTGGACGGGGGTCCAGGGCAGATGGTCCGCGGCGAACCAGCTGCCCGGGGCGCTGACCTCACTGGCCTCGCGCAGCAACCGGTCCTGCGCGTGCGGCGGCAGATAGCCCACGAGCAGGTTCTCGGCGACCCAGACAGTGCGCTGGGCCGGGTCGAAGCCGGCGCGGCACAGCGCCGTCAGCCAGTCGCAGCGCAGATCGACGCCCAGCGCGCGCCGGTGCGCGGCCAGCTTGACGCCCATGTCGCGCAGTACTTTCCCCCCGAACTCGACCACGTCGGGCTGGTCGAGTTCGTACAGCGTGGTCCCCGGTGGCCACCACAGCCGGTACGCGCGAGTGTCCAGACCCGAGCCCAGGTTCACCACCTGGCGGATGCCGGCCCGCGCCGCGCCGGTGAGGAACTCGTCCAGGAACCGGCCGTGTATCGCGAGGACACTGATCATCCCGGACATCACCGGGTCGCCGCCGTCGGCCGCGTACTGCTCGTCCCCGATCAACCGGATGAAGTACTCCACCCCGGCGGCGCGGACCAGCGGCTCAGCGAACGGATCGTTGATCAACCCCTTGTTGGTGGCCACCGCCCGAGCGGTCGCCCCGAACGTCGCGGTCATCCCGACGCCGGTCGCCGGATCCCAGGTGTCGTTGTCCTCGCGTACCACGTGTCGGACCTGTCAGCCGCGACGACGTGCGACCGATTGGACGGCGGCCCGCCATCCGAGCAGCAACACCGCGGTCACCGTCGAGGCGACCGCCACGAAGGCCAGGGCCACACTGGCCGAACTTGCCTTGCGCAACAACATCCCGACCAGCACGGTCGACACCCAGACGAGCACCCCGGTGGGCGCCACCTCGGTAGGCCGCCGCCAGGCCCGGGCCACCAGCCAGCCCAGCACCGTCCCACTCAGAAACGGCCACGCCGTGCCGGCCAGGCCGCTGACGGTGACGCCTTCGTCGTGGCTGCGCCGGCCGAGGGCGCAGAAAACAAGCACGGCCACGACGTCAATGCCCAGCCAGACGGGCCCCCGCCGCGGTTGCATGCAGCGAGACTACCGGTCCCGGGCAGGATTGAGGCATGAACACCGACGCGCCGCCGACCTTTGATCCCACCGACCCGCTGGGGCTGGACGCATCCCTGTCCAGCGACGAGATAGCCGTGCGGGACACGGTCCGCGCATTCTGCGCCGAGCACGTGACCCCGCACGTGGCCGGGTGGTTCGAGGACGGCGACCTGCCGGTGGCGCGGGAACTGGCCAAGCAGTTCGGCGAATTGGGCCTGCTGGGGATGCACCTGGACGGTTACGGCTGTGGCGGGGCGTCGGCGGTGCACTACGGGCTGGCCTGCCTGGAACTGGAAGCGGCCGACTCCGGCATCCGGTCGCTGGTGTCGGTGCAGGGGTCGCTGGCGATGTTCGCGATCTGGAACAACGGCTCGGAGGAGCAGAAGCAACAGTGGTTGCCCGGCATGGCGGCCGGGGAGCTGATCGGCTGTTTCGGGTTGACCGAACCCGATGCCGGCTCCGACCCGGCCGCGATGAAGACCCGGGCGCGCCGCGACGGGTCGGACTGGGTGCTCAACGGCCGCAAGATGTGGATCACCAACGGCTCGATCGCTGACGTCGCGGTGGTGTGGGCCGCCACCGACGACGGGATTCGCGGGTTCTTGGTGCCGGCCGAGACCCGCGGTTTCTCCGCCAACACCATCCACCACAAGTTGTCGCTGCGCGCCTCGATCACCAGCGAGCTGGTGCTGGACGACGTGCGGTTGCCGGCGTCGGCGATGCTGCCCGACGCCACCGGGTTGAAGGGCCCGCTGGCATGTCTGTCGGAGGCGCGGTACGGGATTGTGTGGGGCTCGATGGGTGCGGCCCGCTCGGCGTGGCAGGCCGCGCTGGACTATGCCCTGCAACGCACTCAGTTCGACCGGCCGATTGCCGGATTCCAGCTGACGCAGGCAAAGTTGGTCGACATGGCGGTGGAATTGCACAAGGGGCAGTTGCTGTCGCTGCACCTGGGCCGGCTCAAGGACAGTGTGGGTCTGCGGCCCGATCAGGTGAGCTTCGGCAAGCTGAACAACACCCGAGAGGCCATCGAGATCTGCCGGACAGCGCGAACGATATTGGGCGGCAACGGCATATCGCTGGAGTACCCGGTGATCCGGCACATGGTGAACCTGGAGTCGGTGCTGACCTACGAGGGCACCCCCGAGATGCACCAGCTGGTCCTGGGCCAGGCGTTCACCGGTCTGGGAGCATTCCGATGATGGTCGCGTTTCGCGTTCTGATTGCCGTTGCGTTGTCGCTGGCTTTGGCGCCGGCAGCGCACGCCGATGCCGCGCTGCCCCCGATGACGTCCACCGGCAGCGGCCCCGTGGTGGGTGGCGGCGCCAACGCGGCAATCGCGCAGCAGCTCTTCAGCTTTCGCGATGCCAACATCCAAGAGGTCGACGGCTCCGACGCAGCCCAATTCATCACGGCCGCAGCCGGTGTCGCGAATCGCGACGTTGCGACGGTGTTCCAGCCTTTGCAGCGGGCGTTGGGGTGCCAGGTGAACGGGACCGGGTTCGGAGCACGCGCCTACCGCCGCAACGACGGGCAATGGGGTGGCGGCATGCTGGTCATCGCCAAGAGTGGCGTCACCAATATCGAAGCCCTGACAGCGTGCGCAAAGTCGAGTTGGCGCCGGGCGACGGTAGGCACGCCGACGTCGATGTGCAACAGCGGGTGGAGTTATCCCCCGTACAGCGACATCAAGCGCGGCGAGGGTTATTTCGTGCTGCTGGCCGGAACCAACTCGGATTTCTGCTCTGGTCCGAACGCGAACTTCCGGACGAACGCGAGTTCCTGGCCCACCTAGAACGGTGGGGGGTCGTCGTCTGGGTTGGGTGGTGGGTTGTCCTCGGTCCACCAGCCGGTGACCACTGCTTGGCGGGCTTGGGTGCGGGCTTGGTGGTTCTGGCGTCGTTCGGCGGCGACGCGGGCGGTGCGGTTTTGCGCGCGGGTGCGGCGGCGTTTGGGCATCATCGCGGCCCGGTCGCCGCAGTGGTCGTTTGGCGGTGTGGTGTCGGGGGTGGGCATTCCCCCGACCGGAGCGCACAAGCTGGGGAACAGCAGCGCGCTGCCGGGGGTGGTGACATAGATGTCCCCGGCGGGGGAGGTGAGTATCAGGGTGGCGTCGGCGAGTTGTGTGTCGGTCCAGCCCCAGAACGTCTTTACCAGATGATGCTGGCGGCAGTAGCACTTGAGGTTGGCGGCGTGGGTGGGACCACCCTGGCTGTAGGGGATGCTGTGATCGAGGTCGCAATCGGTGGCGGGGACGTCGCAGCCGGGCCAGCGGCAAGTCAGGTCTCGGGCGCGGACGAAGTCGGCCAGGATTTTGGACGGTGTGTAGCGGGGTTCGGGGTCGCAGCAGCCCGGGTGTGTCAGCGGTGTCAGCGTGGCTGTCTGGGCCAGTTCTCGCAGTAGTTCCGCGGTGACGAGTCCCTCAGCGCCGATCTGTACGGCCGGGGCGTCGTTGTGGCCGGTGAGAGTGGCGTGCTCGGCGATGAGATGGATCACCGCCGGGGAAGCCGGTTTGCGGTCGGCGGCGGTGCAGTCCGGCCGCGCGCAGCGACAGCTCAGCCGGTCGGCGCCGGCGGCTAACGCGCCGACCGCGTCGGCGCGGCGTTGTTCACGGGTGCGCGGGTCGTGCGGGCAGACGGTGGCCGCCAGTTTCGTCAGCCGGCTGTCCAGGGCGTGCGCATCCGTGCTGGCTAACTGCCCTCGAATCTCACAGATCCCGTCGCAGTCGTCGCCGATCGAGATGTCGCGATCCTGGCGGCGTTTCTTGCGGCGCCGCACGGCGTCGATGTCGATGCGGGTCACGATTTTGTCGACTTGGGCTGACAGCCGCCAGGTGCTCAGGGAGGGCCAGCGCAGGATCTGGGCCGCGACCAGTGCATCAACCCGGGCGAGCACCTGTGGTTCCACGATCAAATCGGTGCGAGAGACGACGGTGGTGAACGCCGAGATGTCGATGTCCCCGCTGCAGAACAACGCCGCAGTGCGGGGCAGGCGTTCGCGCATCGCGCGGGCGTAGTGGACCTTGCCCGCGGCCCAGGACTGGCTGATCTTGAGGCCCGCTGCGACCTCGGCGGCCACGGCTGCCATGGTGTCCATCGCCCAGTCTTCGGTGTCAGCACTGCGCGAAAGCCGGTAGCTGAACAATTCCCCGATCGCCATCAACTGCGCAGCCTCGCCCTGGTTGGCCACCCGACCCGACTCCTGGATACGACTCATCCAACTCGTGGCCGCCGGAGTGGTCGCTATCAGGCCCTCCCGGTGCGCGAACGCCGCCCCCATCGACCGGTCAAAGCGCGCCAACTTCTCCGCGGCGGTAACCTCCGATTGGGCGTATTCGCACATATGTTCGATAGTAGCACAGATCGGCCCTGGTGTAGCGGCCCGCGTCCAGCTAACGTCAACGCCTATGAAAGGCGTGGTCGCAGCTGCCGTCGCAATCGCGGCCGGTACCGTCCTGGCAACCCCGGCCACCGCCGATCCGGGCAGCCAACCCGTCCCCAACATGGCGGACAATGCCGTCCTGGGCCAGCCGTGCTACTCGAACACCGGGCGCTACATCTTCGGCTGGGACGCCAATGGCAAAGTTCTCAGATGCAGATCCGGAGTGTGGGCGAACGCCGGGACACTGCTCGGAGTGCGGCAAATCGGGGCGAAGTGCGTCGCGGAAGTTCACACCGCGTTCCCCGACGACACCGGTGGCCCCGTCGCTGCCCAATCGCCCGACGGCGTCGCGCTGTTCTGCGCCTATCCGACCGACTCCTGGGAACCGAACCGTTCCTGACTACGCTTTCGGCGCATGAAAGCTGTCGTGGTCGGCGCCGGGATCGCAGGGCTCGCGGTCGCCAACGGACTGCAACAGGCGGGATGGGACACGACCGTGCTGGAACGGTCGTCCGATTCCCAACCGCCGCGGGCCGGATTGTCCTTGTTCGGCAACGGGTTTCGCGCGCTGGACCAACTCGGTCTCGGCCCGGCCGTCCGGGCGATCTGCGCCGACGCGCCCCCGTACACCCGGTCCGGAATCCGCAAGCCGAACGGCCGCTTCCTGGTCACCTTCGCCCCGGCCACGTATGCGAACCTGCGCGCCGTGGACCGCACCGAATTGCACGCCACCCTGTTCGCCGGCCTCGCCGCGGGCACGGTGCAGTGGGGTCATCGGGTCGCCGCGGTCACCGACGGCGCCGTGCACACCGACCACGGCGACGTGACCGCCGGCGCCGACCTGGTCATCGGAGCCGACGGGATCCGCAGCCGCGTGCGCGCCAGCCTGCCGCAGGACCGTCCCACCCGCCGCAGCGGCTACGGCGTGTGGCGGGCGATCACGTCCCGGCCGGTAACCGTCGAGGCCGGCGGGGAAACGTGGGGCGCCGGGCAGAGATTCGGCCTGGTTCCACTCAAAGACGGCCGGGTGTACTGGTTCGGCGTGGTGGCCAGCGCCCGCAACGAAACCGGTGTCGCTGCGCTGCAGGAGATCCGGGCCCGGTTCGGTGGCTGGCACGAGCCCATCGCCGAGCTGCTCGACGCGACAGATCCCGAAGCCGTTCACTACACCCACAGCGAGGAACTCGAGGGCCCCCTGAGGTCTTACGTGCACCGCAACACCGTGCTGATCGGTGACGCGGCGCACGCGATGTCGCCGAACCTCGGCCAAGGCGCCAATCAGGCCCTGGAGGACGCCGCCACGCTGTGCGCCCTGATCACCAGGCACCGCGACCTGAGCGCGGCGTTACGGGAGTACGACCGGGTGCGCCGCCCGCGCACCCAGCGCATTGCGCGGGAATCACGCGGCATCGGCGTCGCCGGCCAGTGGGGTCATCCGCTGCTGGTCTGGGCGCGCGAGACAGGCCTGACCCTGGCGCCGAACTGGATTTTCAGCCGTCGCACCAGCCGGCTGCAGGAATGGGAAACGCCCGCGTAAGAAATTGACGGTGTGTAAGGTTAGCCTGTCCTGCACTCAGTCTGTGCACCGCTAGCGCCCAGGGGCTTTCTCATGCTGATCGAGATCACTGCTGTGAGCAGGACTTATCAGCGGGGTCAGGAGCTGGTCAAAGCGGTCGACGATGTCACCCTGTCGTTGGGCAACGAGAAGCTGGTCGCCATCACCGGACAGTCCGGGTCGGGCAAGAGCACCCTATTGCACCTGATCGGCGGGATCGACCGCCCCGACCAGGGTTCGATCAAGGTCGACGGCGAAGAACTGTCCCAGAAGAGCGACGACGAACAGTCCGAGTACCGCCGGCGCAAGGTCTCCTTCATCTTTCAGTTCTTCAACCTGCTGCCCACCCTGACCGCCTGGGAGAACGTGGCGATGCCCCGGGTGCTCGACGGGTCGTCGATGAAGCTCGCCCGCCGGGACGCCTGCGAGTTGCTGGAGATGGTCGGCCTCGGCGACCGCATCGACCACAAGCCTTCGCAGCTTTCCGGTGGCCAGATGCAGCGCGTCGCCATCGCCCGCGCGCTGATCATGAAGCCGGGCGTGGTGCTGGCCGACGAGCCGACCGGGAACCTGGACTCAGAGTCCGGCAAGAACATTCTTACGCTGCTCCGCAAAATCGCCGACGACGGCGACTGCTCGGTGATCATGGTCACGCACGACCCGTCGATCGCGGCCGCCGCCGATCGCGAAATCGTCATGCGCGACGGCAAAGTCGTCGAAGACCCATGATCGCCCCCGCCGTCCGGTTCAGGCTGCTCAATCTGCGCTACGCGATCGCGCACTGGAAGCGATCGCTGAGCTGCGTGGCAGCCGTGATGATCGCGACCGCGCTGCTGGTGGCCATCGCCGGCATCTACACCTCGATGACCGAATCGGTGGCGACGATGGCCGAAGACCTCTACGGCAGAGCCGCTTTCGAGGTCACCGGTGCCGCCGACAGCGGAATGCCCGAATCGTTGGTCGCCGAGTTGCGCAGCGTCGACGGGGTGGCCGCTGCCGAACCGATCGTGAAGGCGACAGTCAACGCTCCGCGTTCCGGCACCACGCTTTTGGGGGTCAGCCCCAGCATCCGGGTGCTGGACAACAGGGTGGGCAACGAGCTGGTGCAGCAGGCCGACAAGGACAAGCTGGCCGGCGGGGCGATCGCCGGCCCGGGCCTGGGCACGGGCCCCGGCGGATCGGTGGAAGTCAACAACACCCGCGTCAACGTGGTGTTCGTACCCACGGGTGAGCTTGCCGAGAAATACAACGCGGGCGATTACCTGATCGTCCCGTTGCCGTTGGCGCAGCAGCTGTTACATCAGCCCGGTCGGGTGAGTTCGGTGTTCGTGGTGGCCAAGCCCGGGGTCGATCTGAGATCCCTGGGTGCCGATCTGGTGCGGGTGGTCGACCACCGTGCGGTGGTCGCCGAACCGCAGTTCCGGGTCGCCCAGACCGACAACTCCGTCTCGCTCACCCGCGACACCCTGCTGCTGGTCGGATCGATCGCGCTGGTAGTGGCGATGTTCATCGTCTTCAACACCATGAATATGGCTGTGGTGCAACGTCGTCCGATGATCGCCACGCTGCGGGCCCTGGGCGCCGAGCGGGGGCAACTGGCCAGGGACCTGCTGCTCGAGGTGTCCCTGCTGGGGCTACTCGGCGGCCTGCTGGGGGCACCGCTGGGCGCGGCCATGAGCTACCTCGCAATCAAGCGGCTGCCGCCGCTGATGCTGCAGTCCGTCGACGTCAAGCCAGACTATTTCTTTCCCGGCACCGCGATCGCGGTGGTGGTGACGGTGGGCGTCGTCGCTTGCGTCTTGGGCGCCGCCTGGCCGGCGATGGTGGTGTTCCGGGCGTCACCCATCGCGGCGATGCGGCCGGTGGAACTGGAGAGCCTGGGCACCGACCGGACCCGACCGCACTGGCTCGGGGTGGTGGTCGGTGCGCTGCTGATGTTCGCGGCGTTCTTCATCGCGCTGCGGTTGCACGACGAAAAGACTTTCGCCGGAGGCATTTTGGTGCTGGTCGCGGTGCTGACCCTGTGCTGGGCGCTGGGGCCGACGCTGGTGGCGCTGGCCAGCCGGATCGCGGCGCTGATGGGGCCGAGCGGGCAGGTCAGCAGGTCGACGATGACGGCGGCCGCCAAACGCACCTGGGCGAGTCTGATGATCGTCACAATCGCGGTGGCGCTGGGCAGCGTGACCAGCGGGGTGCTGACCGACGTGGTCGACTCCACCGGTAACGCCTTCTCCTCCCTCGCCGGTGCGGACATGTACCTGTCCGCGGCGTCCAAGGAAGTGGTGCCGATCAGCCCGCTGATCCCGAAGGGAACAGACGAACAGGTGCGGGCGATCCCGGGCGTCGTCGCCGTCCGGCCGGTCCAGTACGCCTTCGTCAACGTCGGCAGCGACCGGGTTCTGGTGGTGGGATCCGACCCGCAGACAGTGACGCCCGCCTTCGCCGCCATGCCGCCGTCGGTGCGGGCCGAGGTCGAAGCCGGTGCGGGTGTGGTGGTCTCCCGGCAGCTGGCCCGGCACCTGCACCGTGGGGTCGGGGACCAGCTGACGTTGAGCACCCCGTCCGGTGAGCAGACCGTGCAGATCCTCGGCATCGTGGACTACCTCACCACTGAACGCGGCATGATCGCGATGTCGCTGACGCACATGAAGACGTGGTTCCAGCGCGACGGTGCCACCTACCTGGAAGTCCACGTCGACAACCCGGCGAACGCGCCCGCCGCGTTGGACCAGCTCGAAAAGCTCGCTGCGGCAACGGGTTTGTATGCGTTCAGTGGGCAGGACGCCGTCGACTCGGGCAAAGGCGCGGTCGCCCAGATCGGGTCGCTGGCGGTGTTCGTGCAGTGGATCGTGGCGCTGTTGGCGGCGATGGCGCTGTTCAACGCGTTCATGATCTCGGTGATCGAACGCACACGGGAGATCGGCGTGCTGCGCGCGATGGGGGCCTCGCGCAACTACATCACTAAGTCGATCCTGGTCGAATCGACCAGCATCGCGCTACTGGGCGGCGTGATCGGGATGCTGACCAGCGTGGTGGTGCACCGGCTGGGCACCCTGATCATGAGTTCGGTCACCGCCATCACGGTGCGGTATTCGTTCTCGCCGCTGGACTTACTCACCGTCGCAGTGGCGGTGATTCTTTGTTGGAGCGGGGCTTTGCTCCCCGCGTCTCGCGCCGCGAAATCGACAATCGTGGACGCATTGGAAGTGGAGTAGGCCATGGAGGAGCGTCAACTGAAGACCGACACCCGCCCATTCCTGGAACTGCCCAGCGAGCAACGGCTGGAACTGGTGCGCACCTCGCCGGGTATCGCCGCGCCGGCCAGCTGGCGGATCGCACAGTTCGTCGCGTTCTCCCGGCCCCGGACGTGCATTCCGGGCATGTTGGGTTTCTATCTGGCCAGTGTCGTCGCCGGCGAGGTGAGTTCGCTGGCCCTGGTCGTCGGAATGGTGGTGTCCTACCACATCGCAGCGATCGCGAACCTGTACAACATCTACACCGACGTCGCGGAGGACAACGAGAACATCCCGTCGCGGGTGTACGAACTGAGCCGGTACGGCCGGGACCGGCTGCTGCGCCACACCCACCTGCTGGCCGTGTTCAACTTTGCGCTCTCGTTGCTGGTGAATCCGTGGTTCGCCGGCTTGACCCTGCTGGCTTTGATTGGCTGCCAACAGTATTCATTCCGACCGCTGCGGATGAAGGCGCGGGCACGGATCGGGATCCTGTACTTCGCCAATGCGGTGGCCTATCCGTATGTGAGCGCGGTGCTGGCCTCCGATCTGAGATGGGACGTGCTGACCGATCCGCAGTACTGCGCGCTGGCCCTGTACCTGTTCGTCTGGTTCTGCGCCAAAGGCCTGACCAAGAACGTGCCCGATTACGAAGGGGACAAACGAGTCCACGTCACCACCTCGGCGACGTTGAGCGCCACCAGACACCGTGCCGCGTTGATCGCCGCGGTGGCGACGGTACTGGTGTATGCCGCCGTCGTGGTTCCGGTTGTGCTCGGCTTCCTGGCTCCCACGTACCTGATTGCCCTGATCTGGCTTCCGGTGTCGTGCATCCAGGCGTGGCGCCTGGTGCGCACGGTTGACCAGAAGTCGTCCAACGACATGCTGCGCGACGACATGTTCGTCTCGGTGGGCTATCTGTCGACTCTCATCCTGATCGAGCGGATCTCGGTGGTGTCGGTCGCGGTGGTGGTTGCCGGATTCGCGGTCATGCTGATCACCGACCGGTTGCGTCTGGATACCAGACGAGCCGAAGACTTCGAATTGCCATGAGGGCCAAGCGCATTTCGATGCACGACCACGCCAGGAACCCGCTGCGGATCAGGTTCGACCTGTCCCGCAACGAGTTGGCGTTCGACCCGCTCCCGGAGGTGCGGGAGATCCTGTCCAGCAGTGCGGCCACCCTCTGCCACTACCCCCACAATCACCATGTCGCCGAACTGACCGCGGAGATCAGTGCCCTGCACGGAGTTTCGCGAGACCGGGTCGTCATCGGTCCCGGCAGCGTCGGCGTCCTGGACGCCGTCCTGCACGCCGCACCGGTACGGGGGTCGACGGTCTTCGGGCTACCGGCCTTCGACGAATACGCGGTGCTGGTGTCGCGGGCCGGCGGTGTCCCGGCCGGGGTGGCCAGCGACCCGCCGGGAAACCAATCGCTACAGGGCATCTTGTCGCGCGCCGATGCGTCGACCCGTCAGGTGATCGTCGGCGCGCCGCACAGCCCGACCGGCGCCACGGTGAGCGTGACCGACCTGACCGCGCTGCGCGACGCGCTGCCCGAAACCGTGCTGCTGGTGGTCGATCAGGCGTACGCAGAGTTCGACGAGACGTTGCCGGACGACGCGGTGCGGCGCCTAGTGAGCGGTCCGGACGACGTGGTGGTGCTGCGCAGCTTCTCCAAGGCCTACGGACTGGCCGGGCTGCGGATCGGATACGGCGTGTTCAGCAGCGCCGCCCTGGCCGCGCGCGCCCGGAACGCCGTCCCGACATACTCGGTGAACTCGATCGGCATCACCGCGGCCGCAGAGTCGCTGCGACATCAACACCAGCTGCAGCGCCGGGTGGCCGGCGTCATCGAGGACCGGAACAGGTTGGAAGAGTTCCTGATTCGTCACAACCTGCACTGCGGGACGCGGTCGCAGGGCAACTTCGTATGGGTACCCGCGCCGGATGCGCACGCCCTGTTTCAGCGGGCACTCAGCGACGGCATCCTGGTGCGCGAGTATCCCGGGCTGGGGGTGCGGATCACCGTTCAATCCGGCGCATCCGTGGACGCCGTGATCCATTGTCTGACCGAACACAGCCGGATCCATGCATAACCGGCACCTGTTCTCCAATGCGCTCGGGCGGCAACGCTTCGCCGACGAGCTGGTGGACTATCTGATCGCCCTCGGCGTGGAATACCTCTTCGGCATGCCGGCGGAGTCGGTGAACTCGCTGGTCCATGCGGCGAGCAAGCGCACCGAGATCCGGGTCGTCACCACCCGCCACGAGACCGCCGCGGCACTGATGGCGGTGGGGTACGCCAAGGCATCCGGCCGGCTGGGCGTGTGCTTCGGCACCGCCGGGCCCGGCGCGACCAACCTGGTGGCCGGAGCCTACGAGGCCTTCGTGAGCCGGGTTCCGTTGCTGGCCATCACCGGTCAGGTTCCGGTGGCCAACATCGGCCGGGACTCGTTCCAGGAGATCGACTCCGAGGCGCTGTTCAGGTGCTGCACCTCGTCCTCGGTGCAGATCCATGCGGCCAGTCAATTCGAGCGATTCGCCCGCTCCGCGGTGCTGGCCGTACACGAGTCCACCGCCTGTCACGTCGCGATCCCCGGGGACGTGCTCTACGCGCCGATCGCCGCCGACAACACGAGCCTTTTCGTTCCGCGGCCGCCGGCACCGGCCCTGCCGAGCAAGGAGGAGTTCAGCTCGATCGCCGAGTTCCTGGAATCCGACGACCTGGCCATCCTGCGGTCCTGCCCGGACGCCACCTATGACGAACTGGCCCAACAGCTTTCGGTACGACTGGGCTGTCCGTTACATGACGTGCGGGATGCCGGTGTGATCCCGTCCGGCGACGTGCTGGTGCTGGGGCGATCGAGTCCGTTGCTGCGCCGGCGCGTGCAAGCGCACGCGAACCTGTTGGAGCTGACCGACCGGCGTTTCACGGCCAAGCAGATGCCCTACACCCGTCAGATCGTCTGCGACGTCGCAGCCACCCTGAATACCCTCCTGGAATCGGAACCTGCACCGGACGACGACGCCGCCACCGCCCCCGAATCAGTGTTCACCGACCTGGCCGACGTGGCTGGATCATCCAGCCTGGCAGGCATTCCCGGTGCCGCCCTACCCCTGGGTATCGGCGCGGCGCTGGCCGGCCGGTCGCGGTGCAAGGTGGTCACCGACCGTGCGCAACTGAGCCAGTTCGCCCCGGATCTGTCCAGCCTGGCCGGTGCCGATCTCGACGTGGTCTGCACCGACGCCCCTGCGAATCTGGCCGGGATATCGCTGCTAGGCCAGGCGTTCTCATTGCCTGGCGGCATCACTGCGGCAGTTCGGGAGACCCGCCCGCCGGATCGGCCGCCGCGCCCCGGCGAGCGGTCACTGGCCGCCAGTCTGGCGGCGAATCTGGCTGCACCGGTGCAGATCAGCGAATTCTGCGCGCCGCTGCTGCCCGCGTTCGGCAGCGCACAGCGCAGCGCCAACGCCCAGGCGCCGTCGATGAGCGCGTCCGCCCTGCGCAAGGCCGGCAGCCCGTCAGCCGGGACCGTCGCAGCCACCGGTCCGGCGCTGCTGTTGCAGCTCAACGGCATCTATGACGCGGCGCTCGACCACGCCCGAATCCTGGTCACCACGGTGGAAACCGAGGAGTGGCTGGTCGATGCGGGCCGGGTGCTCGACGAGGTCAGTGTCGCGCGCTACGTCGTCGACAACCCGGCGACGGCCGCAGCCATAGTGCGGCGGGCATGTGCTACTGCAGCGGACTCCGGCACCGGCGTGGTGCACCTGCAGGTGCGGGCCGCCGCGCTCGCTGCGGAATGGCACGAAACCGGCGCTGCCCCAGTCGAATCAGTGCCGTTGCGGCCCACCGCGCCCGACGAATCGGCGCTCGCCGCGGCGATTGCTGCACTGCGCGGCGCACAGCGGGTGGCCATCGTCGCGGGTCGCGGCGCGGCGGGCTGTGCGGAGTTGCTGACCGCGCTGTCCGGGGCGCTGGGTTGCTCGGTGCACCTGACGATGGGCGGCGATTCGGTGGTCGACGACCCGGCACTGCGCACGCCGGGACGGGTCGGCGGATCCGGCGACCTGCGGGCATTCCGCGACGTCGCCCAGGCCGATGTGCTGCTGCTGGTCGGGGTTTCGAATCGGGGTTCGGCTTTCGATCTGGGCGCTACCGGTCGAACCGTGGTGGTGAATGTCGATCCGAACGCGATGCTGCGCCTCGGCGAGCAGGACGTCTGCGTCCTCGGTGACGCCATGGCCACGTTGGAGGCACTGGTCGGTGCGCTCCGCGGGGAGGCTACCAACCACCAACGGCCACAACGCAAGCCGCGCACCCGTCGGCGTCGTCGGCGCGCCGAGCGTGCTCCACTTCGGGCGTCCGCACTGACCAAGGCGATCAACGAGGAACTGGCCCGCTTCGGCGGCTCGGCCACGGTGTGCGCGGATGTCGGCGTCAATACGCTGTGGGTGTACCGCTACATCACCGCGATGACGCGCAGCATCTGGTCAGCGTCCTTCGGCACCATGGGATTTGCGGTGCCCGCGGCGATCACGGCGGCGCGCAACACCGAAACCCAGCTGGCGGTGGCGGTGGCCGGTGACGGCGGCACCTCGGTGACGCTCAGCCAGATCCGGTCGGCAGTGGGCCTCACCAAGCCGGTGGTGTTCGTCGTCGTCAACAATCTGGCGCTGGCGGCGATCAAGTACGAAAGCGAGATCATGGGCTGGCCGGACCGCGGTTCGGCGATCCCGGACATCAACTTCGCGGACTACGCCGCGTCCGTCGGCGTCGCGTCGCGGCGCGTGCACACCCTGGGTGAGTTCCGGGCCGCGTTCACCGAGGCCATCGGCGCACCCCGGCCGTACCTGATCGACGCCCGCTGTGTGCTCAACGACGCCCCGGTGCAGGCCGGCCGCAAGCACTGGCGCCAGGTCGCCGGGTTCTTCGTGGCGTGGACGAAGGAGGGGCGCCAGGCCGGCGGTGCGTCGTTCCGCGAAGTACTGCGCGCCGTGGTGCGCGGCAAGCTGTACGAGGCGGGCCTGCGGCGCGTCGGGTGATTCACACTCGCGAAACCGTGGCCGGCAGACCGCCCTTGACCATCACCGAGAAGGTGAACTGCGGCTCGGGGTGCCAGCCGTCGGGCACGCTCAGCCGGTAGCGCTGGAACAGGATCGTCAGGAAGAACTGCGCGGCCAGGTAGGCCATGCTGGTGCCCAGGCAGAAGTGCTGCCCGGAGCTGAACGGCATGAACGCCAGCCGCGGCCGCTCCCGCACCTGGTCGGCATCGATGAACCGCATCGGGTCGAAGCGGTCCGGTTCCGGCCACCACCGCGGGTCGCGGTGCACCACCGACATCGACGCGCCCACCAGGGTGAACTTGGGCAGCCGGTAGCCGCCGAGCTCGTTGTCGGTCATGCAGAACCGCGGGAAGAACGGGTGACCCTGCATCCGCTGGCCCTCGTCGAAGCACGCCTTGGCCCAGGTCAGGCGGGACAGGTCGTCGAACGTGGGCAGGGCGCCGCCCAACGCGTCGACCTCCGCGTAGAGCCTGGCCAGGCTGTCGGGGTTCTTCAGCAGCAGCGCCACCGTCCAGGTCAGCGCCGCACCGGTGGGGTCGTATGCACCCCCGAGCAGGCCGACGATCTCGGCTGCCAGGTCGGCCCGGTTGATCGGCGAACCGTCCTCGTAACGCGCGTCCAGCAGGGTGTCCAGGAAGTCCGGCGTCTCCAGGGGGTTCTTCCTGCGGTCCTTGATCAGCCGCCCGACCAGCCGGTAGATCCGCGCCAGCGCCGGGAACAAGCTCGACTTACCTTTGCGCGGAAGCACATTGGGGAACGGCACCATCAGCGTGGTCAGGCCGAGCAGGCCGGTGATCGCCCGCATGTCGGCGTCCAGCCGGCGCAGTTCCTGCTCCCCGATCGAAGCGGAGAACAGCGTCTTGAGGTACACCTTCAACGTCAGCAGAGTGATCTCGTACTGCAGGTCCACCGGACGCCCGGCGCCGACGAACGACGACCAGCCGGCCAGGCGCTCGTCGAACTCGCTGCAGAAGATGTCCGCCATGGTCGTCATGTGCCGACGGGTGAACATCGGCATCAGCATCTTGCGTCGTTCCCGCAGCTTCGGGCCTTCCAGCATGATGCTGTTGGCCCCGATGACCTTGAGCAGCGGACCGAGCAGGTCGTAGCGGCTGTACCGGCCGTCCTGGTCGTCCATGAACTCGCGCAGCAGGTCCGGGTGGGTCACCGCGACCATGTCGAGCAGCGGCATCGGGATCCGGAACATGTCGCCGTAGCCGGCCGCGCCACGACTGATCAGCTCGAACGGGTCCCGGCGCAGCTCGAAGAAGGAGCCGACGACGGGCAACCCCCTGGGCCCCGGCGGCAGCGGCAGGGGGCGGCCGTAGCCGCGGGCCGCGCCGAGCAAGGTGGGCACCGAGAGCCGGGTGGGCCAGAGGGGGTCTTCGCGCAGCGCGCCGACCGCGCTGAGCCGACCGGACGCCAACTTCCCGGCATCGCCATCCTGCGGCTCGACCGGCCGGTACAGCGGCTCTTCCGCAGCGGTCAACGCGTCACACCCTTTCGGTTAGGCAGGCCTAAGTTACCGCGCTGGCCAGGTCGGTCGCGAATCGCGTCGCCATCCTGCTGGTGACGGTCGACGAGGTGATCCGGATGCCGTACCGGGGCCGGTACGGGTCGACGGCGAAGATGTCACCCGGCTGCACCGCCCACCCGGCCCGCGTCAACCGGCCCACCGTCGCATCCACCGCCTGCGCATCGGCAAGGTCGACCCAGAGGTTCAGACCGTCCGGACTGCCCAGCGGCGAAATACCTTTGGCCACCAGAGCTTCCGCCAGAATAAGGCTGCGCCTGGCGTAACTGCGCCGGGCCCGGCCGAGTTGCGCGGCCGTCCCCGGATCGGTGAGCAGGTGCGCCGCGGCGGCCTGCAGCAGATGACTGACCCAGGTCTTGCCCGCGCGCAGCCGGGCACCGATCAGTTGAGCGGTCTGCGGATTCGCGGCCACCATGGCTACCCGCAGGTCCGGACCCAGGAATTTGGCGACGGAACGTACCAGCGCCCAGTTGTTCGTCGACGGCGGAGTCACCCGGCAGTACGGCGCCGACGACACCAGCGAGAAGTAGTCGTCCTCGATCACCAGCACCTCGGGATAGTCGGCCAATACCGCGCGCAACGCGGCGGCGCGGCGGTGGTCGATGCTCACTCCGGTCGGGTTGTGCGCCCGGGGGGTGACGATCACGGCACGGGCACCCCGGTTGGCGATCGCGTTGCGCAGCCCGGCCACCGTCATGCCGCTTTCGTCGACCGGGACGGGTACCCGCTGGTAACCGTTGAGCCGCACGGTGCCGATGCTGGCCAGGAAACAGGGATCCTCGACAGCGACCGCGTCCCCGCGGGCCAGACAGGTACTCAGCACGCGCTCGACGGCGTCGACGGCGCCGTGTGTCACCACGATCTGCACCGCGCCGGTTCCGCAAGCGCCGACATCCGGCGTGAGCAACCGCTCGGCCACCGTCATCAACCGGTCTTCGACGGCCGGCGCCCCGTACATCGTCGGGTGGTAGCGGGCCCGGCGAATCGCCGCGAGCGGGTCCGGCAGCAACCGGGGGTCGGGATTTCCACTGGCCAGGTCGACCAGCCCGGAACCAGGGGTCTGCTCGGCGCCGAGATCGGGGATCTCGGCGATCGCCGTGCCCCGCCGGCCGCCGGCCTGCGCCACCCCCGCGGAGACCAACTGCCGGTACGCCGCGGCCACGGTGTTGCGGTTGACCTGCAACTCGGTCGCCAGCGTGCGGATCGGGGGCAGCAGCGCACCGGGAGCCAGGTCGCCGCGCGACACCAGGTCACGCACGCTGTCGGCGATGGCACTGGCGGTCGACCCGGATATCGGCGGCACGGCAGTCAATGTACCGGCCGACCGGTGATCAACAGCGTGATTTTGTCCTATGACAAACGATGCTAGATTTAATTTCACGATGAGAGGAAAGCTGCCAATGGTGGATCAACTGGTGCGGCCCCACGAGGGGATCGGGAAACGAGTTCTTACGTTCATCGGACGCCAGGAGTGGCTGGACAGACCCAGCTACCGTCTCGAGAACGTGCTCAGCTTCGTGTTCAATTCCTTTGGCGCGGCGCGCAATCGGGTCACAAACCTGCTCAACGGCGTCTGGCTCGGGCATCCCGCCCATCCGCCGCTGGCGTCGCTGGCCAGCGGCGCGATCGGCACGACCGTGGCCCTCGACGTCCTGCATGCGCTGCCGAGCCGGCCCGCCACCGAACGGCGCGACTCGGCACGATTCGCCCAGCGCGCGCTCGGCATCGGCATCCTGGCCAACCTCGGCTCCGCCGTCACCGGCGTCACCGACTGGCAACACACCCATGAAGAAGACCGCCGGGTCGGACTGGTGCACGGCGTGCTGAACCTGCTCGCCACCTCGCTGTACATCGCATCGTGGCGCGACCGGCAGCAGGGCCGGAATCTGCGCGGCATGGTGGTCAGCGCGGTCGGCTACGGCATCGCATCCGGCAGCGGCTACCTCGGCGGGTCGCTGGTGTTCGGCTCCGGCATCGGCATCGACCAGTCCGGCCCACGACTGGACCTGCCCGACTGGACACCGGTGCTGGCCGAGACGGAATTGCCGCAGGGAGCGCTGCAGCGCGTCGAGGTGGACGGTGTCGGCGTGATCGTCTGCCGCACCGGTGACGACGAGGTGTCCGCAGTCGGCGAGTTCTGCCCGCACCTGGCCGCACCGATGTCCGACGGCTGGCTGGACCGCGGCCGGATCGTCTGCCCTTGGCACGGTTCACAATTCGACGTCGAGTCCGGACACGTGGTGCGCGGGCCCGCGGCCGCGTCGCTGCCCTGCTACCAGGCTCGGCTGAACGAGGGCAAGGTCGAAATCCGATGAACGCCTACGACGTACTCAAAGACCACCACAACCTGCTCCGCTCGTTGGGCTCCCGACTGCGCGAGGCCCCGGTGGGCACGCCCGAGCGGCAGAAGTGCATCGACGATCTGCTGCTCGAGTTCGACATCCACATGCGCATCGAGGACGACCTGTACTACCCCGCGATGGCGGCCGCGACCACCCTGATCGCGATCGCGCACGCCGAGCACCGGCAGATCTACGACCAGCTGGCCGTGGCGCTGCGCACCTCGCCCAAATCGCCGGACTACGAAGCGGAATGGAACTCCTTCTTGACCGTGCTGGAGGCGCACGCCGACGAGGAGGAAAGGGACCTCGTCCCGCCGCCGGCACCGGTGGATCTGAGCGACGAAGAACTCGATCGGCTGGGCCGCGACATGTCCGAACGGATGCGCCAGCTCCGCAACTCCAAGATCCAGCGAATGCACGTCAGAGGCAGGGCGGCACTGTTGCGGGCGTTCTGATCGCACCGATAACGTTTACCGGATGGAGTCGTACGGTATAGGAGGACCATGACGCCATCCAGCGAGGCCTCGACTGCCGACAAGCGCCACCACGTCGTCATCATCGGAAGCGGGTTCGGCGGCCTGAACGCGGCCAGGAAGCTCAAGCGGGCCGACGTCGACATCACCCTGATCTCCAAGACCACCACCCACCTGTTCCAGCCGTTGCTGTACCAGGTGGCCACCGGCATCCTCTCCGAAGGCGACATCGCCCCGACCACCCGGTTGATCCTGCGCCGGCAGAAGAACGTGCGGGTCCTGCTGGGCGAGGTCAACGCCATCGACCTGAAGGCCCAGACGGTCACGTCGAAATTGATGGACATGGAGACGGTGACCGGGTACGACAGCCTCATCGTCGCGTCCGGCTCCCAGCAGTCCTACTTCGGCAACGACGAGTTCGCCACCTTCGCGCCCGGTATGAAGACCATCGACGACGCGCTGGAATTGCGCGGCCGCATCCTCGGCGCGTTCGAAGCCGCCGAAGTCAGCACCGACCACGACGAGCGGGAACGCCGGCTGACCTTCGTGGTGGTGGGTGCCGGGCCCACCGGCGTCGAGGTGGCCGGGCAGATCGTCGAACTCGCCGAACGCACGCTGGCCGGGGCATTCCGGACCATCACGCCCAGCGAGTGCCGGGTGGTCCTGGTCGACGCGGCGCCGCTGGTGCTGCCCCCGATGGGCGAGAAGCTGGGCGGCAAAGCGCAACGCCGGCTGGAGAAGATGGACGTCGAGGTGCAGCTCAATGCGATGGTGACCGCCGTCGACTACAAGGGCATCACCATCAAGGAGAAGGACGCCGGCGAGCGCCGCATCGAATGTGCGGTCAAGGTGTGGGCGGCCGGCGTGCAGGCCAGTTCGCTGGGCAAGATGGTCGCCGAGCAGTCCGACGGCACCGAGACCGACAAAGCCGGCCGGGTGGTCGTGGAGCCCGATCTGACCGTCAAGGGACACCCCAACGTCTTCGTCATCGGCGACCTGGCGTCGGTCGAAGGTGTGCCCGGCATGGCCCAGGGCGCGATCCAGGGCGCGAAGTACGCGACCACGGTGATCAAGCACATGGTCAAGGGCAAGGACGACCCGGCCACCCGCGAACCGTTCAAGTACTTCAACAAGGGCAGCATGGCCACCATCTCGCGGTACAGCGCGGTGGCGCAGGTCGGCAAGCTGGAGTTCGGCGGTTTCATCGCCTGGCTGGCGTGGCTGGTGCTGCACCTGGCGTATCTGGTCGGCCACCGCAACCGGATCGCCGCGCTGTTCTCCTGGGTGATCTCGTTCCTGGGCCGCACCCGCGGGCAGATGGCCATCACCAGCCAGATGATCTACGCCCGAGTGGTGACCAAGTGGATGGAGGAGAGCCAGGGGCTCTCCGCCGCCGAGAGCCAGGGCGCACTGGCCGCCGCCGAACAAGCGGAGAAAGCCGAGCAGAAAGCCGGTTAGCTCAGGGCCTGGTCGATATCGGCGATCAGATCGTCGGTGCCTTCCAGTCCGACCGAGATCCGCACCACGCCGTCGCCGAGACCGATCGCGGCGCGGCCCTCCGGTCCCATCGCCCGGTGCGTCGTGGTCGCCGGGTGTGTCACCAGTGATTTCGTGTCGCCCAGGTTGTTGGAGATGTCGATCAGCCGCAGCTTGTCCAGCACCTCGAAGGCCCGCTGTTTGGCGGCATCCGCTGCGGCGTCCAGTGCGAACGTGACAACCGTTCCGCCGCCGGTCATCTGGCGCTTGGCCAGATCGTGCTGCGGGTGCGACGGCAGGAACGGGTAGCGCACCCAGCTGACCGCGGGATGACCCTCCAGGAACTCGGCGATGCGCTGCGCCGAGGAATTGCTGTACTGGACCCGGACCGCAAGTGTCTCAAGGCCTTTCAGCATGACCCAGGAATTGAATGCACTGAGCGCCGGGCCGGTGTGCCGCATCAGCTTCTGCACCGGGCCGTCGATGTACTCCTTATCGCCCAGGATCGCCCCACCGAGCACCCGGCCCTGGCCGTCGATGTGCTTGGTGCCCGAATACACCACCACGTCGACGCCCAACGGGAAACCCTGCTGCAGCAGTGGGGTCGCAAAGACGTTGTCCAGCACCACTTTTGCCCCCGCCGCGTGGGCCAATTCGGTGACCGCGGCGATGTCCACCAGCGACTGCATCGGGTTCGAGGGGGTCTCGAAGAACACCGCCTGGGTGGGCACCGACAGCGCCTCCTCCCACTGGGACAGGTCGTCACCGTCGACGAAGACGGTCTCCACCCCCCAGCGCGGCAGGATCTCGTTGCACACCACGAAGCAGGAACCGAACAGGCTGCGGGCGGCGACCAGCCGGTCGCCCGCGCCCAGCAGCGCACCGAGTGAGACGAACACCGCGGCCATGCCGCTGGCCGTCGCGAACGCCGCCGGGGCGCCCTCGATCAGGCGCAGCCGCTCCTGGAACATGCTCACGGTCGGGTTGCCGTAGCGGGAGTAGACGTAGTGCTCGACCTCGCCGGTGAACGACTGCTCGGCAACCGCCGCCGACGGGTAGACATAGCCGGACGACAGGAACAGTGCCTCGGAGGTCTCCTCGAAGCCGGTGCGCGTCAGGCCGCCGCGCACCCCCAGGGTTGCCGGGCCGACACCGTCGGGCAGCTCAGCCATCTAACCCTGTCTCCAGGGCAGCCCGACCGCGCGCCAGCCCGTCGCACCCCGGTGGCCCTGGGCGTCGAGCTGGCCTTCGAAACCGTCCAGCACGTTGTAGGACGGCGTGATGCCGGCCTCGGTGGCGACCTCCGCGGCGCCGATGGACCGGTTGCCCGACCGGCACAGGAAGACCACCGGGCGATCTGGCGCCCCGGCGGACGGGAGCTGGTCGCGCAGCTCGGTCAGGAAGTTCTCGTTGTGCTGGCCGTTGAATTTGTTCCACTCGATGAACAGCACCTCGCGGCCCAGACTGGACAGATCGGGGACGCCGACGAAACTCCACTCGGCGTCGGTGCGCACGTCCACCAGCACGGTCTCGGGGTTCTGCACGATCATGTCCCAGGCCTGGAGGGGCGTGATGTCTCCTGCGTAACTCACCCGCGAGAGTCTCGCATATTCAGCCGGGTCGCGACCTGCCGGGCGCGGTCGCGGGCGGCGGCCACCTCGGGCGCGGTGGCCAGCGCCAACACCCGATTCGGCGTGGCAATGCCGGGTGCGTCGGCGGCGGCCGGATCGAATATCCGCAGGTCGCTTTCCGGGACACTGAGCGCTGCGGCGAGCACGTCGGCACCGGGGGCCGCGGGCCCCCGGTCGAGCAGAACGGCAGCTCCCGGCGAGACCATCATGGTGTCGACCGCCACCCCCAGAATCGCGCGGGCCTGCAACTCGAACACCGAGAGTCGCTGACTGCGCAGGGTGACCCAGGCGCTGTCCGGCGGACCGGTCGTGACCTCGGCGAAGTACACCTCGTCCCCGTTGATCATCAGTTCGACGCTGAACACGCCGCGCCCGCCCAGCGCCTTGACGATCCGCGCGGCGATCGACTTGGCCGCGTCCAGGGCGGCGGTGGTCAGCTGCTGGGGTTGCCAGGATTCCAGTTCCCCGGCCTGCCTGCGGTGCCCGATCGGTGAGCAGAACTCGATGACCGGCCCGTTCGGGCCTTCGGTCCGGACCACGATCAGGGTGACCAGGAATTCGACGTCGACCACCGTCTCGGCCCAGACCCGGCCGACACCACCCTCGGTGGCGCGTGCCCACGCAGCTGCGATCTCGTCGCCGGCACGAACCAGGGACCGCCCGGTGCCGGCGGCGGACTTGACCAGGATCGGGAACCCGGCGTGGGCGCCGACCGCTTCGAGTTCGGCGAGCGTTTCGACGAACCAGAACGGCGCGGTGGGCAGGCCGAGTTCGTCCGCGGCCAGCCGGCGCAGACCCTCCCGGTCGGAGGTCAGCTGCACGGCCTGCGCCCCGGGCACCAGCTCGATGTCCGGATCTGCCAGACCGGTCACGGCTGCCCCGGTGAGCGTCACCACGAAATCCGGCGCCAAGGCCTGCGTGGTCGCGGTGAGCTCCTCGGCGTCGGTCCACGTCTCGGCATCGGCGGTGAACACTTCGGCACCCAGCCGCTGCAACGCGACGGTCAGCTCCTGAGCCGCTTCGTCGGCACCCAGCAGCAGAACTCGCGGCGGCCCAGCCTCCTCGGCCTGCTCTGTGGTCACGGGTCAAGGATAGGGGCGGCCGCCGCAACCACGCTTCTCGCCTCATATTTTGAATTTTCGTGAAACTCTTGTGAAACTCTGCTGAGTCGCTGTGAGTTCTGGCCGAGGGCCGAGGGAGGGTGCATGTCGTTCGTGACGACCCAGCCGGAGGCGCTGGGCGCAGCCGCGCACGACCTGGCGTGTATCGGGGCGGCCATGCGTGCTCTCAACGATGCATCGGCCGCCCTCACCACCGCGCTGCCGCCCGCGGCCGCAGACGCGGTGTCGGCAACGACGGCACTGCGGTTCGCCTACCACGCGAACATGTATCAGCTGGTCAGTGCGCAGGCCGCGGCCGTGCACGAGCAGTTCGTCGCCGCGCTGGCATCCGGCGGTGGCTCGTATGCGGCCACCGAGACCGGCAACGCCGCCGCGACCGGTTCGGCCGGGGTGTAACGCGATGCAGGGCCTGGACTTCGGCGAGCTGCCCCCCGAGATCAATTCGGCCCGTATCTACGCCGGACCCGGATCGGGGCCATTGATGCAGGCCGCGGCTGCCTGGGAGCGGCTGGCCGGCGAACTCAACGCGGCCGCGGAGTCGTACGCCGCGGTGATCTCCGGCCTTACCAGCCAGGAGTGGTTGGGGCCGTCGTCACTGTCGATGGCGGCCGCGGTCACGCCGTACCTGACGTGGATGCGCGGCACTGCCGTCCAAGCCGAACAGGCCCGCGCCCAGGCGCTGGCCGCTGCGAACGCCTACGAGGCGGCCTATGCGGCCACGGTGCCGCCCGCGGCGGTTGCGGCCAATCGCAGCACGGCGATGTCGCTGGTCCGGACCAATATTTTCGGGCAGAACACCCCCGCCATCGCGACCACCGAGGCCAACTACGGCGAGATGTGGGCGCAGGACATCGTCGCGATGGACGGTTACGCCGGCAACTCCGAGGCCGCCTCGCAGTTGGATCCGTTCACCTCGCCCCCGGCCACCACCGACGCCGCTGCCGCTGCGGCCGCGCCGGCAGCCACGGTGGGTGACGTGATCGGCGACCTGATCGCCGGCCTACCGAACCCGTTCGAGGACCTCGACCTGCTGGTGCTCGGCACGCTGGGCCTCTCGGCTGCCAGCCTGGTCGTCGCGCTGGGGCAGTTCAGCGAAGAGGTTCGCAGCGACGAGGTCGAGGAGCAGGAGCTGCAGGCCGGCAACGAGCTCGAACAGAACGAGCTCCAGGCCGGCCAGGCGGGGTTTGCCGAGGAGCCGTACCTCGGGCGGGCCGCATTGGCGCCGCGACCGATCGCAGCGGGGGCCGCCGCGATCTCCGGCAATTCGGCCAGCCTCAACGGGCTCTCGGTGCCGCAGAGCTGGTTCCTGCCCCCGGCGGTGCGTCAAGTCGCCGCGATGTTCCCCGGCACCACACCGCTGTTCACCGGCGGCGAAGGTGGCGGCTATGTGGGCTTGGCCGCGGCCGGTCTGGCCGGCACCGGTCTGGCCGGGCTGGCAGCGCGCGCCGGTGCGTCGTCGACGCCGACCCAGGCGGCCCCGGCCGCCGGTGCGGCCGCCACCCGGCCCGCGGCCAACACGCCCGCGATCCCGGCCGCCGCTGCGGGCGTGCAGTTTCCGGGGTTGCCGTCCGGGCTGCCGCCCGGCGTGGTGGCCAATCTGGCGGCGACGCTGGCCGCCATCCCCGGGGCGACCATCATCGTGGTGCCGCCGGATCCCCAGCAGCAGTAGCGATCAGGGCTGACCGGGCAGCAGCCGCACCATCAGCCCGTTGCCGTCCGCGAGCAGGTTCTCGTCGGCATCCACCAGCTCCGCGGACACGAACGCTTTGCGCCCCTCGGTGCGGGTGACCCGCCCGCGGATGGACAGCGGCTCATCGATCGGGGTGACCTTGCGGTAGTCGACGTGCAGGAAGGCGGTCCGGCTGATCGGCCGGCCGGCTGCGTGCGAGATCATGCCGAACGTGTGGTCGAACAGCAACGGCAGCACTCCCCCGTGCACCGCCATGTTGCCGCCGACGTGGAAACGGCTGAAATGACCGGTCATTTCCACGCTGTCGGGACCGTAACGGGTCAGGTCCCACGGCGGCAGCAGCAAACTGCCCATGCCGGGCAGATCCGGCGTCCGGCCGGCAGGTGAGATACCTTCGGCGGCCTGAAACGGTCCCAGCAACTCGACCAGCGCGGCGGCATGCTCGGCGGCCCTGTCCCACACGTCGTCGTCGGGCGCAGCGGACACCGCAAGATCCTGGACCCGGCGCATGGCGGTGACGAAGCGCCGGAAACCCGCACCGGGATCGGCCGGCCCGAATTCCGGGAAGCCGCCGTGGTGCTCGTATTCGGGGTCGAGGTCCTTGGGGTCCGGGTCGGTCACGGACGCGCCGCCAGGACGTCCCGGCGCACGATGGTCTGGTCGCGCCCGGGACCCACGCCGATGCACGAAACATGCGCTCCGGCAAGCTCTTCCAGCCGCAGCACATAGTCGCGGGCCTTAGCGGGCAGGTCGTCGAACTCGCGGGCGGTCGAGATGTCCTCCCACCAGCCGGGCAGCTCCTCGTACACCGGGGTGGCGTGACACAGGTCGCTCTGGGTCATCGGCATCTCGTCGGTGCGTTTGCCGCCGACCTCGTAGCCGACACACACCGGCACCGTCTCCAGGCTGGACAGCACGTCGAGCTTGGTCAGGAAGTAGTCGGTGATCCCGTTGACCCGGGTCGCGTATCGCGCGATGACGGCATCGAACCAGCCGCAACGGCGACGCCGGCCGGTGGTGACACCGAACTCGCCGCCCGTCTTGGACAGGTATTCGCCGTTCTCGTCGAACAGTTCGGTCGGGAACGGGCCCGAGCCCACCCGGGTGGTGTAGGCCTTCAGGATCCCCAGCACCGTGCCGATGCGGGTCGGGCCGATGCCCGAACCCACCGCCGCGCCACCGGCCGTCGGATTCGACGAGGTGACGTAGGGGTAGGTGCCGTGATCGACGTCGAGCAGGGTGCCCTGCGAGCCTTCCAGCAGCACCGTCTCGCCCGCGTCCAGTGCGTTGTTGAGCAGCAGCCGGGCGTCGGCGATGCGGTGCCGGAAACCTTCGGCCTGCTCCAGCAGTGCCTCGACCACCTGGCCGGGTTCGAGCGCTTTGCGGTTGTAGATCTTGACCAGCACCTGGTTCTTGAACTCCAGTGCCGCCTCCACCTTGTGGGTCAGCTGGTCGGGGTCCAGCACATCGGCGACCCGGATTCCGATCCGGGCGATCTTGTCCTGGTAGCAGGGTCCGATGCCGCGGCCGGTGGTGCCGATCTTCTTGCTGCCCATGTAGCGCTCAGTGACTTTGTCGATGGCCACGTGATAGGGCATCAGCAGGTGGGCGTCGGCGGAGATCAGCAGCCGGGAGGTGTCGACACCGCGGTCTTCCAGGCCTTTGAGCTCGTCGAGCAGGACGCCCGGGTCAATCACCACGCCGTTGCCGATGACGTTGGTGACCCCCGGGGTCAGCACGCCGGACGGGATCAGGTGCAGCGCGAAGTTCTCACCGGTCGGCAACACGACGGTGTGCCCGGCGTTGTTGCCGCCTTGGTAGCGCACCACCCACTGCACGCGTCCGCCGAGCAGATCTGTGGCCTTGCCTTTGCCTTCGTCGCCCCATTGGGCGCCGATCAGCACGATTGCCGGCATGACGTGCTCCCACCTCGTCTGGCGGGTTATGCCCGCTTATTGTGGTCCAGCCGGTGACCTACCCTATCCTGCGGTGCGCAAGGAGTGTCATGAACGCGCCTATTAACCGAGCGGAAACCGCGGTCAGCGTGGCGGTTCTGCCGTTCGACGAGGGACCGCTGCCGCCCGCGTTGCGAGGTCTGGATGTCGGCGGAACCGACATCAGTACCCTCCCGGGCCGCTATCGGCGGCTCGTTGTCGTCGGTGCCGACGCCGACCTGGCCGCCGTACTGACCCGGCTGTTGCGCGTCGACCGGCTGGACGTCGAAGTGGCGTACGTCCCGCGCGGGCGCACCCGCGCCAGCCGGGCCTACCGGTTGCCGACGGGATCCCGGGCGGCGCGACGGGCCGTCGGTGGCACCGCGCGCCGGGTCCCGCTGATCCGCGACGAGACCGGGACGGTGCTGGTGGGACGGGCCAGCTGGGTGCCGGCCGAGGGGTCGCCGGCGATCCGTGGCGAGGCGATCGTCGACGACACCGTGCTGTTCGACGGGGACGCCGCCGAGGTGTGGATCGAGCCCACGGCGGCGATCCCGGGTCTGCGGGCGGGGTTGGCGGGCCGCTGGCCGCGCTGGGTGAGCGGGCGTGCCGCCCAGCTGGGCACCCCCGGCGCCCGCGTGCTGCGTGACGGTGTGCCGGCCAAGCGTCCGGTGCGTCGATCGACGTTCTACCGCAACGTCGAGGGCTGGTTGCTGGTCCGGTAGCTTCGACCGGTGAGCGATCGGCGGGTGCACGAATCGGTGCGGCCTAGCCCGATCTTTCTCGGCCTGGTCGGGTTGACCGCAGTCGGCGCCGCGCTGGCCTGGGCGGCCGGATCCACGGTGCGGCCGCTTGCTTACGCTGGCGTGTTCGTCTTCGTCATCGCGGGGTGGCTGGTGTCGCTGTGCCTGCACGAGTTCGGGCATGCCTACACCGCCTGGCGATTCGGTGACCACGATGTCGCGGTGCGCGGTTACCTCACGCTGGATCCCCGCCGCTACAGCCATCTCGGCCTGTCACTGGTGTTGCCGATGGTGTTCATCGCCCTGGGCGGTATCGGGCTGCCGGGGGCCGCGGTCTATGTGCGGACCGGGTCCATGTCTCCGGCGCGGCGCACCATGGTGAGCCTGGCCGGGCCGGCGATGAATCTCCTGCTGGCCGTGTTGCTGTTGACGACGGTCCGGTGGTGCTACCAGCCGTCGCACCGGGTGCTGTGGGCCGGAGTTGCGTTTCTGGGGTTCCTGCAGATCACCGCGGTGCTGTTGAACCTGCTGCCCATCCCGGGCCTGGACGGCTACGACGCGCTGGAGCCGCACCTGAGCCCGCAGACCCAGCGCGCGGTGGCCCCCGCCAAGCAGTGGGGCGTCTTCTTTCTGCTGTTCGTGCTGTTGTCGCCGGTGACGAGTCAGTGGTTCTTCGGGCTCGTCTACGAACTCTTCAGCTTGTCGGGGGTGTCGCCGCGGCTGTCGGGGATGGGCGCCGGGCTGACCCGGTTCTGGGGTTCGTTGTTCTAGGTGTGCCGGCGTGCTGGCCACCGAGCCGGTAAGCACGCCCACCCCGTCCGGCGTGTCGGGTGCGTGGATTCAGTGTCGCGGCGCTGGCACTGTTGCGATATATGCGTGATTGCGCATATATTACTCGCCATGGGCGCCGGACACAGTCACACCCCCGCCGAGGCGGACGCCTCGCGGATGATCCCCAAGATGATCGGCGCCGCCGCGATCCTGGCGACGTTCTTCGTCATCGAGCTGACCACGTCGTTGCTGATCAACTCCATCGCGCTGCTGGCCGACGCCGGCCACATGCTCACCGATGTGGTGGCCGTCTTCATGGGATTGGCCGCCGTCGTCCTCGCTCGCAAAGGCAGCTCGTCGCCGAACCGCACCTACGGCTGGCATCGTGCCGAGGTGTTCACCGCGGTGGCCAACGCCGCGCTGCTGGTCGGGGTGGCGGCGTTCATCCTCTACGAGGCGATCGACCGGCTCGGCGGCGCACCGACCGTGCCAGGCCTGCCGATGATCGTGGTGGCGCTGGCCGGAGTGGCCGCCAATTTCGCCGTGGCCATGCTGCTGCGCTCGCACTCCGAGGACAGCCTGGCCGTCAAGGGCGCCTACATGGAGGTGGTGGCCGACACCGTCGGCAGCATCGGGGTGCTGATCGCCGGGATAGTCACCGTCACGACGCACTGGCCCTACGCCGACGTGGTGGTCGCGGTGCTGGTCGCGCTGTGGGTGCTGCCGCGGGCGATCGCGCTGGCCCGGGCGGCACTGCGCATCCTGTCCGAATCGTCTCCCGCGCACATCGACGTCGACGAGTTGCGGTCGGCGCTCGGTGCGGTGGACGGGGTCACCGAGGTGCACGACCTGCACGTGTGGACGCTCTCCCCCGGCAAGGACATGGTCACCGCACACCTGACCAGCGCAAGCGACTCGGGCCGGGTGCTGCACGAGGCACGCGCGGTGCTGTCGGCGCGCGGGTTGGAGCACGCCACCGTCCAGATCGACTGCCCGGACGGCCACTGCGAAGAGACGTTCTGACTACAGCCCCAGGGCGGGCCGCGCGCCGGGGTCGCAGTCGTCGAGCAGATCCAGGCAGCGCCGGAACTCGTCGGTCTCCCCGATGGCGTCGGCGGCGCGCGCCAACGCGGCCACGCAGCGCAGGAAACCCCGGTTCGGCGGGTGCTGGTAAGGCACCGGCCCGAACCCTTTCCAGCCGTTGCGGCGCAGCTGGTCCAGGCCCCGGTGATAGCCGGTGCGCGCGTACGCGTAGGCGGTGATCGCCCTGTCCTCGGCCAGCGCCTCTTCGGCGAGTGCAGCCCAGGCCACCGACGCCGACGGGTGCGTCGCGGCGACGATGCCCGGCTTCTCGCCAGCCAGCAACTCGGCTTCGGCTTCGCTGTCGCCGGGCAGCAGGATCGGATCAGGTCCCAGAAGGTCACCCATCGGTGTCATGCGGCCCATTCTGCCAATTCGGCTGCCGCGGTGAGCACACCAGCCGCGGTTGGGTCGCTAAGCTCCTTCTATGCCCAACGCACCCGAGCCAGGCCGCGACCGCACCGGTTTCCGCGGCAAACCGGGCAGCCAGCGCGACCCCGGCGAAACCCAGAACCCACCGCCGGCATCCGGTGAGGCCGAAACCGAGACGCTGAAACTCGCCAAGCAGCAACCGGTGGCGGCCAGCGAACCGGCCGAGGCCGAAGAACCGGAACGGCGCTTCACCGCACCCGGCTTCGACGAGAAGGAAACCCAGGTGATCGCCACGGCGCCGGAGGCGGCCACCGAGGCGTTCCAGACCCAGCCGCCCGCCGCCCAGCCGACGCCACCCGCCAAAGCGGCCGTGCCCCAGTCGATCCCCGGGCGGACCGGGGGCAAGGCGTCGTTCAAGAACCGCAACTGGGGCTGGGTGCTGGCCATCGTGGTGATCGTGCTGGCACTGGCGGCGATCGCCATCTTCGGCACCGTCCTGCTGACCCGCAAGGACCATCCGAAAGCGTCGCAGGAAGACCAGGTCAAGCAGACCATCCAGAATTTCGACATCGCGATCCAGCGGGGCGACCTGACCGCGCTGCGCAGCATCACCTGCGGGACCACCCGCGACGGTTACGTGGAGTACGACGAGAAAGCCTGGTCAGAAACCTACCGGCGGGTCTCGGCGGCCAAGCAGTTTCCGGTGATCGCCAACATCGACCAGGTGGTCGTCAACGGCCAGCACGCTGAGGCCAACATCACCACGTTCATGGCCTACGACCCGCAGACGCGCTCGACGCGCAGCCTGGACCTGCAGTTCCGCGACGACCAGTGGAAGATCTGCCAGTCCAGTTAGCCCGCGAGGGACTTGCCCGCGCAGTGCAGGTCGTTGCAGGCCTCCACCACCCGCTCGGCCATTGCGGCTTCGGCCTTCTTCAGATAGCTGCGCGGGTCGTAGACCTTCTTCGAGCCCACGTCGCCGTCGACCTTGAGCACGCCGTCGTAGTTGGTGAACATGTGGCCCGCCAGCGGGCGGGTGAACGCGTACTGGGTGTCGGTGTCGACGTTCATCTTCACCACGCCGTACCGCAGGGCCTCCTCGATCTCGGACTTCTCCGAGCCGGACCCGCCATGGAAGACGAAGTCGAAGGGTTGGGCGTCGTCGGACAACCCGAGCTTGGCGGCCGCCACCTTCTGCCCCTGCGCCAGGATGTCGGGGCGCAGCTTCACGTTGCCCGGCTTGTAGACGCCGTGCACGTTGCCGAACGTCGCCGCCAGCAGGTAATGACCATGTTCGCCGTGCCCCAGCGCGTCGATGGTCTTCTCGAAGTCCTCCGGCGTGGTGTACAGCTTGTCGTTGATCTCGTTGGCGACGCCGTCCTCCTCGCCGCCGACCACCCCGATCTCGATCTCGAGGATGATCTTGGCCTCGGCCGCGTGCTTGAGCAGCTCGCGGGCGATTTCCAGGTTTTCGTCGATCGGGACCGCCGAGCCGTCCCACATGTGCGACTGGAACAACGGATTGTTCCCCGCGCGCACCCGTTCCGCGGAGATCGCCAGCAGCGGCCGCACGTAGGTGTCGAGTTTGTCCTTGGGACAGTGGTCGGTGTGCAGGGCCACGTTGATCGGGTACTTCGCCGCGATGACGTGGGTGAACTCGGCGAGCGCCACCGCGCCGGTCACCATGTCCTTGACCCCGAGGCCGGACGCGAACTCCGCACCGCCCGTCGAGAACTGGATGATGCCGTCGCTGCCGGCGTCGGCGAACCCTTTGATGGCGGCGTTGACGGTCTCCGACGAGGTGCAGTTGATGGCCGGGAACGCGTAGGCGTTCTTCTTGGCGCGGCCCAGCATCTCGGCGTAAATCTCAGGGGTTGCGATGGGCATGGAACGGCTCCTCCTACAGAGACTCTTCTCAAGACCTAGAGACTGGGCCTACTCAGTATTACAACGCCGGTATGTTGAAGCATCATGAGCACTACCGTCGTAGCCTCCGGCAGCATCCTGGACCCGATGTTCTGGATCGGCCCGGAGGGTCTGTTCGCCTCCGCGGTACTGCCGACCATCCTGGTCATCGTCTTCGTCGAGACGGGTCTGCTGTTCCCGCTGCTGCCCGGCGAGTCGCTGCTGTTCACCGGCGGATTATTGGCCGCCAAAGGGACGCTGGACATCTGGGTGCTGGCACCGGCCGTCGCCGTGGTCGCGATCCTCGGTGACCAGACGGGATATTTCATCGGTCGGCGCATCGGCCCCGCGCTGTTCAAGCGGGAGGACTCCCGCTTCTTCAAGCAGCACTACGTGACCGAGTCGCACGCGTTCTTCGAGAAGTACGGACCGTGGGCCATCATCCTGGCCCGGTTCATGCCGTTCGTCCGGACGTTCACCCCGGTGGTGGCGGGCGTGTCCTACATGCGCTACCCGGTGTATCTGGCCTTCGACATCGTCGGCGGCGTGCTGTGGGGCGGCGGCGTCACCATCGCCGGTTATTTCCTGGGCAACGTGCCGTTCGTGCACCAGAATCTGGAAAAGATCATCCTGGGCATCCTGTTCGTGTCGATGATCCCGGCGTTCATCGCGGCGTGGAAAGGCTTTCGCGGCCGACGCCGGGCCGCTGCGGCGGCGCCCGAAGACGAGGCCGATCCGCTAGTGCTTCCCGACTGACGCGACGCTGTGGGCGGCTTCCATCAGCATCCAGCCCGACAGTTGCACCGACAGGTCCCGCTCCGGGATCTCCGAGCTGTTCACCGCGCCCGCCACGAACTGCGCCTCTTTGCCGGCGGCGACGGGTATCTCGGCGTCGCGGTCCCAGAACGCGCCGAACACCGGTAGCCCGTCCACCGTCTGGCGGTTCTCCCACGCCGACTTCGCCGAGGACAACACGATCTTGGCAGCGGTGTCCCGGGCCGCCACATCCTCGGCGGCGTCCCCCGGCAGGTCGGTGGCGACCAGCGCCAGATAGCGCGCGGTGATCCCGGCGAACAGACCGCCGTCGCCACCGCCGGCCCCCCGCAGCACACCGGCGGGCGCCATCTCGTTGTCAACCGCGGCAACCAGGCGGTGCACCCGCGGCCGGTGCCGGTCGTCGTGGGTGCGTTTGGCCAGTTCGGTCTCCAGCCCGAGCACCACACCCTGGCAATAGGTGTATTGCGCGCGGACCAGTGAACCTTCTTTGATGCCGTCGAACACCAGGTGGTTGTCAGGGTCGATCAGGGTCTCGTCGATCCAGTCGGCCAGCTGCTGCGCCCGCCGCAGGTGCCCTTCGTAGCGGGCCAGGAAGATGCCCGCCGGACCGTTGGCGGGTGCGTTGAAGAACCGGTCCTGTTTGCGCCACGGGATGCCGCCGCCATGCTCGGGCATCCAGGCGTTGACGAACTGCCTGGCCAGCTTGGGCAGCGCGCGGCTGCGCTCCACCCCGACCAGGCGGGCCGCCCGTTCCAGCGCCAGCGCCAGCCAGGCCATGTCGTCGTAGTAGCTGTTGGTCCAGCGCAAGTTGTTGCGCAACCGGTGCGAGCGGACCTGCCGGTTGATCCGGGTGTGCCGCTCCGGCTGCGGGTCCCGCAACTGCGCGTCGATCAGGCAGTCCAGCAGGTGGGCCTGCCACCAGTAGTGCCAGGTGCCGAACAGCCGGTCTTGCCGATTCGACGGCCAGGCCACCACCCCGAGCTGGGTGGCGGGCAGACCCCACAGCCGGGTCAGATTCCGTTGCGTGACGGCGGCTTCGGAGCTGGCGGCGCGGTTCGCCCATACCTGGTCCATACCTGTCGATCCTGCCCTACCAAGCCTGGGAGAGATCACCGTGCTGGCGGATCCAGGTGTGCATCGCGATGCCCGCAGCCACCCCGGCGTTGATGCTGCGGGTCGAGCCGAACTGGGCGATCGACACCGTGAGCGCCGCGCCGCCGCGGGTGTCGTCGGTGATGCCCGGCCCTTCCTGGCCGAAAACCAGCAGACAGCGGCGCGGCAGGGTGGTCCCTTCCAGCCGGGCGGCACCGGGGACGTTGTCCACCGCGACGACGGTCAGCCCGGCGCCCGCCGCGAACTCCATCAACTCGGCGGTGCTGTCGTGGTGGCGCAACCGCTGGTAGCGGTCGGTCACCATGGCGCCGCGCCGGTTCCAGCGCCGACGGCCGACGATGTGCACGGTGTCGACGGCGAACGCGTTCGCGGTGCGCACCACCGACCCGATGTTGGCGTCATGGCCGAAGTTCTCGATGGCGATGTGCAGGCTGTGCCGGCGCCGGTCGATGTCGGCGACGATCGCCGCCCGGGTCCAGTACCGGTAGGCATCGACGACATTGCGGGTATCGCCGTCGCGCAGCAGCTCCGGGTCGTATCTGGGATCGTCGGGCAGGTCCCCGGACCACGGTCCGACTCCGGCGGCCGGCACACCCCATTCGGTGGGCCCCGGCTCGGTCACTTGGTGGTCCACACCGCGGCGTGGGTGCCGACGATCGCGACCGTCGCGTACAGCAACGCCTGGTTGATCTCACCCTGCGTGCACAGGGATGCGTTGACCTGCACCGCATCCCGTGAGGCGTCCGGCAGCAGCAGCACCGAGGACCCGTAGGCCGTGCACCCCGGGTTCAACCCCTTGCCGGGTAGCGTCGGCGCGGCCGTCAGCATCAGCGGCCCGCCCCGCGTTGCGGAGTCGTCGCGATACCGCGACCCTTCGGCGTCGGCCTGCAGGCCCAACAACATGTAGCCGTTGCCGTTGAACGCCGCGGGGTTGCTCAATTGGGCCTGATTCACCGGTACGCCGTCGGCGCGCCAGGCCGACACGCTGGTGGTCTTCACCACCAGGCCGGTGTCGCTCTCCTTGGTCGGCAACAGGCCCACCGGGAACGCCGCCGGGTAGGCGGCCGCGGTGCCGGCGATGCGGTCGTGCGGCGAATACAGGTACACCCCGCGCACGGCGCTGCGGTCCTTCGTGGATCCCAGGCACGCGGTGCCGGTGAGCCGGTCCGGTGGCGCTCTCAACGGCGAGACGATGTCGGACACCTTGGTGACCGCTTCGTCGCAGCTGCCCAGCCCGGTCGACTCCATCGGATGCGACAGCGCGCCGTAGAGGCCGAAACGCAGTTCTTCGGCCTTGGCGTGCGGCTGGTGCGGATCGGTCGGCGACGCGTCGACGTCGAACAGCACATAGTCGTCGGACCAGCGCAGGTTGGTGACCGACACGTTCCAGCCCAGCACCGCCTGCGATTCTCCGACGTGGGCGCGGAACGCGCCGTAGATGCGACCGGAATGATCCGAGCCCGAACAGCCGAGCACCGTGGCCAGCACAGTGGTCAGCACGAAGGCCAACACCACCGGGACGCGCACGCAGCGACCCTAGCCCAGCCCCAGGTCAGCTAGGCCCAGCACACTGCGGTACGGCAACCCCTCGGCCCGGATGGCTTCCGCGGCACCGGTTGCCCGGTCCACCACGGTGGCCACGCCGACCACCTCACCGCCGGCATCCTGGACGGCGCGCACCGCCGTCAGCGCCGAACCGCCGGTGGTGCTGGTGTCCTCGACCACCAGCACGCGTTGACCGGACACCTCGGAACCTTCGATAAGCCGTTGCAGGCCATGGGCTTTCGCCGACTTGCGGACCACGAATGCGTCGATCGGGCGGCCCGGCGCGTGCATGACGGCGGTGGCCACCGGATCGGCCCCCAGCGTCAGGCCGCCGACCACCGCGTAGTCCCAGTCGTGGGTGAGCTCGCGCATCAGCCGGCCGATCAGCGCGGACGCGCGGTGGTGCAGGGTGGCGCGGCGCAAATCGACGTAGTAGTCGGCCTCCTTGCCCGACGACAGCGTGACCCGACCGTGCACCACCGACAGCCGGCGCACCAGGTCGGCGAGTTCGGCGCGCTCAGGTGCGGCCACGGCCGCCGCCGATCCGTCGGTTGACCGCGGCGATCACCCTGCGGGGTGAATACCGCCCGGTGCCGGCCCGCAGAACACCGCGCGGCACCACGCCGCTGGCACCGATCAGAGCCTTGTACCGCAGGCTGGGCACGCTGACCACTTTGCCGCGGGCGATGTCGGCGAGACTTTCGCGCACCACCTCGTCGACCTCGAGCCACAGGAACGACGGAACCCTCGTCACGTCCGCCCCGGCCCGGGCGTGGAACTCGGTGTGCACGTATCCCGGACACACCGCGTGCACCCCGACGCCGGTGCCGCGCAGGGCGTCGGCCAGGCCCTCGGTGAACGAAACCACCCAGGCTTTGGACGCGGCGTACATCGATCCCCGGCCGGGCAGCAGCCCGGCCACGCTGGCGATGTTGATCACGGTGCCGGCGCCGGCGTCGAGCATGGCCGGCAACGCGGCCCGGGTCAGGTGCATCACCGCGGTGACGTTGACGTCGAGCTGCTGTTGCAGGACTGCGGGGTCGGCGTCGCAGAATTCGTCAGACGTGGCGAAACCGGCGTTGTTCACCAGCACCCGCACCCCGGCGGCCAGCCGTTCGGCGACCTTGGCACGGTCGTCGGCATCGGCCAGGTCTGCTTGCAGGATCTCGACCGCGCCCGGCTGCGCGGCCAATTCGTCGGCGAGTTGCTCGAGGCGCACCGCGTCGCGGGCAACCAGGACCAGGTCGTAGCCGTCGTGGGCGTACCGGCGCGCGTAGCCCGCACCGATTCCGGACGTGGGCCCAGTGATCAACGCAACAGGTCGAGGCATGAACTCTCAGTGCTGGTAGTTGCTGGCCTGCTGGCCGTTGCGTCCCGCTCGCGGCGGACGCGGAGCGCCTTCGGGACGGCTCTCCTCGCGGCGGACGGGCTCCGCCGCCCGCCGTCCCAGATCAGACATGATCCCGGCGGCCGGGTCGGCTTGCGTACGCCGCGACGGCAACTCCGCGCGGGCGGCCGAAGCCAACGGACGGCCCGGAGCACGCAGATTCTCGGGTTCGCCGGGCTCCTCGGCTGCGTCGGCGGGCAGCGGCGGCAACACCCGCAGCAGGTCGTTGAACTGGCGGACGGTGCGCAGGCCCTCGTCCCACTGGGCACGGGTGCTGGCGATCGGCATCGCGACCAGCGTCCAGTGCTGCTCGTTCCACATGATCTCGGCGCAGTCGGGGGCAGTGTGGGCGAAAGTGACCATCCGCCGGTCGCAGGCCCGCCGGGCCGCATCGAGGTTGGTGGAGTAGACCATCCGCGGCCCGATCGCACCGAGCAGCCAGATGTCGCTTTCCCGTGGCTCCTTGAGTCCCTTGAGTCGCAGGTCCACCACCACGTTGGTGCCGACCTTGCGGTGCAGCGCGATCACGGTGGCGACCTCTTCGAGGTCGAAGATGTACACCGCTTCGCCGCGGATCTGGCCCAGCACGACGTTCTGGGCCGGGACATCACCGACCGTCGACATCACGCCGCGCTTCCACCGGTGCAGGATGTCGGTCGATTCGCGTTCGTAGTCGAACCCGTGCGATCTGGCCCACGACCTGCGGCGTCTGCTGCGTCCGCGACGTCGATCGATATCGACGTACAACAACACCGCCGCACCGACGAAGCACAGTGCGGACAGTGTGAACCAGAGCGGGACCATCGCAGCACAGCTTATCTGTTGTGCGGGTGGAACACAGAATCCGAGCAGGTCACAACCGCGTCACAGGTGCGGTGACCGGCGTGGCGGAACGGTGCGGCGGGCGGGCAGCAGGCGAATTGCACGGCCATTTTCATTGATTCGTATTTCATGAAATTCATTTGGCCAATAGCCGAAATACGTCAGGCCTACCGATTCGGCAAAAGCCCGACGAACCAGTGGCGGGCTGAGTAACGTCGTTGCAGCTCACCTGCCGTCAGCGAACAAATTCCCCGCTCTTGAATGGATTCACCATGGCACTATTGGTCACCCCGCAAGCTCTGCAACAAGCGGCCGACGAATTGGTCGGCATTCGCTCGACAGTCACGCAGGCCAGCACGGTCGCCGCGATACCGACCACCGGCGTGCTTGCCGCCGCCGGGGACGAGATCTCCGCGGCGATCGCCGCCCTGTTCGGCAACTATGGCCGCGACTACCAGCTCCTGGTGGCCCGGGCGGCGGCGTATCACGACCAGTTCGCCGCGGTGCTTGGCGGGGCGGGACGGGCATACGCCGCAGCTGAAGCCGCGAACACCGCTCCCCTTCAGCTGGTCGAACAGCTCATCAACGCACCTACGCAAACCCTGCTGGGACGCCCACTGATCGGCAACGGTGCCGGCGGCACGGCGGCCAGCCCCAACGGTGGCGCCGGGGGTCTGCTGTGGGGCAACGGCGGCAACGGTTACTCGCCCAGCACACCGGGCGTTGCCGGCGGCGCCGGTGGTGCCGCCGGTTTGATCGGCAACGGCGGCAACGGTGGCACCGGTGGGGCCGGCGCCGCGGGCGGTGCCGGCGGCAGCGGTGGCTGGCTGCTGGGCAACGGCGGGGCCGGCGGGGCGGGTGGTGCCGCCGCGATACCCGGTGGCGCCGGGGGCGACGGCGGAGCCGGCGGGGCGGCCCGACTGATCGGTACGGGCGGCGTCGGCGGCAACGGTGGGGCCGGCGCGACCGGGGCGAGCGGCGCGGACGGCATAGCCGGCGCTCCGGACGGCGCCACTGGCGGCCAGGGTGGCAGCGGGGGCAACGGCGGTGCCGGCGGAGGCGGCGGCCTGCTCGGCAGCGGCGGTATCGGCGGCGCAGGTGCGGCGGGCGGCGCGGGTGGTGCAGGCGGTTTGGGGCACGACGGCGCCGTCGGTCCCGTTCGCGGCGCCGACGGCACCGACGGCGGCAACGGCGGATCCGGCGGTCAGGGCGGCAACGGTGGCGCGGGTGGCGCGGGCGGCACCAACGTCCTGGGCCAGACCGCCGCCCAGGGAGTCGGTGGCGCAGGTGGCACCGGCGGGGCCGGCAACGCACCCGGTGACGGCGGGGCGGGCGCCACCGGCACCTGGACCGTCAATGCCGGCGTCGGCGGTGCCGGCGGCAAGGGCGGCGACCCGGGGCTCGGCGGTGGCGGCGGTGCCGGTGGCGCGGGTTCCACCCGGGGTGCAGACGGAGCTGCCGGGTCCTCCCCGACCACCGGAGGTGACGGCGGAGCCGGCGGCACCGGCGCCGACGGCACCATCCCGGGCGCCAACGGCGCGGACGGCGGCGACGGCGGCGACGGGGGCAAGTACGGCAACGGTGGGGTCGGGGGTATCGGCGGCGACGGGGCCGACGGGTCGGCCGGTTACACCGCCGTGACCGGAGACGGCACCGATGGCGGCAGAGGTGGCGATGGCGGCAGTGGGGGCGACGGTGGAAACGGTGGCACCGCAGGCGGCGTCGGGGGTATGGGCGGGACCGGCGGAAATGCCGGCCACGGCGGCACCGGCGGCAATGGCGTTGAAGGAGCCACCGCCGTCCTCGCCGGGCAAGACGGCGGCGACGGCGGCGACGCGGGTGCCGGCGGTGACGGCGGCCGCGGTGGCGACGGCGGGACGGGTGGGACCGGAGTGGGTGGGCAGGCGCTCAGCGGTGCCGGCGGTGACGGCGGTGACGGCGCAGATGCCGGCGTTGCCGGCAAGGGCGGAAACGGTGCCATTGGAACCTCGGCAACCTTCGCCACCCCGATCGGCGGCCCCGGTGGCGACGGCGGCGACGGGGGCAACTCCGGGACGGCGGGAACCGGAGGGCACGGCGGGCTGGGCTCTTCGGCAGGCGACCAGGGCAGTGACGGCGTTACCTTCGCCGCGGGCGACGGTGGCAGAGGCGGTAACGGTGGCACGCTGACGACCAGCAACGGCAGCGGGGGCGACGGCGGGAACGGCGGCGCCGGCGGCCAGGGCGGCACCCAGGCTGCGGGCGGAACCGGCGGTGACGGCGGAGACGGCGGTCGCGCCATATTCTTCTCAGCCAGCGGGTCGGGCGGCGCAGGAGGCGAAGGCGGTGCTGGCGGCGACGGCGTAACCGGCGGAAACGGCGGAAAGGGCGGCGCAGGTGGCGGCTCGAACGTGCTTGGGGGTGGAGCAGTCAACGGCGGCCTCGGCGGGGACGGCGGAGACGGTGGACGCGGCACGGCAGGCGCGGGTGGTCATGGCGGCGCGGGTGGCGACGGCGGTACGTCGACCGGAACCAGCGCCGGTAACGGTGGCAGCGGCGGCAAAGGTGGCGACGCCGCCAACGGCACCGCCGGTCAGGGCGGGAACGGCGGAACCGGCGGAGAGGGCCGGACCGCAAACGCGGCAGCCGGTGACGGTGGCACGGGCGGTGAGGGCGGCAACGCCACCAACGGCACCGGCGGTAAGGGCGGGGACGGCGGTATCGGCGGTAACGCCGCCGTGCTGTCCGGTGGTGACGGCGGAGACGGCGGCACGGGTGGTGCCGGTGATCCCGGCGGGGCCGGCGGCACTGGCGGGCAAGGCGGCTACGGCGGCACCGTAGGCCAGGGCAACGCGCCCGGGGGTGGCGGCGGCGACGGCGGCGACGGCGGCCAGGGAATCGGTGCCGGCAGCGGCGGAAACGGCGGCATGGGCGGCAATGGTGGCGACGGTGGCCGCGGGACGCCGCTCGAACCGGGTGGCGACGGTGGTAGCGGCGGTACCGGAGGTGACGGCGGCGACTCCGACTCCGGCAGCGGCGGGCCCGGTGGGGACGGCGGCAGCGGCGGCGCCGGCGGACCCGGAATGCTCGAGCTCGGACTCGGGGGTGGACCCGGCGGGCCGGGTCAGCCCCCGAACGGCACCATCGGCGGCAGCGGCGGTACCGCGGGTACCGGCGGAAGCGGCGGCGGACAAACATAGGCGAGGTGTCCATGCACTACCGGGACTATCGGCTGCTGCGTGTGGCCGCCGGGGATGGGATCTGCCGGGCGTCTATCGACAATCCGCCGATCAACCTGCTCGATGTCGCACTGCTCACCGAACTCGACCGGCTGCTCATCGAGGTGGCCGCCGATGACGGGGTGCGGGTGCTGGTACTGGACTCGGCGGACCCGCAGACCTTCATCGCGCACGCGGACGTGGCGCTGATCGCGCACCTGCCACCCGATGACGTCGGGCTGCATGAGGAGTTGTCGCTCTTCCACGCCCTCACCGAGCGGGTGCGGACCCTGCCGAAAGCGACCATCGCCGTCATCGAAGGGGTGTGCCGCGGCGGCGGCTGCGAACTGGTCATGGCTTTCGACATGCGTTACGGGGCAACCGGCACAACGGTTTTGGGCCATCCGGAGGTGTCGGTGGGCATCGTTCCCGGTGGTGGCGGCACCCAGCGGCTGCCGCGGCTGGTGGGCCGGTCGCGGGCTCTCGAAGTGATCCTGGGCGGTCTGGACGTCGATGCCGAGACCGCCCAGGCCTGGGGTTACCTCAATCGGGCGCTGCCGGCCGACGAGTTACGCCGGTTCGTCGACCGGCTGGCCCGCCGGATCGCGGCCGCCCCGGGGACCGCGATCGCGGCAGCCAAACTCGCGGTGGACGCCGCGTCCGCGGACCTGCCGACCGGCCTGCGCATCGAAGACCAACTGTTGCGCCAAACCGTCGCCACCCCGGTGGCCCGCCAGCTGCTGCAGGCGGCGACGGACACCGGGCGGATCAACCGAGGACCAGCGAGTCCCCGTCCGCGCTGACGTTGACCGGCACCACGTCGCCGTCGTGCACGTCGCCCGCCAGCAGCATCTTGGCCAGCTGATCGCCGATCGCCTGCTGCACCAGCCGGCGCAACGGTCGCGCCCCGTACACCGGGTCGAATCCGCGGTGCGCCAGCCACTGCTTGGCCGGTAGCGACACCTCCAGCTGCAACCGCCGCTGGGCGAGTCGTTTGGCCAGTTGGACCAGCTGGATGTCGACGATCTGCACCAGCTCCTCGGGGTTGAGGCCGTCGAAGATCAGCACATCGTCCAGGCGGTTGATGAATTCCGGCTTGAACGCCGAACGCACCGCCGCCATCACCATCTCCTCGGTGCCACCGGAGCCGAGGTTGGAGGTCAGGATCAGGATGGTGTTGCGGAAGTCCACCGTGCGGCCCTGGCCGTCGGTCAACCTGCCCTCGTCGAGCACCTGCAGTAGCACGTCGAACACATCCGGGTGGGCCTTCTCCACCTCGTCGAACAGCACCACGGTGTAGGGCCGGCGGCGCACCGACTCGGTCAGCTGACCACCCTGGTCGTAACCGATGTAGCCGGGCGGCGCACCGACCAGCCGAGCCACCGAGTGCTTCTCGCCGTACTCACTCATGTCGATGCGGACCATGGCGCGTTCGTCGTCGAACAGGAAGTCCGCCAACGCTTTTGCCAGCTCGGTTTTACCGACACCGGTCGGTCCGAGGAACAGGAACGAGCCGGTGGGCCGGTTCGGGTCGGCTACCCCGGCCCGGCTGCGGCGCACCGCGTCGGACACGGCCTGCACGGCCTTCTTCTGCCCGACGACGCGCTTGCCCAGCTCGTCTTCCATGCGCAACAGCTTGGCGGTCTCACCTTCCAGCAGCCGTCCCGCTGGGATGCCGGTCCACGCCGACACCACGTCGGCGATGTCGTCGGGGCCGACCTCCTCCTTGAGCATCACGTTCTCGCGGGCCTCGGCCTGCGGGATCGCCGCGTCGAGCTTCTTCTCGAGCTCGGGGATGCGGCCGTAGCGCAGTTCGGCGGTCTTTTCGTAGTTGCCGTCGCGCTCGGCGCGCTCGGCTTCGCCGCGCAGCGTTTCCAGCTGTTCCTTGAGTTCGCGGACGACGTCGATAGCGTTCTTCTCGTTCTGCCATCTGGTGGTCAGCTCGGCCAGCTTCTCTTTGTAGTCGGCCAGTTCGGCGCGCAGCTTCTCCAGTCGCTCGCGTGAGGCGGCATCCTCTTCCTTGGCCAGCGCCATCTCTTCGATCTCGAGCCGACGGACCAGCCGCTCTACCTCGTCGATCTCCACCGGACGGGAGTCGATCTCCATCCGCAGCCGCGACGCGGACTCGTCGACCAGGTCGATCGCCTTGTCCGGCAGGAAACGCGCAGTGATGTAGCGGTCGGACAGCGTGGCCGCGGCCACCAGCGCGGAGTCGGTGATCCGCACGCCGTGGTGCACCTCGTAGCGGTCCTTGAGGCCGCGCAGGATGCCCACGGTGTCCTCCACGGACGGCTCGCCGACGAACACCTGCTGGAAACGGCGCTCCAGCGCGGCGTCCTTCTCGATGTACTTGCGGTACTCGTCGAGCGTGGTCGCGCCGACCAGTCGCAGTTCGCCGCGGGCCAGCATCGGCTTGATCATGTTGCCGGCGTCCATCGCCGATTCGCCGGTGGCACCGGCGCCGACGATGGTGTGCAGCTCGTCGATGAACGTGATGATCTGCCCGGCGGAGTTCTTGATGTCGTCGAGGACGGCTTTGAGTCGTTCCTCGAACTCGCCGCGGTACTTGGCGCCGGCCACCATCGATCCGAGATCCAGGGAGACGACGGTCTTGTCGCGCAGGCTTTCCGGCACGTCGCCGGCGACGATGCGCTGGGCGAGACCCTCCACGATCGCGGTCTTGCCGACGCCGGGCTCACCGATGAGCACCGGGTTGTTCTTGGTACGGCGGCTCAGCACCTGCACCACCCGACGAATCTCGTTGTCGCGCCCGATGACCGGGTCGAGTTTGCCGTCGCGGGCGCGTTCGGTGAGGTCGGTGGAGTACTTCTCCAGCGCCTGATAGGTGGCTTCGGGGTCGGCGCTGGTCACCCGCGCGCTGCCGCGCACTTTGACGAACGCGTCACTCAACGCCTGCGGCGACGCGCCGTGGCCGGTAAGCACCTTGGCGACGTCGGAGTCACCGGTGGCCAGGCCGACCAGCAGGTGCTCGGTGGAGACGAACTCGTCGTCCATCTCGGTGGCCAGGTGCTGGGCGGTGGTGATCGCCGCCAGCGACTCGCGGGACAGCTGGGGTTGCGAGCTGGCTCCGCTGCTCTGCGGCAACCGGTCCAGCAGTCGCTGGGTCTCAGTGCGGATGGCGGCGGGCTCGACACCGACAGCCTCCAACAGGGGGACGGCGATCCCGTCGTTCTGGGTCAGCAGCGCCATCAACAGATGGGCCGGCCTGATTTCGGGGTTGCCCGCGGACGATGCCGCCTGCAGTGCCGACGTCAGAGCCGCCTGCGTCTTGGTGGTCGGGTTGAAAGAGTCCACGACACCTCCGTTTCTGATACGTAGTTCAAAATCTCGTCGCGTAGTCCAACGCCGTCAAGGTTGAGTCTGTTCCGCTCAACTCTAACTTAATGTCTGCCGGGCCGTCACGGGACCCGTCTTGGGGAGCCGATGCTCCACAAATGAGTTTGCGAAATGCCCTTCCCAAAAACGGTTCGCTGCGTAACGTGTCCGTCGATTCCTGCCTACCTGTCCGCGGAAGTACCTGGTGTTGGAGGGTTTTTCACGATGTCAATCATGGTCAATGCGGACGTTTTGTCCTGGGCGGCGACGGATCTCGCCGGCATCGAAAGTTCGCTGCGCGCGGCCACCGGGTTGGCGGCGGCGCCGACAACCGCGGTGGCGGCGGCCGGACTGGATGAGGTGTCGGCTGCGGTCGCCGCGCTGTTCGGCACCCTCGGGCGCGAATATCAGGAGTTGAGCGCGCAGGCGTCGTTGTTCCACAGCCAGTTCTGCCACACGCTGACCACCGCGGCCGGCGCTTATATGGGGGCCGAGGCCGCAAATGTGTCGCCGCTGCAGGCAGCCCTGAATGCGATCAACGCGCCTGCCCAGCAGTTACTGAACCGGCCGCTGATCGGCAACGGCGCCTGGGGTACTGCGACCAGCCCCGACGGCGGCCCGGGAGGGTTGTTGTGGGGCAACGGCGGCAACGGTTACTCGCAGACCACCGCGGGTCTGCCCGGGGGCGCCGGCGGTGCCGCGGGCCTGATCGGCAACGGCGGTAGCGGTGGCGCCGGCGGCGCGGGCGCATCCGGTGGGCAGGGCGGTAGCGGCGGCTGGCTGTACGGCGGCGGCGGGGCCGGTGGAGCCGGCGGCATCGGGGCGGGCGGGGTGGCCGCCGGCGCCGGCGGGGCGGGCGGTCGCGCCTGGTTCATCGGACCCGGCGGCGTCGGCGGGGCGGGCGGCGAGGGCCAGGCCGGTACCCCGGGTATCTCCGGGTCAACTGCCGGCTCGGGCACGGCGGGCGGGACGGGTGGCAACGGCGGCGCAGGCGGCGCCGGCGGCATGTTGGTCGGGGCTGGCGGGGCCGGCGGGGCAGGAGGCGCCGGCGGCGTCGGCGGCGCCGGTGGCGACGGTGCGGCCGGTGCCAACCAGCTCACCCCTGGCCTCGACGGTGGCACCGGCGGCGACAGCGGCAACGGTGCCTCCGGCGGGAAAGGTGGCGACGGCGGTGCCGGCGGTGCCGGCGGGCTGATCGGTGGCGACGGGATCCAGGGAGCTGGCGGCCGGGGCGGTAATGGCGGTGATGCCGGCACGGCCGGTCGCGGTGGCACGGGCGGCGAGGGCACATGGGCGTATAACAACGGCGTCGGGGGCGCCGGTGGACAGGGTGGCAATACCGGCACGGCCGGCACGGGCGGCGCGGGCGGCGCAGGGTCCCAGCCCGGCGCGCAAGGCCTCAACGGGCAGATTCCCACCGACAGCGGCAGCGGTGGCACCGGCGGCAAGGGTGCCGATGCCACCGCGATAGGCGGGACGGGAGCCGCAGGCGGGCGGGGCGGCAACGGGGGTAACTACGGCACCGGCGGCACCGGCGGCACCGGCGGCGCCGGTGCGCAGGGCGGTCCGGGCGCCGACGGGTCTGCTCCGGGTCAGTCCGGTACCACCGGCGCTACCGGCGGTCTCGGTGGCCGCGGTGGACAAGGCGGTGATGGCGGTGCCCTGGGCGGCAGCGGCGGCAAGGGTGGTGACGGCGGCACCGGCGGCACCGGTGGTACCGGGGGCGCGGGCATGACTGGCGCGAACGCCACCGGTGCAGGTGAGACCGGCAAGACCGGTGGCAATGGCGGAAGTGGCGGCTTTGGCGGTCAAGGTGGTGACGGCGGCGACGGCGGCAGCGACGCGCACGGCAACGTCGCCGTGGCGGGCAGAGGCGGCGGTGGCGGCGTCGGCGGACAGGGCGGTACCGCCGGCGACGGCGGCAAGGGCGGTGACGGCAGCTGGACGACCAACGCCGGCGTCGGCGGCACCGGTGGACAGGGCGGCGACACCGGGGACGGCGGTGCCGGCGGCTTGGGCGGCAACGGGTCCGCCACCGGTGCACAGGGCCTCAGCGGGCAGTCTCCCACCAGCACCGGCAATGGTGGAACCGGCGGCAAGGGTGCCGATGCCACCGTCGCCGGAGCGTCCGGCGCAGCCGGCGGCCGCGGCGGTGACGGCGGTAATCACGGCAACGGCGGCACCGGCGGCGTCGGTGGCGACGGCGCCCAGGGCGGCACCGGTCCGGCCGCGACGAAGGCTGACGGCAGCGACGCCACCGGCTACCAGGGCGGCCAGGGTGGCCAGGGCGGCCAGGGCGGAGCGGCCGGCGCCGGTGCTACCAACGGCAACGGCGGACGCGGTGGCAACGGTGGACAGGGCGGCCAGGGCGGCATCGGAATCACCGGCAACAACAGCGCCGGTGGCACCGGCGGCACCGGCGGCACCGGTGGGCAGGCCGGTGACGGTGGTCTGGCCGGCACCGGCGCCGGTTCGGCCGGCGTCCAAGGTGCGGCGGGCACCGGAGGCGCCGGGGGTGTGGGTGGCACCGGCGGCAAGGGCGACGTCGGGCACCACGCCACACTCGCCAACGGCAGCGACGCCACCGGCTACCAGGGTGGCCAGGGTGGCCAGGGCGGCGATGGCGGAGCGGCCGGCACCGGCGGCACTAACGGCAACGGCGGCCAGGGCGGCAAGGGCGGCGACGGCGGTCAGGGTGGCACCGGAATCACCGGCACCAGCAGCGCCGCCGCAGGCGACGGCGGCAGCGGCGGCACCGGCGGGGCGGCCGGCGGCGGCGGCCTCGCCGGGCAAGGGGTCGGCAGCGCAGGCGTTAGCGGTAACGCCGGCACCGGCGGCAACGGCGGGACAGGAGGCACCGGCGGCACCGGACACTCCGGCGCGAACGCAACCGACCCCGGGGGCGCCGGTGGCTCCGGGTCCACCGGCGGGTCGGGTGGTAATGGCGGCACCGGGGGCGCCGCGGGCATCGGTGGCACCAACGGCAACGGGGGCAACGGAGGCCGAGGCGGCTCCGGCGGCACCGGCGGTACCGGCGGCGACGGCGCCCAGGGGATCAGCCCGACCGGTGGTGGCTCCCTCGGCCAAGGTGGGCTGGGCGGCAGCGGTGGTCAGGGCGGCAACGGCGGACAGGGTGGCAGCGCCGGAGCGGGTGCCGGCGCATCAGGCAACACCGGTGTCGGTGGCACCGCCGGCACCGGCGGCACCGGCGGTCACGGCGGCCAAGGCGCCGCTGCTACCAGCATCGATGGCCCTGGCACCGGTGGCACCGGTGGTAGTGGAGGCAACGCCGGCACCGCCGGAGCTGGTTCGAGCACGGGCAACGCCGGCACCGGAGGAACCGGCGGTCAGGGCGGCCAAGGTGGCACCGGCCACAAGGGCAACAACGGCATAGCGGCGGGTTCCACAGGTGGTTCCGGCGACGAGGGTGGAATGGGTGGCAAAGGCGGTACCGGAGGCGCGGCCGGCACCGGCGGGACGAACGGCGATGGCGGCCGGGGCGGTCAAGGCGGCACCGGCGGTTCCGGCGGTACCGGCGGCGACGGCGCGCACGGCACCATACCGGCCGGCGGCGGCAACAGCGGCCAGGGCGGCCTCGGTGGTGAAGGTGGCACCGGCGGCACCGGCGGGCAAGGCGGCAACGCGGGTTCTGGTGCCGGGACAGCGGGCAATTCCGGCAACGGCGGCACGGCAGGAACCGGCGGAACCGGCGGAACTGGCGGCGAAGGCGCAGCAGCCACCAGCACCACGAGTGCCGGTAAGGGCGGCACCGGCGGAACCGGCGGCAAAGCCGGCGCCGCAGGCACCAATGCCGGCGCGGACAGCGCGGGGGCCGGCGGCACCGGAGGCATGGGTGGTCAGGGCGGCGATGGCGCCAAAGGCGTCAACGCCACCGGCCCCGGCGCCACCGGTGGCACCGGCACCGGTGGCGGCGATGGCGGCCAGGGCGGCCGGGGTGGCGCGGCCGGTGTCGGCGGCGCCAACGGTGACGGCGGTCAAGGCGGCCAGGGTGGTCAAGGCGGTGACGGTGGCACTGGCGGTGCTGGCGCACAAGGAATTGAACCGGTCGGCGGCGGCACCAGTGGCCAGGGGGGCCAAGGCGGTGACGGTGGCACCGGCGGTGCGGGCGGCGTGGGCGGCAAGGCCGGTTCCGGCGCCGGCGCTGCGGGCGATGGGGGTGTCGGCGGTACCGCCGGCACCGGTGGCACCGGAGGCCTCGGTGGCCGAGGCGCCAACGTCACCGGTGCTGAGGGCCCCGGTACCGGTGGAACTGGTGGAACCGGTGGTGCCGCGGGCAAGGCCGGCGCCGGCGGAGAGGCAGTCGCGGGCGGATCCAACGGCCACGGCGGCCACGGCGGCCAGGGCGGTACCGGCGGCAGAGGCGGGAACGGCGGCACCGGTACGCAAGGGACCACGCCTACCGGTGGCGGACTCAACGGTCAGGGTGGCCAGGGCGGCGCAGGTGGTACCGGCGGCCAGGGCAGCCAGGGCGGCGAGGCGGGTACCGGTGCCGGCACAGTTGGCAACGGCGGCACCGGCGGCACCGGCGGCAGCGGCGGCCAGGGCGGCAACGGCGGCAACGGCGCCACCGCCACGCTGACCGAGGGACCCGGCACCGGCGGCACCGGTGGCGTCGGTGGCAACGCTGGACAGGCCGGCGCGGGCGGCACGGCGACCATCGGCGGCGCCAACGGCGACGGCGGCCACGGCGGCCAGGGCGGGCAAGGTGGCGCCGGCGGCCTGGGCGGCACCGGCTTGCAAGGCAGCAGCCCCGTTGGAGGTACCGACGCCCAAGGCGGAGTCGGCGGAGCGGGTGGCACCGGCGGCCAAGGCAGCCAGGGTGGCGTGGCCGGTACCGGCGCTGGTTCCGTGGGTGATGGCGGCGACGGCGGCACCGGGGGCACCGGCGGCACCGGTGGGCTCGGCGGACGGGGTGCCAACGGCACCGCCACCCAGGGCCCCGGCACCGGCGGCACCGGCGGCGTTGGTGGCTCCGCTGGACAGGCCGGCGCGGGCGGCGCGGCGACCATCGGCGGCGCCAACGGCGACGGTGGCCACGGCGGCCAGGGTGGCACCGGCGGCCAGGGCGGCCAAGGTGGCAACGGCGCCCAGGGCGCCGCACCCGCCGGCGGAACCGTTGCTCAGGGCGGCACCGGCGGCCGGGGTGGTGCCGGTGGCACGGGCAGCGAAGGCGGCATCGCCGGCGCCGGCGCCGGCGGAGTGGGCGGCGGCGGCACCGGTGGCACGGCGGGCACCGGTGGCGCAGGCGGTCTCGGTGGCACGGGTGCCGCCGGCACGGCCACCCAGGGCGCCGGCACCGGCGGTGACGGAGGCACCGGAGGCGCCGCCGGATTGGCTGGTACCGGTGGCCAGGCAGAAATCGGCGGTTCCAACGGCGACGGCGGCCTGGGCGGCACCGGTGGTCAGGGCGGCCAAGGCGGCACCGGTGGTGCTGGCGTGCAAGGCGCTGCACCGATCGGCGGCACCAATGGTCAGGGCGGAATGGGCGGCCGAGGCGGCAACGGGGGCCAGGGTGGCACCGGCGGCCTGGCCGGTGTCGGTGCCGGCACCGTCGGCGACGGCGGTGACGGAGGCGCCGGCGGACAGGGCGGCACCGGTGGCACGGGCGGCCGAGGCGCGGCCGGTGATGGGACCAACGGGCCCGGCACCGGGGGGACCGGTGGCCACGGCGGTAACGCCGGCCTGGCCGGAAACGGCGGCAACGCGGGCATCGGCGGGACCAACGGCGACGGTGGCCAGGGCGCCCAGGGCGGCACCGGCGGCACCGGCGGCGCAGGCGGCCTAGGGACGCAAGGCGCCACTCCGGTCGGCGGCGGCGACAGCGGTCAGGGCGGCCAAGGTGGCCAGGCTGGCAATGGTGGCCAGGGCAATTCCGGCGGTCAGGCCGGCACCGGTGCCGGAGCAGCGGGCAGCAACGGTACCGGCGGCACTGCGGGCACTGGCGGCACCGGTGGCATCGGCGGCCAGGGTGCATCCGGCAGCAGCGGCCTGCTGCCCGGTACCGGAGGAACGGGCGGCAACGGCGGGGCGGCCGGCACCGCCGCGGCCGGGGGCAACGCCGGCGCGGGAGGTACCGGGGGCCAGGGTGGTCAGGGTGGCACCGGTGCCGCCGGCATCGATGCCACCCAGCCCGGCGGCACTGGCGGCAAGGGCAGCACCGGCGGCATGGGCGGCAAGGGTGGCAACGGCGGCACCGCGGGTGTCGGCGGCACCAACGGCGACGGCGGCCAGGGCGGCCAAGGCGGTCAGGGCGGCCCGGGCGGGCAGGGCGGTCCCGGTGCGCAGGGCATCACACCCATCGCAGCCGGCCAGGGCGGTACGGGTGGCGACGGCGGGCAGGGCGGTACCGGCGGCAAAACCGGGACCGGTGCCGGCGCAGCGGGCCACAACGGCGTCGGCGGCACTGCCGGCACCGGTGGAACAGGCGGAAATGGTGGCACCGGCGCCGCAGCAACCAGCACCCAGGGTCCGGGCACCGGTGGCACCGGTGGCACGGGCGGCAAAGCCGGCACCCCAGGCGTGGGCGGGGGTGCTGCCGGCACTGCCGGAACCGGCGGCGCCGGTGGAACCGGAGGCGACAGCAACTACGGTCCGGGCGGCACGGGCGGCACCGGCGGCGCCGGTGGCCAGGGCAGCACGACCGTCACCGGCGGCAAAGGCGGCGCCGGCGGAACGGGTGGCAATTCCACCATCAACCTCAACATCAGCAAAGCGGATGCGTCCGGTGGTACCGGTGGCAACGGCGGCCGGGGTGGAGACGGTTACATCGGTGGCGCCGGGGGGAACGGCGGCCAAGGTGGGACCGGCGGGTCGAGCCACACCCGCGCAGCCGGCGGGAACGGCGGCAACGGCGGAGCCGGCGGCGACGGCATCGTCGCCGGAGGTGCCGGTGGCACCGGCGGATCGGGTAACTCCGCCGGCGTCGCGAGTGTTCCGTTCAGCGGCATGCCGATCCCCGGTCAGTCCCCCGGCGGTAACGGCGGCGACGGCGGAACCGGCGGCAACGCCGTCAAGGGCCGGGGTGGCGACGGTGGCCGCGGCGGTTTCGGCTGGTTCGCCGGCGCCGACAGCGATGGCGGTGACGGGGGCAACGGGGGCAACGGCGGAGCCGGTGCCGGCCCCGGCGGAGCCGGCGGTAACGGTGGCACCGGTGGATTCGGAGGTGAAGGCAGCGCGTTCTATAACACCTTCGGAGGCGAGGGGGGCGACGGTGGCAACGGCGGCCCCGGCCAGGGCGGGAAGGGTGGCGAGGGCCAGTCCGGAACGATTCCGACCGGGGTTGGCGGTGGGACCGGTGGGGCCGGAGGCGTAGGTGGGCCGGCATAGCACCCGGTGATATCGGGTCGACGCGGCGCCAGACCTCCCGCGACTGGTGAGCGCGCTCGGCGACAGAGTGGACCGCTAGGTACCTAGAATCGGTTCCCGTGGGCCTTGACGACCGGGAATCGTTACAGGTGTTGCGGGACGCGTTCAAGCCCGGCGACACCGATGTCGTCCACCGCTTCTACACCCACTGGTTCGCCCTGGACCCCGGCGTCCGCGACCTGTTTCCCCCCGATATGGCGAGCCAGCGCGCTGCTTTCGCGCACGCGATGCACTGGCTCTACGGCGAACTGATCGCCCAGCGCGCCGACGAGCCGGTGGCCTTCCTGGCCCAATTGGGCCGCGACCATCGCAAGTACGGGGTGCTGCCGGCCCACTACGCGACGCTGCGACGCGCGCTGCATGCGACCTTGCGCAGCCACCTGGACGGCGGATGGACCGACGCGATCGCCGAGGCCGCCGATCAGTCGCTCAACCTGTTTGCCGGAGTGATGAGTGGGGCCGCGGACTCCGAGGACGCTCCTGCCTGGTGGGACGGAACAGTCATCGAACACACCCGGGTGTCGCGCGATCTCGCGGTCGTGCGGCTGCACTTGGACCGACCGCTGCAGCACCACCCCGGGCAGTACGTCAACGTGCAGATACCGCAGTGCCCGCGCCGCTGGCGATACCTGTCCCCCGCCATACCCGCCGATCCCGACGGTGGGGTCGAGTTCCACGTCCGCGTGGTGCCGGGCGGCCTGGTCAGCAACGCCGTCGTCACCGAAACCCGGGCCGGCGACCGGTGGCGGTTGTCGAGCCCGCACGGCGGCCTGCACGTCGACCGCGGCGGCGACGACGTGCTGATGGTCGCCGGCTCCACCGGGCTGGCCCCGCTGCGCGCACTGATCATGGACCTGTGCCGGTTCGCCGAGAATCCGCGGGTGCACCTGTTCTTCGGCGCCCGCTACCCGTGCGAGCTCTACGACCTGCGGACGTTATGGCAGATGGCCGCACACAACCCGTGGTTGTCGGTATCGCCGGTGTCGGAATACAACCGGGACCCGCCGTGGGCGGCCGACTACCCGGACCCGTCGCCGCCACGCGGACTGCATGTCCGTCAGACCGGACGACTGCCCGACGTCGTCGCCAGGTACGGCAGCTGGGGTGACCGGCAGATCCTGATCTGCGGCGGACCCGGCATGGTTGCCGCCACCCGGGCGGCGCTGATCGCCAAAGGCGCGCCGCCCGACCGCATTCAGCACGATCCGTTGTCGCGCTAGACCCTGAGCCTGATGCGTCAACGGCGCGAGCGCGGCTGCCAGACCACCAGCGCCGTGCTCTTGGGCACCACCGCGACCTCGCGGCGCTGGTTGGCACGTAACGCCGCCACCTCTTCGGCCAATTCCTTCAGCCGGGACTGCAGGGCATCGACCTGGTTGGTCAGCTCGATGATGCGTTTGATGCCGGCGAGGTTGACGCCTTCGTCCTGGGACAGTCGCTGCACCTCGCGTAGCAGGTCCACGTCGTGCTCGGAATAGCGGCGCCCGCCGCCGGGAGTGCGCTGCGGGCTGACCAGCCCGAGCCGGTCGTAGGTGCGTAGCGTCTGCGCATGCATACCGGCCAGCTCGGCGGCCACCGAGATCAGAAACGTCCGCGCTTCCTCGCCCTTCTTGGCCGCCATCAGCGATTACCTGCCCAACCTGCCCTCGGATCGAATCCGCTGGCCCGCTCGGCGGCCGCGTAGGCTTCCAGCGCCTCTTGGGCGGCGCCTTCCAGGTTCGGCGGCACCGCCACCTTGACGGTGACGAGCAGGTCGCCGCTACCGCCACTGCGCTTGGGCACGCCGCGTCCGCGCACCCGCAAGATGCGTCCGTCGGCGGTGCCCTTGGGCACCCGGACACCGACCTTGCCGTCCAGCGTCGGCACCGAAAGCGTCGAGCCCAAAGCCAACTCGGTGAAGCTGACCGGCACTGTCACGGTGAGGTCGTCACCGTCGCGGCCGAAGACTTTGTCGGGCCGCACGTGCACGGTGACGTAGAGGTCCCCGGACGGCGCGCCGCGCAGCCCGGCCTCGCCCTGGCCGGCCAGCCTGATCCGCTGACCGTCCTCGACGCCCGGCGGGATCCGCACATTGATGGTGCGGGTGCGGGTGGTGACGCCGGTGCCTTTGCACTCCTCACAGGGGTGCTCGATGATCGAGCCGCTGCCCCGGCACTCGGTGCAGGGTTCGGAGAAGCCGAACGCGCCCTGATTGCGGTTGATCACGCCGGCGCCGTTGCAGTTCGGACACACCTTGGGGCTGGTGCCGGGCCGTGCGCCACTGCCGTGGCAGTTGGTGCACGGTGCCGGGCTGGTCAGCCGCAACGGCATCGCGACGCCCTGGGCGGCCTCGACGAAATCCAGTTCCGTCTCGGTTTCCAGGTCGTTCCCGCGCCGGGGCCGGCTGGGCCGCGGCGAGCTGCCGCCGCGGCCGAACAGGCCACCGAACAGGTCGCCGATGTTGGCGCCGCCGGACCGGCCGGCGGCGTCGAACAGGTCGTTCAGGTTGAACTCGGCACCGTCACCGCCGCCGAACCCGCCGAACCCGCCCGTGTCGAAGCGACGGCCGCCGAAGCCGCCGCCGCCGGCGAACAGCCGGCGGGTCTCGTCGTATTCCTTGCGCTTGGCCTCGTCGGACAGGACGCTGTAGGCCTCCGAAACCGCCTTGAACCGTTCGGCTCCGGCCGGGTTCTTGTCCGGATGCAGGTCCGAGGCCAACTTGCGGTATGCGGTCTTGATCTCTTTGGCGTCGGCATCGGAGGCAACGCCCAACTCCTTGTAGAAGTCCTTCTCGACCCATTCACGCTGAGCCACTTCGCGTCACCTCCTTACCTTGTCTTCATTTCCGATGTTCCTGATTCTGTGCCCTACTGCGCCTGAGTGCCGGGGTTATCCGCCGTGTCGGCCGGCTCGGATTCCAGAATGCTGGCAAATGGATCCGACTCCGCCGCGGCGGTCTCGTCGACGACGGTGTCGACCACACCGACCATCGCGTGCCGCAGCACCTGATCGCCGAGCTGGTAGCCCTGCCGCATCACGGTGCCGATCACCGGCCTGGAATTCGGCCCACCGTCGCCCTCGTGCTGCACCGCTTCGTGCAGGGCAGGGTCGAAATCCTCGCCCTCGGCGCCGAATTCGGTGAGCCCGAGCCCGGTCAGCACATTCGTCAGCTTGTCCGCGACCGACTTCATCGGCCCCGATTCCAGGTCGCCGTGCTTGCGCGCCCGGTCCAGGTCGTCGAGCACGCCCAGCAGTTGACTGACGACGTTGGCCTTGGCCCGATCGGCCGCGGCCTGCTGGTCGCGCAGTGCCCGCTTGCGGTAGTTGGCGAAATCGGCCTGCACGCGCTGCAGGTCAGCGGTCAGCTCGGCCACCTTGGTGGAGGACTCGGCCGGGCCGGACCCTCCTGGCGCCGAAGCGCCAGGAGGAACGTCGCGTACCTCGCCCGTCTCGGGATCGATCCGGCGCTTGTCGGTGACGGTCACCGGCTCCGGCTGGTTGTCGTGAGTTCCGGTCACTTGGACTCCCGGTCGTCGTCGACCACCTCCGCGTCCACCACGTCGTCGGGCCCGCCGGCCTGATCGAAGCCGCCGCCGGGTTGCCCGCCGCCGGCCGCGCCGCCCTCCGCCTGGGCGGCCTCGTAGATGGCCTGACCCAGCGCCTGGGACTCCTGGCCCAGTTTCTCCATCGCCGACTTGATCGCGGAGATGTCGTCGCCGGCCAGCGCCGACTTCGCGTCGCCGACCGCGGCTTCCACCTTGCTCAGCGTGTCCTGGGGCACCTTCGAGCCACCTTCGGCCTCGCGTTGTTCTTTGACGAACTTCTCCGTCTGGTAGACCAGCGTCTCGGCCTGGTTGCGCACGTCGGCTTCCTCGCGACGCTTGCGGTCTTCGTCCGCATGCGCCTCAGCGTCCTTGATCATCCGGTCGATCTCTTCCTTCGAGATGCCGGACCCCTCCTGGATGCGGATGGTGTTCTCCTTGCCGGTGCCCTTGTCCTTGGCCGTGACGTGCACGATGCCGTTGGCGTCGATGTCGAAGGTGACCTCGATCTGCGGGACACCACGCGGGGCGGGTGCGATCCCGGTCAGCTCGAAGCTGCCGAGCAGCTTGTTGTGCGACGCGATCTCCCGCTCCCCCTGGAAAACCTGGATCTGCACCGACGGCTGGTTGTCGTCGGCCGTGGTGAAGGTTTCCGAGCGCTTCGTCGGGATCGTGGTGTTGCGTTCGATCAGCTTGGTCATCACGCCGCCCTTGGTCTCGATACCCAGGCTCAGCGGTGTGACGTCAAGCAGCAGAACGTCTTTGACCTCGCCCCGGAGGACGCCCGCCTGCAAAGCGGCGCCCACGGCGACAACCTCGTCGGGGTTGACGCCCTTGTTGGGCTCCTTGCCGCCGGTCATCTCCTTGACCAGGTCGGTGACCGCGGGCATACGGGTCGAGCCACCGACCAGAACCACGTGGTCGATGTCGCCCACCGAGATGCCGGCGTCGGCGATAACCGACTGGAACGGCTTGCGGGTGCGGTCCAGCAGATCCTGAGTGATGCGCTGGAACTCGGCCCGGGTGAGCTGCTCGTCGAGGAACAGCGGGTTCTTGTCCGCGTCGACGGTGATGTAGGGCAGGTTGATCGAGGTGCTCTGGCTCGAGCTGAGTTCGATCTTGGCCTTCTCGGCGGCTTCACGCAGCCGTTGCATGGCCATCTTGTCCTTGGTCAGGTCGATGCCGCTGGTGCCCTTGAACTTCTCCACCAGCCAGTCGACGACGCGCTGGTCCCAGTCGTCGCCGCCGAGGTGGTTGTCACCGCTGGTGGCACGCACCTCGACAACGCCCTCGCCGATCTCGAGCAATGACACGTCGAAGGTGCCGCCGCCGAGGTCGAAGACCAGGATGGTCTGTTCTTTCTCGCCTTTGTCCAGGCCGTAGGCCAGCGCGGCCGCGGTCGGCTCGTTGACGATGCGCAGCACGTTGAGGCCGGCGATCTGGCCGGCGTCCTTGGTCGCCTGACGCTGGGCGTCGTTGAAGTAGGCGGGAACGGTGATCACCGCGTCGGCGATGTCCTCACCGAGGTAGGCCTCAGCGTCCCTCTTCAGCTTCTGCAGCACCCGGGCGCTGATCTCCGGCGCGGTGTACTGCTTGCCATCGATGTCGACCGACCAGTCCGTGCCCATGTGGCGCTTCACTGATCGGATGGTGCGGTCGACGTTAGTGACCGCCTGATTCTTGGCGGGCTGGCCGACCAACACTTCGCCGTTGCGCGCGAACGCGACGACGGACGGCGTCGTCCGCGAGCCCTCGGAGTTTGCGACGACGACGGGGTCGCCACCCTCCAGAACTGCGACGACGGAGTTGGTGGTCCCGAGGTCGATGCCGACCGCACGAGCCATAGTGATTTCCTCCTGAATGTGTAGAGCTTCGTTGTTGCACTATGCTGAGTGAACCCCGCTCAAGACTGCTCCGTCCGACACCTTGCTGTCAACTCGGACTTGAGTCTAGTTCACTCAACTTGTCGATCATGCTAACGGCAGACTGCCGAACTTTGTTCCCGGGGCGGCGCCGGATACGCCGTATGCAGTCGCTATGAAAACGCAGAATTCGCGAAATAAATTGCGTGTCGGCTCTTATATTTGTGGCGGGGCAAGTACAGAACGGGGAGTGGGTGTCTAGCAGCATGGCGCCGAGTGAGCAAGTACGTAGGAGCGGCCTGTCGGCGCAGGGCAGGATGCTGGCCTACAGCGCGGTGCTGGCGCTGATCGCCGGCTGGGTGAACGCGGTGGCGATCCTGACCTTGGCCGTTCCGGTCGGCAACCTCACCGGTGTCACCACCCAGATCGGCATGGACACCGCCCACCCGTGGCGTTACGAAAGCCACGTGCTCGGCGCGATTCTGCTGGGCTTTCTGCTGGGAGCGGCCGTCGCCGGCACGCTGCTGTCATCGAATCGGCAGCCGCTGGCCCGTCGGCACGCGGCGGTATTGACCATCGAGGCCATCCTGCTGCTGGCAGCCGCCGCCGGCGTCACCGCGGACAAGAACGAGATCGCGCTGCTCGGCATCGAAGAGACCGCGGTGCAGGGGCTCTTCGCTGCGGCGGCGCTCGGCATGCAAAACGGGCTGACGTCCAGCTTCCGCGGGATGGCGGTCCGCACCACCCACTTCACCGGCACCGTCACCGACCTCGGGTTAATGCTGGGCCGCAGCCGCGAGCACGGATTCGACAAGTGGAAGGCGGCGATTCTTGCCACCACGCTGCTGATGTTCATCAGCGGCGCGGTCGCCGGCCTGTTCGCGGGCGCGAAGTTCGACGGCTACGCACTGGCGGTTCCCGCAGTGATCTGCCTGACCATGGGTGTCGTGAACGTCGCAGTGAGCCGTGCGCCACGCGAGGTCCCGGCGGCTGAAGTGATCGCCGTCTGAATCTCTCCCGAGTCCGGTCGGGTGAATTGCGGCAGCCGGGTTGACACGGCACGCTCACGTCGTGCTGGTGAGATAGCCTGACTTCCAATTCTCGCAAGACTTCGCGGTAGCTACGGCGATAAGGAACCGGATGACACCGTCCGCTAATGCGCTGGAGCGCGAAGACGAGGGGTATCACAAGGCGCTCAAGAAGCGTCAGATTCAGATGATCGCCCTGGGCGGCGCAATCGGGACGGGACTGTTCCTCGGCGCCGGCGGCCGACTCGCCTCTGCAGGCCCGGGCCTGTTCATCGTCTTCGGAATCTGCGGTGTTTTCGTCTTCCTCATCCTGCGCGCCCTCGGGGAACTGGTGCTCTACCGGCCGTCGTCGGGTTCGTTCGTGTCCTACGCGCGCGAGTTCTTCGGTGAGAAGGTGGCGTACGCCGCCGGCTGGATGTACTTCCTGAACTGGGCGATGACCGGCATCGTGGACACCACCGCGATCGCGCAATACTGCCGCTACTGGCACATGTTCCAGGTCATCCCGCAATGGCTGTTGGCGTTGATCGCACTGATCGCGGTGCTGTCGATGAACCTGATCTCGGTCAAGCTCTTCGGGGAGCTGGAATTCTGGGCCGCGCTGATCAAGGTGCTGGCGCTGGTGACGTTTCTCATCGTCGGCACGGTCTTCCTTGCCGGCCGGTTCAAGGTCGACGGCCACGACACCGGCTGGTCGCTGTGGAGTGACCACGGCGGGCTGCTGCCGACCGGCCTGCTGCCGCTGGTACTGGTCACCTCGGGAGTGGTATTCGCCTATGCCGCAATCGAACTGGTCGGCATCGCGGCCGGGGAGACCGAGGATCCGGAGAAGATCATGCCGCGCGCGATCAACTCGGTGGTGTTCCGGATCGCTGTCTTCTACATCGGATCGACCGTCCTGCTGGCGCTGCTGCTGCCCTACACCGAATACAAGGACGGCGAAAGCCCCTTCGTGACGTTCTTCAACAAGCTCGGTATCTCCTGGGGCGACGACCTGATGAACCTGGTGGTGCTCACCGCTGCGCTGTCCAGCCTGAATGCCGGTCTCTACTCCACCGGCCGGATCCTGCGGTCGATGGCGATCAACGGCAGCGGTCCCAAGTTCACCGGTGTGATGTCGAAGAACGGGGTGCCGTTCGGCGGCATTCTGTTGACCGCCGGAATCGGGTTGTTCGGAATCGGATTGAACGCGGTCACACCGAAGCACGCGTTCGAGATCGTGCTGCACATCGCCGCCACCGGCGTGATCGTGGCGTGGGCGACGATCGTGGCCTGCCAGTTGCGCTTTCACAAGCTGACGCAGGCCGGTGAGCACGAACGGCCGAAGTTCCGCATGCCGCTCTCGCCGTACACCGGGTGGGTCACCCTGGCGTTCCTGGCGGGTGTGCTGGTGCTGATGATGTTCGACAAGGAATACGGCAAGTGGATGATCGCGGCCATGCTGCTCGGCATTCCCGCGCTGGTCGGCGGCTGGTTCCTGGTGCGAAACCGGGTGCGGGCCGCCGCCGATGCCCGCTCGGTGCACGAGCCACCCCCGGGCTGAGCACCATGTAGCGGTAACGCTTTGCCTACGGCGTCGTTCCAACCGCGCGTCGCCGCAGCAACTTGCGTACGCACGCCCTTACTCTGACTTCCTGATATCTGAGATTGCAGGGAGTAGCGCGTGCGGTTATTGCCGAAGGCACGGTTAGGCCTGCTGGCCGTTGCCGTGCTCGTCGCCGGATGCAGCACCACGATTGACGGCAGGCCGATCGCCGCCCCGGGCGGTCATGGGCCGGCCGAACCGACTTTTCCCACGCCCCGGCCCTCGGTTCCCCCGCCGCTGGCGCCGACCTCCTCCCCCGTCGCGCTCCCACCCACCAACCCCGGGACCACCAGTAGCCCCGCGCCGGGCGCCATCCCGCTCAAGGCCGACGACAACGGCTATGTCTTCATCGAGACAAAATCGGGCATCACCCGCTGCCAGATCAATAAGGAGAGCGTCGGCTGCGAGGCGCCGTTCACCAATTCGCCGATCCAGGAAGGTGAGCACGCCAACGGGGTGCACATCACCGCCGCCGGCAACGTGCAGTGGATCCTGGGCAATCTCGGCGCCATCCCCACCGTCACCATCGACTACAAGACCTACGACGCGCAGGGCTGGACGATCGTCGCCACCAAGGACGGCACGCGTTTCGAGAACAACGGCACCCGGCACGGAATGTTCGTCAGCATCGACAAGGTCAGCACGTTCTGACCGGCCGCCGACCTATACCATCGACTCGTGGCAAACAACGGCCCACCTGACGACTTCAACGAACAGCCGACCCAGTACGGGGGGTTCGGCGGCCATCCGCCGCAGGGCCCGCCCGCCGGCAGGCCGCCGCAGGGCGGGCCCTATCAAGGTCCGACTCAGCAGGGCCCACCTCCCGGGGTGCCGCAACAGCACCAGCCCACCGTCCAGGGCCCGCCGCCCGGCAACCCGTCGCAGAATCAGCCCACGGTTCAAGGTCCCCCGCCCTCCGGTCCGCAGTATCAGCCGACCGTCCAGGGCCCGCCGCCCGGCGGCGCCCAGTACCCGCCGGGTGATCCGTCGCTGATGCACCAGCCGACCGTGGAGGGCAGACCGCCACTGGGCCCCGAGTCGCAATACCCGCCCGGCGACCCGTCGCTGATGTACCAGCCGACGGTGGAGGGGTCCCCGCCCGACCAGTTCGCACCGCTGGACTCCGACGACCCCGATGCCGACGCACGGCCCTGGTACCGCAAACCCGTGACGCTCGCCCTGTGGGCGGCGTTGGTGCTGATCCTGCTCGCCCTGATCGCCTACGGCGTCAGCCAACTGTTCGGCAGCGGCACCAGCCCAGCTCCCGCACCGAGCACCTCCTCAACGACCAGCACCACGACAACCACCACCAGTGAGTCCACTAGCACGACGACCACCACTACCGAGTCGTCCAGCGAAGAGCCGAGCGAGCCGAGTAGCCCGGCACCCGCACCGCCGAACAACCCGCCTCGCAGTCAGCCGCCCCAACAGCCGACACAGCAACCGACCCATCGCGGCCCGCATCTGCCGCAACTGCCGCCGCTGCCGCCGACAATCACGATTCCGGGCGGACCCACGATCACGGTGCCGAAGCTGCCCTGAGTCAGGTCACCGATCGGCAACGGGCCCGCGTGGCTGTGCTCTGGGCAAGGCTCTGACAACTAGCATCGGCAGCCGTGACCAGGTACGACCCGCCGGATTACGGCGCCAACGACCCGACCGTTCACGGCAATTACGGCTATGGCGCCACCGGCGTCCCGGCGTACGGCCAGGGTCCGGAACCCGAGCCCACTCCCGGCTGGCGTAAGCCTCTCGCCCTGGTGGGCTGGGGTGTGCTGATCGCGGTGCTGTTGGGGCTCATCATCTACGGCATCGTGTTGCTGGCCCAGGGCCGCCCGAGTCCGGCTTCGGTCACCACCACCACCACTCCGACGACGACGACGACGACGAGCACGACGGCTACGTCAACGTCCCCCACGACGACCACCACCACGACGACGACCACGACCACGACCACCACGACGACGACGACGACCGAGACGACCACTTCCACGACGCCGACCACCACGTCCGCCTCGCCTACCACGACGCCGGCCGAATCCCCGAGATCCGGTGTCCTGCCGCGGTTGCCGTCGCAGATCACGCTGCCGTCGATACCCACTGTCATCAATTTGCCGCCGGGCCTGTGACCCGTCTCCGTCGGATCCGGGGCGGCTATGGTGGGGAACGGCCGTCGACCGTCAGCGAAACAACGGACACAGGGGTGGGGACATGAGCGAGCCGCTCGGCTTGTCGATCGGGGTGGCCAACCTGGTCGCGGCACGCTCGGGTAGCGCCCCGGTCGCCCGCACACCGGTACTGACGCTGTTCGACAACCGGCAATCCGAAGTCGGCCTGCCCGACGAGAACCCGAACCTCACCGAGTCCGGCCTGGTACTGCGGGGTTTTGTCGAGCGGGTCGGTGACCCGTCGCCGCTGGTCGCTGCCGACGGCACCAAATACCTCGGCCAGGCACTGACCATCGAGGCGCTCGAGGCGATGGCCCGCACCGTCGGCTACGGGACCCCGATCACCGTCGCCGTCCCTGCGTACTGGTCGCAGAACCAGGTCGCCGCGCTGCGTCAGGAACTGTTCGCCCAACCGGACCTCGCCGCCAAAGGCGGGACGCCGACGCTGGTCTCTGATGCCACCGCGGCGCTGGCGGCGCTGGCCACTCAGCCCGGGTTCCCCGCCGGCGGCGTCATAGCCGTGTGCGATTTCGGCGCCGGCGGTACCAGCATCACGTTGGCTAACGCCGGGGGAAACTTCGACCAGATCGGCAGTACGGTCCGGTACAGCGAACTTTCCGGTGACGAGATCGACCAGCTCATCCTGAACCACTTGCTGACCGTCGCACCCGGAGCCGACACCACCAACCTCTCCGTCACGGCGACCTCGATGGGGTCGGTGACGCGGATGCTCGGCAGCTGCCGGACCGCCAAGGAACAACTCTCCGCGACAACAGTGGCCAGCATCGCGACCGGCAACCCCGGAGGGGCTCAGCACCTTTCCCGCAGCGATCTGGAACAACTCCTCACCGCACCGCTGGACCGCTTCGTCGGCACGGTTCGAGAAGTACTGCAGCGCAACGGAATTGGTCAGCTCTCTGCGGTGGCGGCGGTCGGCGGCGGCGCCAACATCCCGCTGATCGCGACACGTCTGTCCGAAGGACTGCGAGTACCTGTCCTCACCCCGCCGCAGCCGCTGTTCAGTGCGGCGGTCGGGGCAGCCACTCTGGGCACCTCAGCGGGAGCGGCCACGGGCATCGGTCCCGCCGTGGACATGCCGACCGGCATCGTCGGTGCCGCTGCGGCCGCCGGCGCCGCCGGTGCCGCCACGATGGCGTCGCCTACCGCGCCCACGACCGAACCCACCGGAGCGGTGCCCACCGAGGCGTTTCCCGAGGACGCCCGCAACGAGACCGACCGCGCCCTGGCGTGGTCGGAAGACAGTGGCACCGGGATGGAACCGGTCCCCTACTCCGGTCCCGCCGACTACACCAGTCCTGGTGAGCCGGTGCTTGCGCCCGGGTACACCGGTCCCCCGCAGGAGCCCGACGTCGACGAAGCCGAGCTCCCGCCCTGGTACCGGCGTCCGGCAATCTTGTTGAGCCTGTTCGGTGCGGCCGCGGCGATACTGCTCGCCGTCGTGCTGGCGCTCACCGTCGGCGACACGAGCACCAAGCCGGTCGTCACCATCACCTCGCAGCCGCCGCCGTTCACCACCAGCACCACCGGTTCGGACGGCCTGCCCACTGAGACGGTGGTGACGCCGCCCCCGACCGTGGTGACCACGGCTACGGAGACCACGACCACCACGGCGCCCACCACCACCTCGTCCAGCACGTCGACGACGACCACGACATCGACGACCACCACGACGACATCGCCGTCCACCAGCACGACCACCGCGCCGACCACGACGCGGCCCACCACCAGCAACCCGCCGACCACCTCGGCACCCCAGCCCACCACGCAGGCCCCCACCAGCAGCGCGGCACCGGTCCCTCCGACCACCGCGGCACCGGTCCCGCCGACCAGCGCGGCGCCCGGCGGCTGAGCGGTCAGCGGCGTGCGGAGAATTCCGCGAGCATCGCCTCGGCGCTGCGCACCGCCGCACGGCACGCCCTGGTGGTGAACGGATCGTTGAGCGGATGCTCGGCGCGCCGGCGCCAGTATTGCGCCGCGGCGAACGCCTCCCGCTGAGCCACGTGCGGGTTGGCCGCGTACTCCTGCGGGTCCACCCCCAGTCGGCTCGCCGGGTCGGTGCCAGAGCCGCCGATCATCCGGCGCAGCGCAGCGATGTCATCTTCTTTCAAAGTCGTTGTGCGCGAGGGCAATAGACTCAACAACCGAAGTTCTTCGAACGCGTGGGTGTCGGCCAGCAGCGGATCGATGTCGGCGATGACGTACGGCGTGGCCATGACCGGATGCGTCTCGACGAACCTGCGCAGCGACACCAGAGCGGTATGCGCCTTGAGCATGTCCGAACGCTGCGCGAACTGCTGATCGATCACCCTGCGCAGCGCCACCAGCCCGCTGCGCTCCAGCAGTTCAGCGGCCAGTGCGGCCGCGCTGGTGACTCCGGCGGCCAGCACCGCGATCGAGATCCGGATGCCGAACATCCCGAACCGTTCCAGCAGTTGCGCACGGATGGCGGCGTCGATCGGCAACGGACTGTCCGGCCGCACGAATCGGTCGACGCTGAGCAGCGCCCTGTTGAGTTCGGTGGCATCGGACCCGGCCAGTTTCGACAACGCGACGAACTCGCCCTGCCGCAAGGTGCGCGCCGTCATCGCCAGCAACCCGGACACCGGGACCACCGCCTGGCAGATGCCGGTCTGAGTCATCTCGCTGGTGAACCGTTTGGCCACGTCGTTGGCCGACAGCATCGCGTCGATGCGACCAGCACCGATCTCGTCGGCCCGCGACGCCACCCCGATGATGCCCAATGCGCCCGCCGACCCCCCGACCAGCCCGCCGATCTGCTTGAGCAGCGCGATGTCGGCCGCGTTGAGGGTGCGCAGCAAGAAGACCACCGCATCCACCCGGGGCACACCGTCGTCGGGGACCAACAGCCGCAGCGTGCGCTCGGAGGCCTCCCGGGTCAACGACGATGTTCCCGGCGTATCGATGATGGTGGCCTGCGTCAGTTCCTCGGCGGGCCACTCGACGTGCAGGTCCACCACATCGACGGGGTCCAGCCGGCGCAGGTCGAAGCTCAGCCCGTCGCGGTGCGTGATCGGCACGTTGCTGCGCCGTCCGCCACGGTGGTTGGCGGTGACTTTCGGAGTGGGGCCGTGCCGGAACCACGTCACGATCCTGGTGGCCTCCGTCGCGTCCGTCGGCGCGATGTCGTCGCCCACCAGGGCGTTGACCAACGTCGATTTGCCGGCTTTGAGCGTGCCGGCCAGCGCAATTCGGATGGGCTCGTTGAGGCGCGCCCCGATGCGTTCCAGTTCGTAGAAGACATCGGGACGCTGGCGGTAGGCCGGTTCGCCCCGGTAGGCCTGAATAGTTCCGCCCAGAATCGCGCGGACCCGGTCGCTGGTGCTCACGGTTTCCCGAGACTCACCGGTGCTTGCAACTTGTTCAAGTTGTCGGTGATCTGGTCGAGGATGTTCAGCTGGCGTTCCAGCTCGCGGACCCGGGTGTCGCGTTCGACATCCTCGAGGTGCGCCGCGGTGACCGTGGCCTGCAGCGATTCGTTGAGCGAGCGGGTGAGCTCGATCGCGATGCCACGGTAGTGATCGCGCAGCGTGCGGTGGATCGTCTTGAGCCGGTCACGCGACTCCTTGCCCACCACGAAAGAAACCTCGTCGACGAACCGACGCACATTGGCTTTGGCTTCGGCCCGGGCCCGTAACAACCGACTCTGTTTCTCCTCTTTGTAGGCCATTCGACCCAGCAGCAGCCCTGCGCCCACCGACACCGGGTTGAACAGCCCCAGACCCGCCACCGAGGACAACATGCCGATCATCACCACGCCACCGTAGGAGCCCCGCAGTCCGGACAGCGCCTTCTGACCCTTGCCCTGCGGCTTGGCTTCCAGCTCCGCCAGCGCCTTGAGTTCACCGAAGTGTCCGCCCATCAACCGCGAGGTGAGCTCGGGCGACATGACCGAGTTGAGGCCAGCGTCGGAGAACGATCGGGCGACGTCGAGCGCCAACACCTCGGCGCGCTGGTAGGCCCAGACGAAGTTGTCCCCGACCGCGGTGGCGATTGCATCCTCGGCGTCGGCACCGATCTCGGCCCAGTGCAGTGTCGGGTCCGTCGCATCGATCTGACGCTCGATGTCGTCGGTGACGGCGCGAAACCTGGAGCGCAGGTCGTGATCCACGTCGTTGCTCAGATCGGTGAACCCATCGTTGAGTACCTGCTGCCACAGTGCGGTCTGCTCGAGCGCGTCCTGGGCTTCCTTCTTTCGCCTGGCCAGGTCGTCGGCAAGGCGTTCGCGCAGCGCCGGGTCGTTCACCGAGGACAGTTCCGATCCGGCTGTGATCGTCAATTGCTCTGCCGCCGAGCGGATTTCACCTAGCACCTCGTCGCGCACCCGGTCGGTCTCGCGGGTGAGCACCTTCTCGCTCAGAAATTTGATGATCGCCGGGAAGTTGGATTCGTCGTTGAGTTCCTTGTCGTTGAGGCTCACGGCGTGACTGCGCAGCAGCGACGACACCGGGATGATCGGCATCGGGACCCGCGCGCGCTGCAGGTGGTTGGCATTGGTGTTGACGACCTGCCGCCAGTACGGATACAGGTCGGTCTTGGTGGCCACGACCACGCCGACCGGACAGATCTGCGACGCTTTGCGCAGGAACCACATTTCGGGTGCGGTGAACTCCTGGCTGGTATCGCTGACCATCAGGATCGCGTCGGCATCGGGCAACAAGCCGAGCGTGGCCGACAGGTGTGGTTGTCCGTGGCCCCCGACGCCGGGACTGTCGATGAACGACAACCCGCCCTGCAGCAACGGGCTGGGTGCCCCGATCTCGAGCCGCATCACTTCCCGTCCGCCGACCTGGGGCGCTTGGCGCACATCGGTGTTGACATCGTCAACCGGAATGTCGACGGCGGCGGTTTCACCGTTGGGACCGGCCTTGACGACAAGTCGCGCTGATGGTTGAGCCGCATAACTCACGCTTGTGATCACGACGGTGGCCTCGTCGTCACCGACCCGTGCCACCGGCAGATTCAGCAACGAATTGAGGAGTTGGCTTTTGCCCTGTTTGAGCTGACCGGCGATCACCACACGGATTCGCGGGTCGCTGATCCGCTCGCGCGCCCGTCGCAGGCGCTGCACCATGTCACTGCGCCCGTGCAGCTCGGCGATCGCGACGGTGTGGTCGATCAGTTCGACGATCACGCTGACCCGACGCGGGTCATCAGCTTGCGTCACCGCGCCGCCCCACTTTCTTGATCGCGTGCTTTCCGATCACGTTATGCGGACAAACCGGCGGGGACCATGAAGGTCCCCGCCGGTTGTCTGTCAGGTCGCCGAATCAGAACCCGTGGTGTTCAGCCGGACCGTGCGATTGCGGCTCGGTGTGCGCCGGCGGCGTGTGCCCGGCCGGCTCGTGGCCGAACACCGACGGGCTCTGCGGCTCGTGGTGGGTCGGCTGCTGGACCGGCTCGTGCTGCTGCGGCGCGGGCGTCGGAGCGTGCTCGGCCGGTGCCGGGTGCGCCGGGGTCGGCGTCTCGGTCTGCGGCGTCGGGGTGTGCGGGGCCGGCGCGTTGATCACCGGCGGATGAGCACCGCCCGGCGTGGTCTCGTGACCCGTCGACCCACCTGGCGTCTGGATGACGGGGCCGTGGCCGCCCGGTGTCGTGCTGCCCGCACCGCCGGTGCCGGCACCGCCGGTTTGGATGACCGGGCCCTGACCTGCGGGGACCGTCGATCCGTGTTCACTCGGGCCGACGCCACCCGCACCTGCGCCAGCTCCACCGGCAGCGCCGGCACCCGCTCCAGCTCCAGCGCCGGCACCAGCTCCAGCTCCAGCTCCTGCGCCACCGGCGGCTCCGGCGCCCGCTCCGGCACCGCCGCCGAGCACGGTTCCTTCCTGACCGAGGATGTCGCCGTGTCCGCCTGCCGCGGGCCCGCCGTGGGTGCCTGGGTTCGTCGCGACGCCGCCGGGTCCGGTGGCACCGCCGGCCACTGCGCCGCCCGCTCCGGTCGCTGCGGCACCGCCAGGCCCCGCCTGGACGCCGGCACCTGCGCCGGCCGCACCGGTTGCAGCGGCCGGTTGCGGGTTCGGGTGGCCACTGAGGGGGGCATTTCCGCCGCCGCCGATACCGAGTCCGGCGCTACCGGCAGCACCGGCCTGACCCCCGACGCCGACACCGCCCAACGGTCCCCCGACGTGGGCAGTACCAGCACCATTCAGCGCTGCGCCTTCGCTGGCGATCAACGCGGGTTGGCTTGCCGCGGCCTGACCGGCGAGAGCCGCCTGGCTGGTAACGCCCGCCTGCCCGGCGAGTCCGGCCTGGCTGGCGATGCCCGCCTGGCTGGCTACACCGGCTTGACCAGCGACGCCCGCCTGGCTGGCGAGGCCGGCTTGCCCGGCAAGACCAGCTTGGCTGGCGAGGCCGGCTTGACCGGCAAGACCAGCTTGACCGGCAAGGCCGGCTTGCCCGGCAAGACCAGCTTGACCGGCAAGGCCGGCTTGCCCGGCGAGACCAGCTTGACCGGCAAGGCCGGCTTGCCCGGCGAGACCAGCTTGACCGGCAAGGCCGGCTTGCCCGGCGAGACCGGCGTGCCCTGCGGCGCTGGCAGCAGCTTGGCCGCCGATACCGGCAGCGGCCTGACCACCAACAACACCACCGACAGCGCCACCGGCCTGAGCACCGGCACCTATGCCACCGCCAAGACCCCCACCGATGGCACCACCAGCCTGCCCACCAACACCGACAGCGCCACCCACCTGGCCACCAGCACCAACGGCACCACCAAGACCCCCACCAAT